>CAYMHJ010000129.1:0-16985 GCA_964390165.1 uncultured Prosthecobacter sp. | reverse complement strand
CTCCAGCATCGACGAGCGCTTCCCCACCCCGGCCATCTTTCCGAAATACTGATCTTCCTATGAAACCGTTTCCTGTTCATCGTTCCTTGTTCTTCGTTTCTAAAACCTTGGCTCTCGCGGGCTTGTTTGCCATTCAGGCAAACGCTACCACCAACGAACCAAGCACCAAAAACAAGGAACCAGGAACCGGCGCAGTTGAACCCTTCCGCCCCGAAGCGGGGAAGTTCCCTCCTTTGGAAAAAGCGCACTCTTACCGTGGCGAACTCGTCTTCGTCGATCATGCGAACCGCCGCGGCAGCATTCGCGTGCAGGGATCTGGCATGTTTTTCCGCAACGATCCGCACCCCTTCGCCATGCTGCCCTACGGCATCGTGAGTTATCACGGCGCACCGGCGGACTTGCGGGACATCCCGCTCGGCACTGTGATGCATGTCCGCGCTTTTCTCCCACCTGACCCGAAGACTTCCGCCGTGCCGGTGCTGCCGGTCGATAGCAAGAACATCGACGCGAACCACAACCGTGGCACTGGCATCGCCCCCGCCGAGAACCACGTCCTCCTGCTCGAAGACGAGCCCAGCCACTGCCAGCGCGAGGGCTTGGTCTGGAAGCTCAAGGACGTGCACCTCAAAAACAACGAAGGCATGATCATCGCCAGCCGCGAGCCGAAGCAAGGCGGCGATGCCAAAGCGACCGAGGAAAAGATGACCTTCGATGCCGCCACCCGCATCTGGCGTGGTCGCGAACAGCTCAGCATCGAGGAACTCATCGCCGAAGGCGCATGGCCTGCGGACGGCAAAAAAGCGCTCGGCGGTCAGTCCGTCCTGCTCGGCATCACTTGGAGGCCCACACCGGACGGCATCTTCACCCGCTTTCACATCTCCGACATCTGGCTCGACGACGTCTCCACGCAGCGCGCCGCTAAACACCAAACCGAAACGCACAAGGCATTCATCCGCAGCCGGTGGATGGCTGCGTGGGTCGATGCCATCGAGTACGGCAAGTTCGGCCGTGCCACCGTGACCGCGACTTTGTTTGGTGGCATGGACGACTCGCTCTACGCCGATTTCAAAAAAGATGTCCCGGCCCTGATGAATGCCGTCGAGAACACCTTGAAACACACCCACGGTGCCTACGGACCCGCGCACATGGCCTCAAAGGGAACCATCTTGGATACCACGAAAGTACCCGGCAATGTACCCACCGGCAGCAGTGGCATCCAGATCCGTTTTGACACCGACCTCATCATCGAAGGCATCCGCCCCGGCCGAGTCGTCCGCGTCCGTCCCACGAACTGGCCCCAAGTCCAAGTGCCACGCGAGGAATACCTCGGAGACAGCCTCGAAGAGCGTTTCCCGACCCCAGCCATCTTCCCGAAATACTGACGCTTAGTGGTTGTTGGTTCATTGTTCGTAGTTGTTCGTTGCCACACGAGACGACAAAACCAGTAACCAAAAACATGAAATTTGCCCTTTTCCTCTTCTTCGCCGTCTCTGCATCGCCAAAGACGGCCTGCTGCTCGATCTCATCGTGCCGCCTGATGAGAAGGTGGGGAGATGGCAGGGGGGGGAATGGCACTGATTTTTGGCGGTTGGTATTCGGTCATTCCTGATTCCTTCACGTCCAGATGGGGGAGATCAAGTTCACTGTGGTGGATGGGAGCTGTCCTCCAGGATTTACGCATTTGTGAAATCACAAAAATCACAAGCTGTGGTGATGCGCGGCGTAGCACTATCTCCAATTGCCTTCACTGGAACGGTAGGTCCGAGATTCGCCGAGGCGGGTGCCGAACCAGAGCAGGTAGGAGCTGCCCTCGCGCTGGTAGTAAATGGGGCCTTCTTCCCGAGATGGAATGCCGATCTGTTCGAGAGCATCAGGGTAGCTTCCGTGCTTCAGTTGGTAAGCCTTGAGGGCTTCATGGATCGACTCTGATTGGCGCATCAGCTCCGTCTGCCGCCATTGGGGCGCGATAGTCACAGCCGCCACGAAGATCAGCAAAACCATGCTCGCGACAAAGAGGAGCCTGAGGAGGATTTTGAGCTTCATGCGGAGGCTGGTGTCGGGATGAAATCATTGGCCTGGACTGCCTGGAAGACCTGGCAAGCCGTATGGTGGCAGTGGCAAGCCGGGTGGCAGGCTATCTTCCTGCGGTGATTCATCATGAATATCGAGAATGGAGAGTCTGGGCACGGCTTCCTTACCACGAGGTTTGAGAAATGATTCCGGGAGCTGATAGCCCGTTGAGGTCTTCTCCAGCGTTTCCAGATTCACGCTGTTGTCGGCCCTTCCCACGATGATCTTGCCACCTTTCCATACCCGTCCACGAACAGGCTGCACCACCTTGTCCTTATCCCAAGTGAGGGGCCAGTCGGGTGACATGGCATTCTCAAACACGAAGGGGAAATGACCGGGTGTCTAGGTCTGGTAGCCCGAAGCCATCATCCAGTGATTTTCGTTGTTTAGGAGGGCTTGGGTGTAGTCTGGTGCTTCACCGATGTTGTTGTCAGGTTGGTAACGAGTCGCTTTGCCGCCGAAGATGCGTTCATCTTGGATGATCTCCTCCGTAAACAAGACCCGAAAGACCTCGTTCGAGGTTTTAACGCCGGGAAGTTTGGCGTCGGGATAGACGCCGCCGTTGTCATTGGCCCAGATCCGCAGTGCCATCATGATCTGACGGCAGTTGTTTGAGGTAGTTGTTTGAAGGACGTCTTCTTGAAGCACCCCGAAAGTCGGCATGAAGAGCGAGAAAGTGATGACGAGCACAATCAAGACAGCGAACCACTGGAGGCAGTCCCAGCCCTTTTTCGGCGGTTGATATTCGGTCATGCTCGATTCCATCACGTCCGGCTGGGGGAGGGCAAGCTCACTCTGGTGGATGGGAGATGTCTTCCATTATTTTACCCTTCATCATTCTACCCCAAGCCGGATGGTAAAATGATGGTGAGTAAAATGATTCCCTTGTGAAGGATCAATGCGCCTTCACGGCCACCGGGGCGTCTTTGACCAAGATCTTCTGGAGCGGCTTGGGATAGACGCCGAGGACGATGATCGCCAGCGAGAGGACGATGGCTCCGGCTTTGGAGGCGGTGTTGACCGTGAGGGGCTGGGAGGCGAGGCCGCTGTCGCTGCTGTGGATGGCGACGATGGCGCGGAAGTAGTAGTAGAAGCCGGCGGCGGCACCGATGGCGGCGCAGACGAGGGCGCCCCAGTAGGCTTGGTCGGCGAGGCTGATGAAGACGAAGAGTTTGCCCATGAAACCGGCGGTGAGGGGAAGTCCGGCGAGGGAGGCGAGGGCGATCGTCATGGCGAGTGCGAGCAGCGGGGAGCGTTTGCCGAGGCCGCGGAAGTCGCGGATGTCTTCGCCGCCGCCATTCACCCGAAGGACGGCGAGGACGAGGAAGGCGAGGACGGTCATGGGCAGGTAGGTGCCGAGGTAGAAGGCGACGATGCCGCCGGAGGACATTTCACTGCGGAGGCTGTCGTGGCAGGCGAGGGCGAGGACGAGGTATCCGGCGTGGCTGATGCTGGAGTAACCGAGGAGGCGCTTCACGCTCTGCTGGAACATGGCGGGCAGGCTGCCGAGCAGGACGGTCAGAGCACCAAGGATGAGGAGGAGGGCTTTGACCTCGGAACCGATGATGGAACCTTCGACGAGGAAGGCATCGACGACACGGGTGAGGACGACGAAGCCGGCGGCCTTGGAACCGACGGAGAGGAAGGTGGTGACGGGGATGGGAGCGCCCTGATAGACGTCAGGGACCCAGCTTTGGAAAGGGGCGGCTGCCACTTTGAAGCAAAGCCCAGCGAGCAGGAAGGCGGCTCCGAGGAGGGCGGGGCCTTTCGCGGTGGTAGAAAGGGCGAGGGCTTTGCTGATGCCTTCGTAGCTGAGGCTGCCGGTGGCTCCGTAGGTCCAGGCGATGCCAAAGATGAGCACGCCAGTGCTGAGAGCGCCGAGAATGAGGTATTTGACCCCGGCTTCAAGAGCGAGGCTGCTTTTGCGAGCAAAGGCGACGAGGACGTAGAAGGAGACGGTGACGAGCTCAAGCGCGACGAAGACGGTGACGAGGTCCTGGGCGGCAGCCATCCACATCATGCCGGAGCAGACGATGAGCGGGATGCTGAAGAGCTCGGTCACTCGGCCATCAACGGTGTATTTGCTGACATACGGGGTGCACTCGTGGGTCAGCCAGAGGACGATGAGGGTGATCACCAAGGCAAGGCCCTTGTAAAACATGGCCAGGGAGTCGAGCGCCATCCAGGGGAGGAGGAAGCCGGGGAGGCTGGCGGTGTCGCTGCTGACGACGGTGAGGAAGAGGACGAGCGCGAGCGCGGTGCCAGCGATGCTGATGGCAGCGATGGTGCGGCGGGAGATGTCGGGCGCGAAGGCCTCAAGCATCAGGAGCACGAGGCCCAGGATGGCGAGGGAGGCTTCGATGGTGAAGACGGACATAAGGAATCAGTGAGCGGTTCCGGCGGCGGCCTTGGTGGCACCCTGGACGGCGGTGGATGCAGCCTCGGCCACGGTGGCGAGGTCGGTTTTCATGAGGCCAAGAAGCAGCCAGGGGCAGCAACCGGCGATGAGCAGGACAGCGGCGAGAAGGATCAAAGGCACGCGCTGGCTGAAGGCGGGGTCCTTCATGAAGTGACCGGCGGCGGCGGTGCCGTGGAAGATGCTGCGGTAGGCGCGGAGCATGTAAACGGCAGACATCACGACACCCCAGAGGGCAAAGGCGACGGTCCATTGCAGCGGGCCGAAGCTGGTGACACCCCAAGCTGTAAAGCAACCGATGAAGACCATTACCTCACCGGCGAAGTTCGCTAGGCCGGGCAGGCCGATGGAGGCGAAGGCTCCGAAGGCGAAGATGACGGTGAAGACGGGGGCGTGGGAGCCGAGTCCGCCAAGTTTGCTCAACTCAAGCGTGCCGAGCTGGCTGCGGAGGCGTCCGGCGAGAGCGAAGAGAAGGGCGATGCTGATGCCGTGGGCGAACATCAAGAGCACGGCACCGCGAAGGGCGATCTCGGTCCCGGCAGCGAGGCCAAGGAAGATGTAGCCCATGTGCATGACGGAGGAGTTCGCGAGGATGTCGTCGAGGCGCTTCTGATGGATGGTGACGAAGCCCATGATGAGGATGTTCCCCAAAAGCATGTAGAGCAGAGCCTGCTGCACCCATTCGGCCTGGAAGCCCTGCGGCAGGAGGGGCAAAGCGATGCGGAGCAGACCATAGAGGCCGAACTTTTTCAGCACACCGCTGTGCAGCATGGCGACAGGAGTTGGCGCAGAAGCATAGGCGGGAGCGGCCCAGGAATGCAGCGGGAAGAGGGAGACAAGCGTGCCGAAGCCGAGCAGAAGCACGAAGGCCATGGTGGCCTGCTGTGCGGCTGGCAGCGGGGTGGCGGCGGCCTGGGCTTTCAGCGCGGTGAGGTCGAAGGTGAGCTTTTCGCCGCCGCTGAACTCAAGCACGACCCAGGCAAGTCCGGCGAGCAGGACGAGGCTGCCTGCGCCGAGATAGACGGTGGTTTTCCAGGCAACGGCTTTGCGGTGCTCGTCATCGCCATGACCGTAATTGGCGATCATGAGGAGGGTGGGGATGAGCGCGAGTTCGTGGAAGGCGTAGAGGAAGAAAACGTCGGTGCAAAGGAAGGCTCCGAAGGCTCCACCCGCGATCAACTGCGAGGCGATGTGGTAGATGCCGGGCTTGTCCGGGCTGATCTGCCAGACGGCGGCAAAGGTGACGAGAGCAGTGAGCAGGGCGAGGATAAGCGCGAGGCCATCGGCACCGACGGCGAAGGCGATGGCGGGGTTGTCCAGCACGATGCGGGCGCTTTCATAGGCAAAGCCTGCCTTGCCAGCAGAGGCGGATTTGAACTGCCAGACGAGGCCGAGGACGATCAGCAGATTCAGGACAGCGGTACCGACGGAGGTGGCACGAGCAGGGGCACCGAGCCAGACCGCGAGGGCGGCAAGCAGGGGCAGGAGGATGACGATTTCGAGGGGACTCATTCCGGGAGGAGATCAATGACCCATCTGGGGCAGGACGAAGACGGCGAGGTAGATGACGAGCAGCAGACCTGCACCGAGGAGGAAAGTGTAGCCCTGGAGGTGGCCACCGGTCAGCACGCGAGCAGCGGAGCCGAGGCGCTTGGCCGCAAAGGCGGGAAGGCGGGCGAAAATGCCATCGACAAAGATGCGCTCCAGCCCGGTGATGACCCAAGCGACGCCGTCCTGGAGGACTTTCACGAGCACGGCGTAGAGTTCATCGAAGTAGAACTTGTTGGCGAAGACCTTGGCGAGGGATTTGGAGGCGAGCGGGTCGCTGTCTTTGCCATTGTAGAGGACGAAACCTGCGCCGGAACCGATGATCAGGGCCAGGATGGAAGCGATGAGGACAGTGCTGTGGGTCTCGGCGTGATGGGGCTTGAGAGCTTCCAGCATGTTGGCGGCCCAATCCCATGGCGAGATGATGGTGAGGACAGCGAGAAACACGAGCGGCAGGAGCATCACGATCGGGGCCTCGGTGGCGTGATGCGCGTGCTCGGTGCGGGGTTTGCCGAGGAAGGCGATGACGAACATACGCGTCATGTAGAAGGCGGTCAGCAGGGCCGTGGCAACACCGATCCAGAAGAGAGGGGAACCGCCGGGAACTTCAAAAGCGACGCCGAGGATGGCTTCTTTGCTCCAGAAGCCGCTGGTAAGGTAAGGCACACCCATGAGCGATGCGGTGCCGATGGCGAAGGTGGCAAAGGTGACGGGCATGTGCTTGGCAAGGCCACCCATCTTCCAGATGTCCTGCTCGTGATGGCAGGCATAGATGACGGCACCGGAGCCGAGAAAGAGCATGGCTTTGAAGAAAGCATGTGTGTAAAGGTGGAACATCGCGGGATGGCCGGGAGCGGCGGCATCGTGATGGCCGGTGGCCTGCATGGCAACGAGTCCGACGGCCATGACCATGTAGCCAAGCTGGGAAAGCGTGGAGTAGGCGAGCACGCGCTTGATGTCGTTTTGCTGCGTGGCGATCAGCGCGGCCATGAGCGCGGTGATGCCACCGATCCATGCGATGGTGGTGGCGGCGTCGGGTGAGGCCTCGATGACGAAGGCGCAGCGGACGAGCATGAACACACCGGCAGCGACCATGGTGGCGGCGTGGATGAGGGCGGAGACGGGCGTGGGGCCCTCCATGGCGTCGGGAAGCCAGACGTGGAGGGGGAACTGGGCGCTTTTGCCCATGGCTCCCATGAAGATGCCGAGCGCGGCGATCATCATGAAGGTGGGGTGGAGCTTCGCGGTGTCGTGCATGGTGCCCTGCGCGAAGCTGTCGTGCAGGCCAGTGAAGGTGACGTCGCCATGGTTGGCCATGAAGAGCATCAGGATGCCGATCATGAAGCCGAAGTCGCCGATGCGATTGGTGAGAAAGGCTTTCTTCGAGGCTTCGGCAGCGCTGGGTTTCTCAAACCAGTGGCCGATGAGCAAATAGGAGCTGAGGCCGACGAGTTCCCAGAAGATGAACATCATCACGAGGTTCCCCGAGAGGACGATGCCAGTCATGGAGAACATGAAGAGGGATAGGGCACCGAAGAAGCGCTCCTTGGCTTCGTCGTCCTTCATGTAACCGACTGAGAAGAGATGCACGAAGAGGCCGATGGAGGTGACTATGAACATCATGCCCCGGCTTTGCTGGTCGATGAGCGCATCAATGGCGACGCGGAACTTGCCGACTTCGATGAAGGGCAGGAGCATCAAAGGAGTGCCCACTTCGACGCCCGCATCCTTGGTGCCGAGCAGCATGAGGCTGATGAGGAAACAAACGGCCGCCGAGAAGATTGAGATCATCACGCAGGCACCTTTGAGCATGCGATGGGCAAGCAGGATCACCAGAGCGGAAAGCAGCGGCAAAAGAAGCAGCAACGTCGGCAGGCTGGATGAGGTGGAGTCCGGGTCGGGCATGTGAAGTTCTCAGTTCGCTTTTCTCAGTTGGAGTGCCTGAATCAGCCTTGAAGTTTGGTGACGGCTTCGACCTCCACACTTTGCTTCGTGCGGAAGAGGGCGACGATGATGGCGAGGCCGACAGCCACCTCGGCGGCGGCGACGGTGATGGTGAAGAAGACGAGGGCCTGAGCGGTGTAGTCAGGCAGTCCGTCGGTGACATGGAAGCGGGAGAAGCCGACGAGGGCGAGGTTCCCGGCGCTGAGCATCATCTCCAGGCACATGTAGATGATGAGGATGTTTCGGCGGGCGATGACCCCTGCCAGCCCGAGGGCAAAGAGAATGCCGCTAACGACGAGGTAATGATTCAGAGTGATCATGGCTGCGCGGCCTCCTTGCTGTCACGTTTGCTGAGCGCCACGACACCGACGGTGCCCACGAGGAGCAGCAGGCCGACGACTTGCAGATGGAAGGCGTATTTGGAGAAGAGCGTCTCACCCATCAGCTTCGCGTCCGGCAGAGTGCCTGCCTTGAGGTCGCGGGAGATGGTGGGGATGTTTTCCTTGCCGCGTGCTTCCCATTGGGCACCGGCTTTTTCCAGGGAAAGAGCGGCTTGCTCTGATGACTGTGCACTGATGGAAAGCTGGCTGGAGACGGTGGCGATCTGCACGGCCAAAATGGCAGCGATGACGACACCTGCTGCGATGGCGGCGATGTTCGTGCGAGCTGCCACTGACTCCGCTTTGATGTCCATGAGCATGATGATGAAGAGGAAAAGCACCATTACCGCGCCTGCATAGACGAGCACCTGAAGCGTGCCGATGAAGTAGGCCTCCAGGCTGATGAAGAGGGCCGCGAGACCGACAAAGCTGACCGCGAGAGACAGGGCGCTCGTCACCGGATTGCGCGCGAGTACCACATTCAGACCGAAGCCGAGGGTGATGAGGGCGAAGAGGTAGAAAAGAAGGGGAGGCATCGAGGCTACTTGAGTTCGTTCCACTTGTTCACGAGGCCCACGCGCTTGCCGCCAATCTCATAGAGGCGTGCTTTGTCGTGGACCATTTCCTGCCGGCTGAGGCCGGTGATGGCGTAATCTTTGCGGAGATAGATGGCCTGCTCGGGGCAGACTTCCTCGCACATGCCGCAGTAGATGCAGCGGATCATGTCGATCTCGAAGACTTTGGGGCGCTTCTCGACCTTAGCCCAAGGATCGTCGCTGGGAATCTCGCCGGGGATGATTTTGATGGCTTTCGGCGGGCAGATGAACTCGCAGAGCTGGCAGCTCACGCAGCGCTCGCGGTCCTGCTCGTCGGTGACGAGAGCGGGCGCGCCGCGGTAGTACTCGGGGAGGTGGCTGTCCCACTTCTCCTCAGGATACTCCATGGTGACCTTCGGCTTCTTGCCGGCGATCTGGAGGAAGGTGCGGAGCGCGTGCCCGAGAGTGATCTTCAACCCTTTGAACAGGGTGGAGATGAACATTTTCTCGTGCCAGGCGAGCTTCGGACGCTGAACAATGATGGTAGCCATTCGGGGGGAGATTTATTTCAATGGAACCCAGATCATGAGGACGGCGGTGAGCAGGACGTTCGCCAGCGCGACTTCGAACATGAACAACCAGCCGAATTTCATCAGTTGGTCGAAGCGGAAACGGGGCAGCGACCAGCGGATGAGGATGAAGAAAAGGATGAAGCCGATGACCTTCGTCAGGAAAGTGACGATGTGGAGCAGACCGAGCCAGAGCGGGGTGTCGCCAGGGACGAAATTGAGACCAAGAACCGTGGAGAAAGGAATGCTCCAGCCGCCGAGGAAGAGCGTCACCGCCAGTCCAGAGCCGATGATCATGGCGGCGTATTCACCCATGAAAAAGAGGGCGAACTTCATGGAGCTGTATTCGGTGTGGTAGCCGCCGACGAGTTCAGTTTCGCACTCGGCAAGGTCGAAAGGCAGACGGTTCGTTTCGGCGAACATCGCTACGGTGAAGATGATGAAGGAGATCATCATCGGAATCCAGAGCACCCAGCGACCCAGGGTCAGGCCATCGCCCCAGAGCGGAAGGATCAGCCAGCCGTGTGCATCTTGGAAGGAGGCAATCTTGCCGAGGTTCAGCTCACCGAAGACCATGAAGACCGGGATGATCGAGAGGCCGAGCGACAGCTCATAGCTGATCATCTGAGCCGAGGAGCGGACGCTGCCGAGGAAGGGGTATTTGGAATTCGATGCCCATCCAGCGAGCACGATGCCGTAAACGCCAAGGGAGGCAATGGCGAAGGTGTAAAGTGGACCGACGTTGAGGTCGGCGATCACCGCCTGCACCGGGATGGATGGCAAGGCGGGAAGTCCGAGAGCCGTGATGAGGCCGTTCAGATCGGCGATGGCAAGCTCGGAACCGAAGGGTAACACGGCACAGGTCAGCAAAGCAGGCACCACAGTCAGGCAAGGAGCCAGCCAATAATAAAAAGTGTTCACGAACTTGGGCGTGAAGTCTTCTTTGAGGATGAACTTCACCCCGTCTGCTGCGGCCTGGAAAAGCCCACCGATGCCGAGGATCTGGAAATCGCTTTTGAATCCGAGAAGCGTCAACGGGATGCCGACGCGGTTGGGTCCGACGCGATCCTGGATGATCGCCGAGAAGCGACGCTCGAAGTAAACGCACACCGTGACCAGCGGCAGGATCATCATGAACGTGAACCCCACGATTTTAACGAGGGCAGTGATCAGAAAAGCGAGGTCAATGTTGGCGAAGAGAGGTGCCATCAGAAGAGGGGGGGGCGCGGCATTATCAGGAGTGCTCTACGAGCAGCAACCCGAATTTGTGAAAAATTTCACAAGCTCCTTTTGATGGTGCTCGAATGGCGGCTTGGCAACCCTTTCCTTGTCATCTTCATGTTCACAGCGTCAGCCCGGCGATCCGGTGCATGACTTCATCTGCCAGTGTCTGATAAAGATCACGGCCATGCGAGGCGGCGCTGGTAAGGTCGGGCTGGTATTTCTGCCCGACGACGAGGGTGATGGAGCTCGGGCGGAGGAACTTGGCTCCCCGCGGAAAAGCCTCATAAGTGCCGAAGATGCGCACGGGCAGCACCGGGGCGCTGGTTTTCGCCAGGAAGAGACCCACGCCCGCCTCAGCTTTTTGTAGCTGACCGTCCGGGCTGCGGGTGCCTTCGGGGAACATGAGGATCTTTTTCCCCGACTTTAGCAGGCGGATGGTCGATTTCAGGCTGGAGGTGTCCGGCTTGTCACGATCCACGGGAATAGCCTGCCAGCTACGCAGCAGCTTGCCGGCGATGGGATGGTCAAAAAGGCTTTTGCGGGCAAAAAAGTAGAGAGGTTCATCGAAAGCCTGCCCGACGAAGGGTGGATCGAGGAAGCTGACGTGGTTGGCAGCAATGATGGCCGGGCCATCGAAGTGAAGGTTTTCAGAACCGATGACTCGGAAGTCGTAAAAGCCGCGCACCACAGCACGAAAGACGGTGTGACCGAGCTGATAGGAAAGATTCATCACAGGAAAGGCTTGAGATCAGGAAGTGGGCAGCCGGGCGAGGACTGCTTCGACGGCCTGCTCCAGGGAGAGGTGGCTATTATCAATGACGACGGCACCTTCGGGAATCACCAGCGGGGAGGTTTTTCGTGTGCTGTCCAGCCGGTCACGCTCGGCGACTTGATCTGCATGCCCCTGGGCTCGGCGGCGGGCGGAGCGGACTTCCTCACTGGCATCGATGTAAAACTTCAGCGGGCTATCTGGAAAGACGACGCTGCCGATGTCCCGCCCTTCCATGACGAGCGGGCCTATCGCTGCGAGGGCGCGTTGCTCAGCGACAAGGCGGTTCCGCACCTCGGGAACGCGGGCGACATGAGAGACGGCGCGGTTCACGGGATCACTGTTGAGGTCGGCATCCGTCAAAGCTCGGCCATTCACCTGCACTTGGGTTTGCCCGGCTACCACGGGGGACAGAATCTCGATGGCGGCGGAGGCTTGCCTCACGGCCTCGGCATCAGCGGGGTCGATCTGGCGGTCGAGCACGGCCCAGGTCATGGCGCGGTACATATTACCGGTATTCACATAGATGGCTCCGCGGCGTTGGGCGACGAGGCGCGCGACGCTGCTTTTGCCGGAGGCGGCGGGACCGTCGATGGTGATGACTGGGTGATCGGGCATGTGGGGCGGATGCGTGTGGCGTGGCTGGCGGGATGGTCAAGCGGCAAGTTGCTCGGAGTCGGCGGAGGACAGGGGCTCATTTCACCTTCTGGGCATCCCACCAGGCCTCGATGGAAGGGATGTCAAAGAGCCTGAAGCGCTGGCCGACTCGCTTTTCAAAGGTGGTCTGAGCCTGCTTCACCACATCGAGCGAGGGATCGTCTTTGATGACCTTCAGAAGAGCGGCATTCGTCCCGGCGTCAGTGCTGGCACGGAGGAGGTAGGCGCAGCGCAGGCGCACTTCCCAGGGCTGCTTGGTATCGTTCAGCAGCGTCGTGAGCTGGGCGGGCGTGAGGTCGGCTTCGGCGCGGACGGGGGTATCTTTGAAGAGTTCCTGCAAAGGCAGCTTGTAGGCGGGGTCGATGCTGGAACTGATCTCAAAATAGGCCTGCACGCGGCGGAACTCTGCCTCGGCGGCATGGCGCAGATGCTTCAGCGCCGGGTCAAACATCGCCTCGACGATGGCCTGGAGCGACTCTCGTGCGCCAGTGGCGATGGCCTTGTCCGCGTAGTCCGTGAGTCGGTTCCGCTCCTTGAGCAAAATGAGCTCGCTGGTGGCGGGCGAGACCGAGGGCAGCATGGCAGCCACCTGGGCGGCGTCTCTCGTGCCGAGATTCTGAGCGTCGGCACTGGGGACAAAGGAGGACTGCTTGATCACCAGCGCCATCCGGTCCGCCATTTCCTGGAGACGGGCCTGCGTGCCGGTACGGTCGGCATTTTGGGCATCAATCTGACGCTGGAGAGCGATGATCTGCTCCTGGGCACGGCTGAGACTTGTTTGGAGGGCCGCCACGTCTTCTTTTTTGGGGAGATCGGCGGGCTTCTCAACGGCCGGTGCCTGCACAATCACCGGAGCGGGTACCCCTTTCTCCCGCCCCTGATCCAGCCAGATGATGCCGCCAATAATCACCAGCAAAAGGCTGCCTTGAGCGATGAGAAAAACAGACCAACTGATCGGGGGCCTCTGCTGAACTTCCTCCGTCAGGACTGTGGGTACGACGGGAGTGCTGCTTGATGGAATGATGTCCGCTGGGGTGCTATCCGTTGAACTCACCTCAGTTGGATAGCGCTTAGTAGGATAGCACTTGGTTGGAGCGCGCACCTCAGTCGGACATTCTTCAGGCGTGTACTCCATGGGAACAATTTCGGCAGGTTCCAATTCCACAAACTGAGACACCTCCTCCGACTCGTAGGCAGGAAACTCGGGCGGAGCTTCGTTCAGTTCTTGAAGGGGCTCTTCTGGAGCGATCTCACGAGACGTCTCCTCCACCACATAGGCTGGAGTCGCGGGCTGGGTTGGGTCGAGACTGGGTTCTGGAGTATCGGTCATACAAAAGGGGAAGAGGTATGATTGGATACCATCCTGACTGGAAATCCACCAGAGGATGGAGCTTGTCGTGTCCGAAGGTGGCCGCTAGTCTCGCCTGGAATGTCCCAGCCAGAGCCACCCACCCTCCATCCGACTGCTGATCCACAAAGAACCCTGCGTCGGGTGATGCTCGGCCTTAGCGGCGTGATGCTGGTGATCCTGCTGGGGGTCTTCCCGTATCAGCATTGGGAGTTCCATGTGCGCAGCAGCATCATTGGCGGCATTTTGAGAAAAGCAGACCAGGACAGTGAATGGTGGTTCTGCCTCTTCGCCCCGCCCATCGTCGCCTGGCTGGTCTTGCGGATGAAAAAGAGTCTGGTCGGTCTGCCGGTGAATGGCTCCTGGCTGGGTGGCCCGGTGCTGGCTTTGGGCATGCTCTTCTATTGGTTCGGCTACAAGGCGGACACCGCCTATCCTGGCTACGTTTCCGGGCAGCTCGTCACCCTCGGCCTCATCCTTCTGCTGGGCGGCATGGAGTGGCTGAAGCGGCTCTTCTTCCCCTGGGCCTTCCTCGTCTTCACCTGGCCCATGATCCCGCTGGAGTCCGTGCTCGCCCTGCCATTGCGCATGATCACGGCACGTGCCTCCGGCATCGTGCTGAATCTCATCGGCGTGCCCGTTTCATCCGAGGGCACCGGCCTTCTTTCTGCGGTTGATCCAGAGCGCGGGCTCGCCCAGGGCGATCTCTTCCAACTCGATGTCGAAGAGCCTTGCAGCGGCATCCGTTCGCTGTTTTCCCTTCTCATGCTCAGCGCCCTCTACGGCTGGCTATCTCTGAAGACCTGGCCTGCGCGCGGTCTCCTTCTGGCAAGCGCCATCCCGCTGGCCATGCTGGGAAATCTCGTCCGCATGGTGCTGCTCGCGCTTGGATCTCTTTGGTTTGGCTCCGACTTTGCCATCGGGCGGAAGATCGGCGAGCACCAGGAGATGAGCTTTTACCACAGCATGGCGGGCTTCGCCGTCTTCGGCGTCGCCCTCGCAGGCATGTTTGCCCTCTGCACCCTGCTGGAAAAGAAGCTCGAGAGCCGCACCCGCTCCACGCCTAAAAAAGCAGGCATGCTGCCTGCCGCCCCGGTCGTCCACTCGTGGCTGCATATCGGCACCGCCGTCATCATCCTCGGCGGGGGGCTCGGCATCTGTGCGCTCACAGATGGTAGCTATCAGGTCGGACCGCCCGGCATTTCCATCGAAATGCCCAGTCTCATCGGCCCCTTCGTCAGCACGGAGCATCCCATGACCTCGCGGGAAAAAAACATCCTCCCCGAGGGCGTGCGCATCCAGCGCCGCTTTTACACCAAGTCAGACCGCGCCATCCTCGCCACCCTGGTGCTCAGCGGTGCAGAAAAGCGCTCACTCCACTCCCCCGACTCATGTCTTCCCGCCCAGGGCTGGAAAGTCAGCCGCCAGTCCCTCATCATCCTGCCCCTGGCAGAGAAGGAGATCACCGTCACCCTCATGGACATGTATCAGGACGTGCAGGACAAAGAGGGTCGCCGCTCACGCATCCGCGCCCTGAACCTTTTCTGGTACCTCGGCTCCGACGGCACCACCTGCGCCGGGTATCACGAGCATGTGCGCAAAACCTACAGCGACGCCTTTTTCAAGAATCTCAACCACCGCTGGAGCCTGCTCACCTTCTTTGTCCCGCTCCCGGACAGCACCACCGGCATCGATGACCCCTACGCAGAACTCACAGCCCTGAAGGACACGGAGGCATTCATCCAGATGCTCGTGCCGAAGCTGCTGACGAAGGAGTAACCCGGCTCACTTCATCGCTGCATACACACGGTGGACATCCGCATTGCCGTCGAGGTTTTGCAGGAAGTTCGTCACCTCCTCGCGCTGCTCCTCACTGAGCTCCGGGTAGTCCTTCGGTTGATAGTGCATCTCCGAGGTCGTCACATTCCAGCCTGCGGCCTTCAGCGCCTTTGTCACCACATCCAGACTCGTCGTCTGGCAGAAAAAACGCGCGCCGATGTGCCCCGCCGCATCCTCTTCATCCAGCTCCAGCGGCTCCACATTGTCCGCCTCCGCCTCCAGCGCTGCTACCTCGATGTCCAGGCTCTTGTCCTTGTGCTGGCCTTCGATCAGACCGCAATGCTCAAACATCCACGCCACCGAGCCTGGCGTGCCCATGCTCCCGCTTTTAAAAAGCATCCGCACTTCCGAGGATGTGCGGTTGTTATTGTCAGTCAGGCACTCCACCATCACGGGCACCCGGTGAGGCGCAAAGCCCTCAAACATTACTGTCTGGTAGTTCACCGGCTCCCCCCCGATCCCGCTGCCTTTGGCGATCGCGCGCTCGATGGAGTCCCGCGTCACACTCTGCTTCCGCGCCGCCACCAGCGCCGCGTACAACCGTGCATTCAGATCCGGGTCAGGGCCGCCCAGGCGAGCCGCCACCTGGATTTCACGCGTCAGCTTGCCGACGATTTTGCCCTTCTGATCCGCGGCGAGTTCCCGCCATTTCTGTTTCCATTGTGCGCCCATGAGATGTGTGAAAAGTGAACATCAAGAGAAAGCAAGCGCCCGAGGAAAGCAAGGAGCGAGTGATCTCAGCCCACATCCCGAGCCACGCATCAGCAAAGTCGAGGAGAAGGCCGCCGTTCTGGCTCCCTCTCCCCGGCAGTGCAGTTGGAGTGGATGAGGATGGGTTCGGTTTGTTGCCACGCCATGTTTGCAGCCTACATGCCCACTGGGCAGACCGTTACCTATATCCTGAACCAAAGGCACTTCCGATGTCTTGATCCTGGACCAAAGTCGGGATCCTGCAGGTTGCAAACCTGTGCCACTTTTTGAAGAGTCATTTGCGCTCGGGGATTCATGATCCGACACAGAACTGACGGAATACGGCACGGGCTCAGGACGTATCTCTAGCAATGCGTCCACGACTCTCTCATCTCCTTTGGCTGCCGCTTTCCCTGACCTGGGCAGGTGTGGCTCCGGCTGCGGGCAAACTGCAATTCAACCGGGACATCCGGCCCATCCTCTCGGACAAGTGCTTTCACTGCCACGGGCCGGACAGCAAGAATCAAAAGGCGGACCTCCGTCTGGATGAACGGGCTGCGGCGATCAAGGATGGACACATCACGCCGGGGCAGCCGAACGAGAGTCTGATCCTGGAGCGCATCCTCAGTGATGATCCCGAAGAAGTGATGCCGCCGCCGAAGTCGAAGCTGGGCAAACTCACGCCTGCCGAAGCAGCGACGCTGAAGCAATGGATCGCGGAAGGGGCGGAGTATGAGGCGCACTGGGCCTTCATCCCACTGAAGCCAGAGTCGCTGAAGGGGCAGGACATCGACAAGGTCGTGAGCGCTGGATTGAAGGAGCGTGGGCTCGACCTGCAACCCGAAGCCACGGCGGAGACGCTGGTGCGGCGCGTGTCGTTTGATCTCACCGGCCTGCCACCCTCGCCAGAAGAGGTGGCGATGTTCACGGCGGATCATGCGTTGAATCCAAATGCAGCGATGGAGAAGCTGGTGACGCGCCTGCTCTCCTCCCCG
>CAYMHJ010000128.1:0-17005 GCA_964390165.1 uncultured Prosthecobacter sp. | reverse complement strand
CATGCTGTCGTAGATCTTCTTGGCTTCGGCGATTTCGTCAGCCTTCATGTTCTTTTTCAGTTCATCACGATATTTCACAGCGATCTCGGCACTGTTAGATGCATCGACGGCGAGATCAGCATAAGCCAGGGCGCGAGCGAGGTTTGGGTTGGCTTTGTTTTCCTTGATGTTAGTCAGGCCGCGCTCATTAAGGCTTGCAAGTCTGAGCATTGCCAGTGGCACTCCCTGCTCTGCGGCAGCCTGATACTGAAGAGCTGCTCCAGCGAATTCAGGAGCACCGATGCCTGCGCCAGTCTCCAGGAGCTGGCCGAGAGCGATCTGGGCAGGAGCAAAATTGCCTGCGGCAGCGCGCTGGAACCAAGCGAGCGCAGCGATGGGATCCTGAGTCACGCCACCGCCCTGCTGATAGAGTCCGGCGAGGCGGAATTGAGCCTGCGGGATGCCTGAGGTGGCTGCTTTAAGCAGGAAGCTGAAGGCTTTGGTGAGGTCTTTGTCCACCACGGTGCCGGTTTCATAATAAACTCCGACATTGAAGAATGCCTCGGCGGAACCGTTCTGGGCGGCCAGACGGTACAGATCAAGGGCACTCTTGGCATTCTGCTGGATGATCACCTCGGCCTTGTCATCAGTGCCATTGCGCAGACCGGCTTCAAAGTAATTGCCGAGACGGAACAGAGCCTGTGCATCGTTACCGTTGCCTGCCTTGCTGTAGTATTCGACAGCCTTCTTGAGATCCTTGGCATTGCCACCAAGTCCATTTTCATAAATGGCACCAAGAAGACGGTTGGCGGCTGCGAAACCGCTGTTGGCGGCATCTTCAAATAGCTTCATGGCCTTGGCAGGATCTTTCTGAACGAGAGCCTTGCCACTGCCTGTGGTGGGGTCGCCATCGAAGAGGCGTGCAGCATAGGTGCTGAGGGCGACTGCATTTTTCTGTTCTGCGGCCTTGATGAGGTAATCGAGGGACTTCTGATCCTCTTTGACGATTCCGGGAACTCCCGAAGCATAGAGCTGGCTGAGACCGAGAGTGGCCTCGCCATCACCGGCAGCACTGCCTTTCTCAAGAAGGGCGCGGGCTTTTTCCACGTCCTGCTGGATGCCGACCGTCGGTGCGCCGGAGAGATAAAGGTTAGCAAGAAGGCGGCGGGCCAGTTTGTTGTTACCAGCTTCGCTTTCCTGAATGAGTGTCACCGCTTCCTTGGCACGTTCCTGATCCTGGGGGAATGCTTGAAGAAGCACCTGGGCGAGTTCGACTTTGGCGAGGATCTGCCCCTGACCGGAAGCTTTGCGGTAGAGGTCAATGATGTCATTGACGTTACTGTTGTTGAGAACTCCCCAGTGGGCCAGGGTGTATTGGGCATCCTTGTCGTTCTTGCTGGCCAGTTCTTTGATCTTGGCGAGAGCATCGTTGAAGGATTTGTTAACATCAGGTCCAGCCGTTTTGTCCTGCACGGCCTTCTGGGCGGCGGCTTGGTCGTCGGCCAGTTTTTGAAGAGTGGTGACAAGCTCTGTGCTGGGGGCCTGCAACTCGGCGGTGTCGATGCCAGCGACGGCGACGAGGGCTGCGAGTTTTACTTTGAGTGCGGTCAGTAACATATGGGGGTTGGTGAGGTGGGAAACGTGAGACCCGGCAAATCGGGAAGCGCTCATTTTTTCTGAATTTGCGCCCTCAAATCAAGGCTTAACCGTACTTTTCGCAAAAAATATGTTCTCGCTTATGCGAGGGCGATCAGGCTGACTTTCAGCCTCAAGCACTCTTGATGCAGCTCTTCAGAGCCAAGAATCAAGGTTTTCCCCGACTCCACAGCAATGACGTTCACGCCGGATTCGGCGGCATTGCGTATCGTGTCAGGGCCGATGACGGGAACATCAAAGCGCATGTCCTGCCCCGGCTTGGACACCTTCACCATCGTTGCACCACCACGACCGAGCGCCCCACCGCGTTTGACGGCTTCGTTGGTTCCTTCAAATGCCTCCACGGCCAGAACTGTGCCGTTCTTCACCACCACAGTCTGGCCGATGTCAAGCCGGCTGGATTCTTTGGCAATTTTGAAACCGTACTCCGCATCCTCCCAACGGCGTTGTTTGATCGTTGGGCCAGCCACATGACCGGTTGCAGGCATCAGATGCTCCAGAAAAGTCGTGGCAGGCAGCAGGGCGATTCCATCTTTGGCAAGCTCGTCACCGATGGCGCCAAACAACGTTTCTGCATTGCGGCGCTTTAGACGGGCCAGCATGAGCAGGGTGCGAAAATCAGGACGAAGATCGAAGAGGTTCTTCGGTGCGATCTGGCCCACCATTACAGTTTGCGTCACTCCCTCCTTCTTCAAAAAGGTGATCATCCGACTGAGCTGCCCCACCCGAACCCAGGTGATGGAATCGACGAGAGAGGCCAACCCGGGCTTCGTTTCGTTTTCAAACGCCACCGCCACAAGCCTTTTCGCTCCCGCACGTCGGGCGGCAGCGACAAAGGTCTCTGGATACAGACCGTTCCCGGCGATGAGGGCGATAGAGGAGAGATCGACGGCCATTCAATTGTGGTGTGGTGATTTCACTCCATGGAGCACATGTCATGGCCTGAGACAAGAATGGGAATCATGAAAGCATCTCGGACAAAGACATCTGCGCATCCGTTTCCCTTGTCAGAACGAACAAGCTGTGTGCGTTTGGCGTTCAAGACCTACGTGGTATGATCCTCGTGCCGTTCAAACCTTCCACCTCATCCCAAATATGAAAATGACCATGCGTATCCTCACCGCCCTCTTCGCCGGAATCTTCAGCAGCGCCCACGCAGGCGAGGGAGAAAAAGTTGATTACCCGGCTCCTGCTGTCTCTGGCATCAATCAAGACGGTGCCACCGTAAACTTTGCAGATGTGTATAAGAAAGGTCCCACAGTCGTCTTCTTCTATCCAAAAGCCAACACCCCCGGCTGCACAAAGCAGGCTTGCTCCCTGCGCGATGCCTTTGCTGATCTAACTAAGGACGGCGTGCAGGTTCTCGGCGTCTCCTTCGACAAGCCAGAGGCTCAGAAGAAGTTCAGGGATGATTTCTCTCTGCCCTATGACCTCATCGCTGATCCCGAAGGCAAGATCGTCGATGCATTCAAGGTCGAACGCATGGTCAAAGGTCTGCTCAATCTCGCCACCCGCCAGTGCTTCCTCGTGAAGGACGGCAGAATCGTCTGGCAGGATAAAAAAGCTTCCACGGCCGAGCAGGCTACCGACATCAAGCGAGTCCTCGCCGAATTGAAGTAATCATCCGCTCCCCTGCCCTCTCTGCTACTGGGCCACCTTCAGCCAGCGTTGACGGAAGGAACGATTTTCCTCCATCAATTGAGCCGCCACCGTGGCAGAGAGACCGGGAAGACCTGCTGCCCGGGCAAAGGCCGCGATCTCCTCCTGACGCACGTAGTACTCCGTACTGTCCGTCGTCCCCGACGCGAAATGCTGGGCAGCATCCAGCAAAGTCTGGGGGGAGATGTCCGACAGTGACAGCGTGATCATTCCGCGATCCAAGGCGATGCTCGCGCTCTCCATCGTTACCTCACTCAGCCTACCCTGCACCGCACTGCCGCTGCGCCGCAGGAGCAGGCCAGTGTAGCCTCCATGAGTTTTCACATCAGCGAAAAGGCGCGTGAGAAAGGATGTGGCCTGGGAATAAAGATAACGCTGACCGTCCAGCGCCGACTGAACCTCGGGAGACTCAAAGCGCATGTCCTTCAGCATGCCGGTGATTCGCCAGTAGTCGTAACCGTCGATCAATGAAGGAAAGGTTGCCAGGATCTCGCTCCATTGCGCGAGTTCACGCTGGCGGAGCGCATGCTGCACCACGAGTTGCTTCTGTTTTTGATCCAGCGTCAGTCGCACAAGCTCGCGTTTGGTCTTGGCCTCCCATTTTTCGGTGAGCATACGCGCACCCGAAGCCGTTCGCAGTAACTCCCGCTGAGAACGCAAAAATTCCAAGGTCTCACGGCATTCCTCGACACTCGCTGGCGTGGTCGGTTCCTTTAAATTTGCCACCACGACCATCTCCTTTTCCAATGGCTCGATCAGGTTCACACACTGCCGTATCCAGTCCAGAGAGACCTGGCTCTCGGAGCTGTTCAGATCACTCAGATGCATTTTAAAATGACTCAACAGGGCCACGCCCAGACGGGCATCTCCAAAGTGCCACTCCGCCAGCCCGTGAACCAGATAGCCCAAAATGGCTTCGTTCTTCGTGGAGTAACCCAGCTCTTCCAGCGCCCTGCCGGATGGCATTTTGGTAAAGTCCCTGCCCAGGCTTCCGAAGAAATTCGCCAGATCAGCACTGACCAGCGTGCTGGCTCCGCTGCCCGTGTCATTGGCCAGGGCGCTGAGGTGCCTGCCTGCGCTCTCTTTCTTGCCCAGCATCATGGCGCTGATCGCGGCATTGATGCGTGCCCAGTTTAGTGTCGGCTGCCGGAGTTCATCGCCGATCAGCTTTTCGAATTGGTTATGCGCCTCTGCATACCTCCGCTTCTCCAGCATCAGACTGCGCGCTGCGACGAATCGCTCCGCCACCGTGCCCTTGTTGCTGGCCTGGAGCATCACCCCGTCACCATTCAGATCACTCCTGCTGGTATCCACTTTTTGGGTGATCGCAGCCGCCTTCCGCTGCCCTGAAAACTGCAGCAGCCAGCCTATGGTGAAGGTCACCGCCAGCAGTGCCGCAGCCGTCATCCCCCAGCGCACCCGCCGACTCGTCAGCCGCCAGCGCGTCGCGTAGCTCTGCCCCAGCAGTCCCTCGGCCAGCCTCAGTTCATCCACGGTCTCATCGTAGTTGGCACAGCGCTCCTGCGGGCGAAACGCCAGCATCCGGTTGATCGCATGGACCGTGCGCGGGGCAAAGCGCATCCCGCTTTCCTCCAGCGCCACCCGGCGGCATTTGATCATTCGCAGTTGCTCGATGCTGTCCGTATCCGCCTTGTGCGGCGGCTTGCCCGTCATCGCATGATACAGCGTCGCCCCCAGGCTGAAAATGTCGCTCCGGTAGTCCTCGCGATTATCCAGCACCTTCTCAGGCGCCACATAGTAGGGAGTCGCCCAGATCTCGCCGGAGCTGTCCCCACCACGATCCACGAAGATCGCCAGCCCGAAGTCCACCACCTTCGCCGTGCCAGACTCAGTAAAAAGAATATTCGCCGGCTTCACATCCCGGTGGATCAACCCCATCTGCTGCGCCGCGCGCAATCCCTCGGCCACCTCGAGACCGATTTTCAGCGCCTCACCTTCCTTCACCCGACCTTCACGGCGGATGCGCTGCTCCAGATTTCCCCCGTCCACCAGCTCCATGGCAATGTAAAAGTAGCCCTGGTCATAACCCACGGAATACAGCTTGATCACGTTCGGGTGATTCACATTCGCCGTGATCAGCGCCTCCTGGCGAAACTGCTCGATGCGCCCCTCGTCACGGCTGTACCGCTGGTTCAAGATCTTCAGCGCCACGCGCCGCCCCAGAGTCTCATCCTCCGCCTCAAACACCCGGCTCATCCCACCCTCGCCGATCTGCTTCACGATCATGAAATGGTCAAACTTCCGCCGCACCCGCACCAACTGCCCGCAGAAAGGACATTTCAGCTTCGTGAAAGGCTCTAACGACGTCACATCGATCTGATTTTGGCAGACCGGACAAGTGCTAAGGTAAGACTGTTCTGGGGCGGGAAACACTTGGGGTAGAGGTAAAAAGAAGCTGGCTCCGTCAAAGCTACGGAATGACAGGCCAGCTCGGACTGTTCAGATGCCGCCTTTGTTCACGCTTTGTTTATGCCAGAAATTACAGATTGCTAAATTAATTCGAATATCGACTTTAAACCGTGGAATGGACCCTCTCTGACCCCGCCGATTCCGGCACCCGACTCGACAAACACCTCACCGCCCGCTTTCCAGATCTCTCCCGCGCACGCCTCCAGGACTTGATCAAAGGCAGCCATGTAACCCTGAATGGACGCCCCGCCAAAGCCAGCGCCACCCTCAAACACGGAGACCACATCACCCTCCACATCCCCGAGGTCGTTCCCGTCTCCGTCGTCGCCCAGGACATCCCGCTCGATATTCTCTTTGAGGACAAAGACATCCTCGTCCTCAACAAAGCGCCCGGCCTCGTCGTCCACCCCGCCGCCGGTAATCCCGATGGCACCCTCGTCAATGCCCTCCTCCACCACTGCGACGACCTCAGCGGCATCGGCGGAGAGATGCGCCCCGGCATCGTCCATCGGCTAGATAAAGACACCTCCGGCTGCATGGTCGTCGCCAAAAACGACATCGCACACCGCCGCCTTACCGAAGCCTTCGCCGAGCGCCGACTCAGTAAAATATACCTCGCCGCCATCGGCGGACTGCCCAAGGAAAACAGCGGTCGCCTCCAGAACATGATCGGACGACATCCCGTCGATCGGAAGCGCATGTCCATCCTTTACGACGGCTCCGGCAAAGAAGCCGTCACCGAATGGGAGCACATCGCCACATATCAAGGAAGCGCCCTCATCCGATGCAAGCTCCTCACCGGACGCACCCACCAGATCCGCGTCCACATGCGCGAAAGCCTCGGACACCCCATCCTGGGAGATCCCATCTACGGCAGCAACCCCAAGCGCCAGCTCGTCCATGTCACCCGCCTCATGCTGCACGCCTGGAAGCTCAGCCTCCATCACCCCATCCACGACCAGCCCATGAACTTCGAGGCTCCCGTCCCCCCCGAGTTCCAGCCCTGGATGCAAGCCATCCCAGAACCGTAACAGCAGACACAGGCTCCCAGTCTTCGACTCCCCACTCGCACCACCTTGATCTCTCGCGGTGCGGCCTCTTCCGAGTCTCAAAAGAATTGACGCCCGCCCCTTGCTTGCGATTAGAATCGGCTGTGGGTTGCTACAAGACGGATCCGGCAGCAATGCGAAATATTATTGCAACCCCTTCATCTTGGCGCTCCCGCTCCACTGCGGAGTGGCTGTCACACGTCTTTCGCGATCGGTGTCCGGGATGGGCTCCATGAAGGGTAGATCATCCACGATGAAGTATCCGACGCCTTGATTGAAGTCCTCCCTCGTCACCAGGATTCCAGTGTAGCTCACGGTGCGTTTGATGAAGGCAAAAGACTCCACGAAATCGGAAGGGTCTTGGTCGTAAAGGGTGATGCTTCCGCCAAAGGTGCCAGTGGTGGCAGCCAGGGTGAGTTTGAAGAGCAAGACATTATCCACGTCAGGCGTGACGACGTTCTTGTTCGTGATGGTGAAGAGGTGCTCGACTCCGCTGGGGAAGTCAGTGCTACCCTCACACAGCAGTGTTACCTTGGCATTGAGCAGGTCGGGTGTTGGCAAATCCAGCACGGCGGCGGCAGGCTTGATGTAAGGTGCGCCGATCACGGTCACGGATGAGTTGGCAAAACCGCTCTTGTAGCTGCGCGTCGTGGACTTGACCGGTTGCTCCGCTTTGAACCAGTTCACCAGGCCGTCGAGGTGCCCGGTTTCCGCTGTGATGGTGAGCCAGCCCTGGATGCTGCCCGTATTGGCATAAAGCATGTGCTGGAAGGCGATCTGCCCCTCTGGCCCTAGACCAGTGCTGCCGGTGATGCCGGTGCCATCGGCCAGCTTGCCCGTCCAGCTCACGGCTCCGAGGTTCGTCACCTTCACGGGCATAAAGCCATAGCCTTCCGGCCCATCACCGCCTGCGGGATCGAGCGCGGTGTTGTAGGTGGCCACATACGCATCTGCCTTGTTCGCACTGCTCCAAGGCATTCGCCATGCGGTCAGCTCCGCTGGGCCGGAGTCATCATCCGCTACGCTGCCGGTGAGTTCGCCGCTGTCCTTGTTGATTTCGAAGTCGATCACCAGGGAAGTCAGCGGTGCCTTGCGTGTGATGACGATCTGAGCTGCGGGAGTATCGTCGATGCCAGGGAAATTCAGGCTGCCCTTGAGCGTGTAGCTCAGCGCGCCGAGCTTCAGCGTGCCGCTCAGTGCCGCTGTGCTGGCGACCGTAAGCTTCAGCGTGCCGCCCAGATCCTGATTCACGGGATCGTGCGCCACGAGTCCGTTGTAGGTGCCGATCACACCTGGGTAAAGAGGCTGCACGGTCCAGAGCACGGTCTCCACGTCACTCGTGCCCGCCGTATTGCTGGCGCTGATTTTCAGGGTGTAGGGCGTGATCACTCCTTTGACGATCTTTGCCGCCGTGGGGATTCCATAAATGCGCCCCGTGGCAGCATCCAGCTTCACCCCGGCAGGCAGGCCGGTGATGATGAACTTGGTTGGGGCATTGTCCGCCGTGATCGTGAAGTCGATCCCCTGGCCCACACGCACGTCATCGAAATTTGAGGCCAGGTCCACCGCATCGAAGACTGGCTTCTCCACCACTGAGACGACCGTGTCGGCATTGTTGCCGACCACATCGCCCGCAGGAGTGACCATGGTGATCTGGCAGGTGTAGTTCCCCGCATCCGTTGGCACGGCACCGGTGATCTTGAGCGTCTTGGTATCCACACCGCTGCTGCGTCCGCCATTGCTCAGAGCCACTCCGTCCTGATGCCAGAGATAGCGGGCGGAGGTACCCGCTGGCACGGTGACCACGGCATTCAAAGTCAGTGTCGTGCCGATGTTCACCCCCACCGCTGTCAGTCCGCGCGTGACGATGCCCAGGTAGGCCGTGTCCGAGTCCTTCGTGCCGACGCCATTTGTCGCGCGCAGGCTGTAGAGCCCGGCGTCACCTGTCTTCAGCGGAACCAGCGTCAGTTGGCTGTTCTTCGCATTCGTGATATTCACCGTGCCTTTCCGCCACTGGTAGTTCAGCGGGTCGGAGCCTGTGACGGTGAGATTGAAAGTGAGCGCCTGCCCCAGCATCGCCAGTTGGGAAAGCGGCTGCGTGGCGAAGGTCGGCGCGAGTGGCGAGGCCGAGATGCTGATCACCGCCGTGTCACTGTCTTCACTGCCGAGGCTGTTGCTCACCCGCACCCAGTAGGACGCCTGGGTCGTCAGCGCTGGCGAGGTAAAGATGGCCCCTCGCGCTCCAGCGATGGGTTGGCTCGTATCACCCGTCGCGCCTGCGTACCATTGGTAGCTCAGCGGGAAGCCGCTTGTGCCCACGCTCAGGGGCGTGCTTTGACCCGAGACGATCGTCCGGCTCGCAGGCTGCTGGGTGATGGCGGGTGGTGAGACCCCGCTGCGCGTCAGCTTGAAGTTATCAAAAGCCACCTGCCCACTGGTCACGGCGACATCCAACGAGAATCCCAGCAGATGGATTTGGAAGCTATCCGCATCCGTCATACCCCAGTCAGCATTTCGGCTGCCTCCCGCGCCTGCGATGCCGTAAGTCGCCACCATCTCCCATTGCAGACCATTGGACGGACCGCTGCGGTCCACGGACAACGTGAAGACCTTCGTCCCCGCATGGTAGGCCACGCGGAGCACGCCGGTCATGTTCGTGCCCATCACAGGTAGTTTGTCATCGGCGGCAGGATCATCGATACCATCCGTCACCATGCCTCCCACAAAGGTTCTGCCGAATTCGTTGGGCTGCGTGCCTTCACCCGTCCCGCTGTTAAAGACTCCCAGTTC
The DNA here is from genome assembly GCA_964390165.1 of uncultured Prosthecobacter sp. Lineage (GTDB taxonomy): Bacteria > Verrucomicrobiota > Verrucomicrobiia > Verrucomicrobiales > Verrucomicrobiaceae > Prosthecobacter. The sequence continues at coordinate 7,442 of CAYMHJ010000128.1, read as the reverse complement.
TAGCGAGATGCGATTCCCACTGTCGAGATTAGAGTCATAGATCTCCAGGATTGCCCCCGCCTCCCAGTAGTTCGCGGTTCCCGCAGTGGCCGAGTTCGTTACATCCACCATGACCTCCCAGTCTTCTGTGGAGCGCGGCTGACTGCTCAGCAGAGTCAGACCAGAAGCGCCCGACCCGAATACCATCGGGGGAAAACCTGGCTCAAAGAAGGTCTCTACTGTCGCCGTGTAATTCAGCCGCTTGCTGCTCTCCGTCAGTGTGCCCTGCTCCGTGTAGTCTTCCTTCAGCCACATCGCCGTGTTAAGCACGTTGTCGTCGAAGTTGTCCGCCACATTCCCGCCAGGGATCGGAGCCGTGCCAGTCAGCGCGATGTCGAAAGGGTTCTCATCCGCGTCATTGCTGGCGATCTGGAGCGCCGCCGTGCGGATGCCACCACCGCCTGGAGAAAAGGTCACGGTAAACGTCGAACTCGCATCCGGGGCCAGAGTCGTGGTGGAAAGCGCACCGAGCGTGAAGTCACCCGCATGAGCCCCTGTCTTGCCCAAGCTCAACCCGGTCAGTGGCGCATTGCCCGTGTTACGAATCGTGAAAGTCTGACTGCTCAGTTCAGCAACCACCACCACTCCAAAGTCCACCGTCGCTGATCCGTTCTCGAACAGGGGACCTCCAGCCTGCTCCACCGCAATGTCCGGCGCAGCCAGACTGCCATTTCCTGTCACGGTGATGTCGAAGGGGTTCTCATCGGCGTCATTGCTGGCGATTTGCAGTGTGGCCGTTCGTGATCCACCGGCCAGAGGGGAAAAAGTCAGTGCGAAGGTCATGCTCGCCGCCGGAGCCAGAGTCGTGCTTGTGAGAGCGCCAGGAGTGAAGTCCCCGGCATTTGCTCCAGTCATGCTCAATGCCAGGCCTGTCAGCGGGGCATTGCCCGTGTTACGCAGGGTGTAGGTGCGGCTGCTTGTGCCGGTGATCTGCACCACGCCGTGATTTACCGTCGCCAGACCATCCGTCAGCGGAGTGTCAGCAGGCTGCTCCACCACGATTTCCGGAGCAGCAAGGGTGCCACCCCCCGTCAGGGCGATATCAAAAGGGTTCTCATTCGCATCATTGCTGGCGATTCGCAGCGTCGTGGTGCGGGCACCCGCAGCAGTGGGAGAGAAGGTCACGTCAAAGGTGGTGCTCCCGCCTGGGGCTAGGCTGGACGCCCCGAGTGCGCCAGGCGTGTAATCGGATGCCTGGGCTCCCACCACGCTTGTGGCCAGCCCGGTCAGCGCTCCATCTCCCGTGTTTCGGATCGTGAATGTCCGGCTTACCGTGTTTCCAGTCAGAGCATTGCCAAAGTCCACGCTTGCCGTGCCGTCCACCAGCCCGCTGCCCGCTGGCTGCTCCACCACGATCTCGGGTGCCGTCGTCGAGCCCAGCCCCAGGAGCGTCACCTCAAAAGGACTCTCGTCCGCGTCATTGCTGGAGATCAGCAGCGTCGCCACCCGGATGCCCGCCGACGCAGGGCTGAATGTCACCGTAAAGGTGGTGCTTCCATTCGGTGCGATGGTGGTGCTGCCCAGTGTTCCCAGAGTGTAGTCACCTGGATGGAGACCGCTCTTACTCAGTGCCAGCCCCGTCAGCGGCCCGTCACCTGTGTTCCTGATGGTGAAAGTCTGCACCCCAGGGGTGGATACCAGCACCGTGTCGAAATCCACCGCACTGACGCCATCCGTCAGTGGCGTTCCCTCAGGCTGTTCCACCACGATCTCGGGTGTCACCTGCGCTCCCGTCAGTTGGAGGGTAAAAGGGTTCTCATCGGCATCATTGCTTGCGATCACCAGTCCGGCAGTTCTCACACCCATCGCCGTTGGGCTGAAGGTCACCGTAAAACTGGTGCTGCCACCGGCAGCGATCACCGCACTCATGCCCGTCGTGTTCACCGTGAAGTCTCCTGCATGAGCGCCCGTCTTTGTCACGGCCACACCCTCCAGAGGCAGATTTCCGGTATTCCAGAGCGTGTAAGTGAGTGCCGCCTGTCCTCCAGCCTGGAGTGCGCCGAAGTCACTGCTGGCGGCACCACTGGCCAGAGATACTCCCACAGGCTGTTCCACTCGGATCTCGGGCGCTGGCAGTCCCACGCCTGAGAAAACCCAGGCAGCTCCTGCATTTGAGAACGTGTTATCCGCAGCATTGCCACCGACTCCGGTGGCATTGCTGTCTTCGCGCTCTGATCCCACGACTAGAGTTCCGTTCGCGAGCGCCACGCTGCCGCCGAAGAAGTCACCTGAATCCACCGTCGTTGGCTTGATGTATGACTGCTGAGTCCACACAGATCCATTGCGGTAAAAGGCATACACCGCCCCTGACTCAGTGGCTAAATCATTGAGCTGGTTCCCATTCAGGCCCGTGGCATTGCTTGATTCACGGGGCGCTCCTACCAGCAGCAAGTTACCTGACAGCTTCAACGAGGTGCCAAACTCATCCCCAGCTCCTGTGTTGGATGCCTTGATGTATGCCTGCTGCCCCCATTGGGTGCCATTGTGGTGGAAGACATAGACCGCTCCGGAGTCAGTGGCGCTGTTGTTGCTTTGCGGACCATTGATCCCTGTCGCGTTGCTGTCCTCGCCAGCCGCATACACCGCGATGGTGTCACCTGAGATGGAGACCGCGCTTCCGAAGTAATCCTGAAACTGCGTGTTGGATGCCTTCAGATAGGCTTCCTGCTGCCACACGTCTCCGCTCTCGCGGAAAACATACGCAGCGCCTGAGGTTACGGTGGCATTGCTGCCCTGATCACCATTCACCCCCGTCGATCCACCAGCCTCAAAGCGGGCTCCTACCACTATACGGATGCCTGAAATTCCGACACTGTACCCGAAGAGATCACTGGCATCAGGATTCGTCGATTTCAAATAGCTGTGCTGGTTCCAGACCCCGGAGCCACGCTTGAAGACGAATGCGGCACCAGCTTCCGGCATCGAGTTATCAAATGGATCACCATCCACCTCGGGCGCACTGCTGTCATCTCCTGAGGCCCCTACCACGATCCAGTCTCCAGCGATTGCCACCGCACCTCCAAACAAATCCCCTGCCTCAGCATTCTCCGCCTTCAGATACGCCTGCTGAGTCCACACGCCATTCTGCCGCACAAACACGTAGGCTGCTCCCGCACTGGTTTCCGAGTTATCCAGACCATCGCCATTGATCTCGGTGGCTCCGCTATCCTCAGACTGCGCGCCGATCACAATGGTATCCCCGGAAATGGCCACAGCCCCTCCAAAACTGTCTCCCGATCCTGTGTTGGATGCTTTGAGATAGGCCTGCTGGGTCCACTGACCGGCTCCATTGCGGACAAAGACATAGGCCGCTCCGGCACCACTGCGGCTGTTGTTCGTTTCATCGCCATTGATGCCAGTTGCACTGCTGTCTTCATCTTCAGCCCCCACCACCACTGTGTCTCCATCCGCCGCCACCGCCCACCCAAAGAGGTCCACCGAACCCGTGTTCGATGCCTTCAAATACGCTTGTTGAGCGATCTGGAGCAGGCTCCGACCTTCACCCGTCAGAGCGATGTCGAAGGGATTCTCGTCCAGGTCATTGCTGGCGATTCTCAGCCCCGTGCTGAGTGCTCCGATAGTGCCGGGGGTAAAGGTTACTGCAAAAGTTGTGCTACCCCCTGGAGCGAGCGAGGTCGTCATGCCAGTGGTATTGATGACGAAGTCTGCCGTGTTGCCACCTGTCTTCGTCACTCCTGTGATGTTGAGATTGGCTGATCCTGGATTGCGGACGGTGAAGGTTTTCACAGAACTTGAGCCCAAATCGACAGGTCCGTAGTTGAGTTCTCCACCATCGACCAAGTCACTGCCCGCAGGCTGCTCCACCACGATCTCGGGTGTGATGCCTGTCCCCGTCAGCGTGATGTCATAAGGGTTCTCATCCAGATCATTGCTGCCGATCTGTAGGGTGGTAGTTCTCGCCCCCGTGGCTCCTGGCGTGAAGGTGACATTGAAAGTCGTCGTGCCATTCATAGCTACCGAACTCGCCATTCCCGTCGTGTTAATCGTGAAATCCCCTGTCTGCCCGCCACTCTTGGCCACCCCTGAAAGACTCAGCGCTGTGGTGCCAGTATTTCGAATGGTAAAGCTGCGAACCGAACTACTGCTTCCGAGAAGCACCTGACCAAAGTCGTTGCTGCCGCCATCTGCAATGGCTGTAGTCACTGGCTGCTCCACACCAATCTCAGGCGTGACGCCAGTGCCTGTTAAAGTGATGTCGAAAGGATTTTCGTTGCCATCATCACTACCGATCTGGAGCGTTGTACTCCTCAGTCCTGTGGTGGAAGGTGTGAACGTGACCGTGAACGTCGTGCTGGCGCTAGGCGCGAGAGCGACAGCCATGCCACTCGTGTCCACGTTGAAGTCGGCAGAATTGCCACCCGTCTTGAGGACCCCAGAGAGATTGAGTGTGGCAGAGCCAATGTTCTGGATGGTAAAGGTCTTGGGCGTGCTCACCGTGGACATATTTACCGAGCCGTAGGCAATGCTGGCGCTGCCATCAATCAAGTTGGTTCCAACAGGCTGCGCCACGTTGATCTCCGGCGCGATACCCGTTCCGGAAACTAAAATGCTAATAGAATTCAGGATTGGGTCGCTGTTAGATATGGTAAAGCCAGCATTTAGCACATTTGTGCTAGATGGGGTAAAGCGCACAGTGATATTCAGCGCTGAATTAGGTGCGATCACGGTCGGACTCGGATTGTTTACAATACTGAAATCATCGCTTCCGTTAAATCTGGAAATGCTGGAAATACTCAAGTTCCCGGTTCCAGTGTTTCGAATCGCGAATATCATATCTTGGTTGGAGCCGATACGCACATTGCCGAGATTTTGAAAAGTGTTAGCGTTTGGCCCAGGAATATAAACTGTGCCGACCGGTTGTTCGACAGTGATCTGAGGTGGCAACCCCGTGCCCGTAAGCTCGATCAAAAAAGGCGTCTCGTCCGCATCACTGCTGAAGACTCGAAGTGTTGTGTTTCGTGCGTTCGCGACTGTGGGCGTAAAGGTTACAGTTAGGTTCAAACTTGCTCCTGGGGCTAAAGTTGTAGCTGGCAGACTGCCCACGGTAAACTCCGAACTCTGAAGCCCCGAAACACTGGCTGCCAACCCGGTCAGCGCTGAACCTCCCGTGTTTTTGATCGTGAAAACCTTGGTACTTCCAATACCAACCCCCACACCACCGAAATCACAGTTAGCCGTTCCACTGACGAGTTCTGTCCCAGAAGGCTGCTCAATAGCGATGTCTGCCAGCCCACTGCCGAAGTTGATCACCTTTTCGGCAATACCTGAGCTGCCATTTAAGTTTCCACATAAAGTGATACCCCGAGCCCTGATCCAGCCTGATGTCGGCAAACTCAGCCCCGTCTTTCTCCAGCCTCCCGAAATGCGTTCTGTGGTGCCGAGATCAAGCCAAGCGCTGCCATCCCAGCGTTCGAAGAACACTTGCCGCGCTTCGGGCATGCTGCCTCCTCGCATCCAGGTCACTTCCTGCCCAGAGTCCTTGGTCAAGGTTTGCGTGGCAGGCACATCATTCGGCAACCTTGCCAATCTGTTTCTGGCAATACCGATGGAAGTGAAGCTCCCTCCTACATACAAACTTCCTGAATCATCAAGGGCTAAGCAGTAAACGAAGCTATCTGGAGATACGCTCATCACGTCCAGGGTTCCGTTTGGTAGAAGTCGTGCAAGACGGCTACGATTGGTTCCTCCCACACTGCTAATCCCGCCACCGAGGTAAATTTTCCCGTCAGCTTGTAAAGCCAAGGCATTGATTCCTCCGACCACATTCGGATTGAAGGTGGTGTCCAAAACTCCTGCTGAATCGACTCTCGCGAGAAGATTGCGAGACACTCCTCCTAGAGATGTGAAATCACCTGCTAGCAGCACTCTACCGTCCGGATAAAGCGCCAGAGAGCCGATGCCTGAACTAGCGTTTGGATCAAAGTTCGCATCAATGCTGCCATCTTCGTTCAGCCTAGCTATTCGATTCCGAGTGACGCCATTCACCAGCGTGAAGCTGCCGCCGATCAAGATGCGCCGATCCGGCTGAACGAGAACGCAGCTAATGTCAGAGTTTAAAGCGGTGCTGAAAGACATGTCTAGACTTCCATCGGCATTCAATCTTGCCAAACCGACTCGACTCTGACCTGCCACCGAGGAGAAACTGCCACCGATGAGTATCTTTCCATCCGTCTGCACACAGATGGATCGGACCGTGCTACTGCTTAACGTCTGAAGCAGAGCATTAAAACCAGTGTCGAGGGTGCCATCTTCATGCAGTCGAGCCAACCTCACTCGACTACTCCCAGCAATCGTGGTGAAACTTCCTCCAACGAGGGTTTTTCCATCCGCCTGTACTGCCATACAATAGACCCTACCATCGGCATTAGGATCAAAACGCAAATCGATGGAGCCATCGCTGTTCAGTCTCGCGATCCGATTCCGCGACAGACCGCCCACATTTTCAAAATCACCCCCGACGAGAAGCTTGCCATTTGATTGCGGAACTACCGTCAGCACATCCCTACCCATGTTCGGATTAAAACTATCTGGCACCAGACCAATTCCAGACAGGTCAATCTCAAAAGGGTTTTCATCAGGATCATTGCTGGTGATGCTAAGTTTCGCAGTCCGAGGTCCCGCAGCAGGAGAGATGAAAGTGACTGTGAAAGTAGTGCTACCACCGGGTGGGAGTGATGATGGAAGCGTTCCAATGGTGAAGTCTGCATTGTTCAATCCGCTCTTGGTGGCGGAAATCCCAGTCAGAGTGATGTTCCCGGCGTTCCTGATCGTGAAGGTATTGATGGATGGGAGTGATAACCCCACGGAGCCAAAATAGGTAGAGCTAGAACCACTTGTGAGATTGTTACCGACGGGCTGCTCCAAAACAATGTCCATGGCTGGAATCAAGCCGCTCGCACTTAGATTGATAATGAATGGATTCTCATCCGAATCATTGCTGGCGATTCTCAATTGGGTCTGTCTCAACCCAGAGGCGGAAGGCGCGAACGTAACGGTGAAAGTGCGGCTAACACCAGGGGAAGCCGATGTTGCGGAAAGTGCTCCAAGTGTGAAGTCTGCGGAGTGGGAACCTTCTTTTGTCACAGCCAAGCCAGAAAGAACAGCTGACCCAGTGTTAAAAATAGTAAAGGTGCGTTGAACTGAACTGCCGATGACGGTTTCTGGCATAACGACTGACCCCACATCTGATTCGAGATTGTTGCTTGAGGCATCTTGAACAGCTATTTCTGGTGCCGTAATGCCAATGCCGCTCAGTTGAATATCGAAGGGTGTCTCATCAAGGTCATTACTTGCGATATGAATCGCAGAGTTGCGCGCTGAGGCTGTAGCAACTGGACCTGGCGAAAATGTGACCGTGAAGGTGGTGCTGGCACCGGGGGCCA
>CAYMHJ010000127.1:0-17030 GCA_964390165.1 uncultured Prosthecobacter sp. | reverse complement strand
GCAACGTGAGCTGGAGAAGATGCAGGAAGATTTCAAAGAGAAGACTGCCAAACGCTTCGCCGATGAAATGAAGCAGATGCGCCAGCAGGCCCGCGAAGTAGCGGAGAAGCAGAAGCAGATCGCCGAGTCACTCGAAAATCAAAAGACGCCTGACACGGCCAAAGACGACACCAGTGCAGATCTCGACAAGATGCACAAAGGCGGTAACGTCTCACGCCAGATTCAGGATCAGCAGGATAAGGTGACGAAACTGCTCGAAGACATGAAACGCGTGAGCGAGCAGGCAGAGGGCAACAACCCGCTGCTGCATCGTCGCCTCTACGAAGCCGTGCGCGAAGCGAAGACCGGCGGACTCGAAGAGCATCTCGACGAAGCGCGGATGCAGTCCCGCTACGGCCAACGTGCCGATGCCCAGGACGCCGAACGCAAAGCCAACACGCTCGTGGATCAGCTCCAGCAAGGTGTGGAGAATGCTGCGGAAAGTGTACTCGGTAGCGAGACGGAAGCACTGCGGATGGCGCGCACGGAATTGGACAAGCTCATCAAGGAAGCCGGTCAAGAAGGTCAGGAGAGTCGAGCTGGTCAAGATAAGCCAGGCGAAGAGAAGATTGCGGGAGATGCAAAAGCTCAAGCCTCCGCCAACGAACCTAAAGTAGGTGGTAAGCCTTCGGATCAAACCAAAGGTGAAGCGAAGGCCGCCGGCCAGCAGCCTGGAGACAAGCCTGCAGACATGGCTGGCAAGGAGCCCGGAGAAGGAAAACCCGGTCAGGAAGGTCAAAAGGGTCAAGCAGGTCAAGAAGAGCCCAAGCCCGGGCAGATGGCCCAAGGGCAGAAACCGGGTGAGTCCAAGGGTGAGCAGCCCGGCCAGGTTCCCGGCGAGGGCAAGCAGCCTGGAGAACAGCCGGGGCAGCAGGCGAAGGCAGATTCCGGTCAGCAAGGTCAAGGCGGTCAAAAGGGTCAAGAAGGTCTAAAGCCTGGAGACTCTCCAGGTGAGTCGAAAGGTTCACAGCCTGGAGAGCCTCCCCAGATGGCGCAGGGTGAGGGCAAGGAAGGTGCCGGAGGCAAAAAAGGCACGGGCGGGAAGCCAGGTGAAGCCGGGCAGGGCGGCCAAGGCGGGCAGCAGCCCGGTGGTCGTGAACGCAACACGGCTGGAGGCGGCGGAGGTGGTGGCGATGAAGGCGGAGCCTTCTTCTTCGACCAAGGAGCCGAAGTCGCGAATGACCGACCCTTCACCGGCGAAGGCTACGACCGCTGGACGGATCGCCTGCGCAATGTGGAGGAGCTTTTGAACCAGCCCGAGTTGCGCAACGAAGCTGCCAAGGTGCTCGACAACGCCCGCGCGATGCGGATCGACCATGAACGCAACGATGCAGCTCCGCAGGTCGATCATCTCCAGATGCGCATTCTGAATCCGCTCGTCGAGCTGCGTGATCGCGTGGCGGAAGAACTCGCCAAACGAGACACGAAGAACCCCATGGTCCCCGTGGATCGCGACCCCGTCCCGCCCGCCTTCCGCGAGCTCGTGAAACGCTATTATCAGGAGCTCGGGAATGGGAATTGATCCACGAACAAAGCGAAGCGTCCTGGAGTGCGGTGGCAGAGCCCTGAAGGGGCGGCGACACCGCTTTGAACGCACGCAGGACTCACGAAGTTCGCAGGCCTATGGTGCGTTCGCCCTGCGCACATGGCACGCTTTTATTTCCAGCCTACTTCCCCGCACGAAAGCGGTATCGCGCATTAGCGCTTGCCACCGCACTCCACGACGCTGGCGCGACTCCGCATGACCCTCACCCTCCAACACCCTGAGCGACTTTGGCTCGTCGGCGCGATCCTCGCGGTGGCGGCGTTGGTCTTGTTGTGGGGATATCGGAAATCGCCGCTGCGGGGTGTCACGAAATGGGTGGCGATGGCTTGCAAACTAGGCGCGTGGGGACTGCTGGTCTTCTGCCTCACGGACCCGGTGTGGTCGCGCAAGCAGCCGAAGACGGGCGAGAACGAAGTCGTGATCGTGGCGGACAACAGCGCCTCATTGCAAGTAGCTGAAACTGCTGGCGGCATGACGCGCGCTGAATCCATGCGTGAGGCACTCGGCAAGGATGCCCAATCTCCTCCATCCTGGCTGGATGAACTCGGCCGCATGTTCCGCGTGAAGACCCAGATAGTAGATGATCGACTGCAAAACGTGCCTGACTTCACGAAGCTGGACTTCAGCGGCACGAAGTCAGAGCAGGAGCGTGCGCTGAAGACTCTCCGTGGTGGCGGCACAGGAAGTCGTACAGCAGCAGTAGTCTTGATCACGGATGGCAATCCGACAGATAAGTCCGATCCGACCGATCCCAAGACGAGCAACGTGCCCGTCTTCCCTGTCCTCGTCGGCAAAGACGAACCCACGCCCGACCTGCACATCTTGGAGCATTCGGTGACGCAGACTTCGTTTGAAGACACGCCTGTGACGATCACGGCACGCATCGCAGGAACGGGCTTCGTTGGCAAAGAAGTCGCGGCTGTCGTGCTCGATGAAGCTGGGAAGGTGGTCGTCACGGAGAAGCTCAAACTCGCGAAGGACGGCGAAGCACAAACGCTGCGACTGAAGGTGCCAGCGATGAAGCCGGGCATCTCGTTCTTCCGATTGGTGACGCTGGATGCGGCGTTGCTGAAGCAGATCGAGAAGGACGCATGGAAGACCGTTTCCAAAGAAGCCACGCTGGCGAATAACGAACGCCATATCGCCGTTGATCGTGGCGCGGGACCGTATCGGGTGCTGTACGTCTCGGGCAGGCCGAACTGGGAATACAAGTTCATGCGGCGCGCACTCGCGGGCGATACGGAGGTGCAAATCCCCTCGCTAATCCGCATCGCCAAGCGGGAACCGAAGTTCGAATGGCGTGGGCGCACAGGTGAAACGAGCAACCCCCTGTTCCGTGGTTTTGGCGAACAAGGAGTGGCTCAGCGTTACGATCAGCCGGTACTCACAAGGCTGGGCACGAAGGACGCGAAGGAACTCAGCACAGGCTTTCCAAAGACGGCGGAAGAGCTGCTGGGGGAGTATCGGGCGATCATTCTGGATGACATCGAGGCGGCGTTCTTCACCCAGGAGCAGATGAATCTGATGGAGCGGTTTGTCAGCGAGCGAGGCGGCGCTTTGCTCATGCTCGGCGGGCAGGAGAGCTATCAGCAGGGCGGCTACGATCACACGCCCGTGGGGCGGATGCTGCCGGTGTATCTGGATCGTGTCTCACCATCGCCTGCGATTGAAAATGGGCGCTTCGATCTGACACGCGAAGGCTGGCTGGAATCATGGACACGAGTCCGCGCGGGCCGTGAAGAGGATGAAAAGCGTTTGGCCGAGATGCCGGGCTTCTTTTCCGTGAATCAGATATTCTCCATCAAACCAGGGGCGAGTGTGTTGGCGACGATCAAGGCAGGCGAAGAAGCAACCACGTTTCCCGCTCTCGCGGCACAGCGTTTTGGCGAAGGTCGCGTGGCATCAGTGATGATCGGTGACCTCTGGCGCTGGGGGATGCGCGATGAAGACGCACGCAAGGATCTCGACAAGGCATGGCGTCAGTTAATGCGCTGGCTGGTCGTCGATGTGCCGGACAAGATTCAGTTCACCGCGGTGCCAGATGACGAGCGGATGAAGCTGGAAGTGCGATTGCGCGATGCGTCCTTCCGAGCGCAGGACGATGCCGTGGTGAAGATCGAGGTCACGGGACCGGGAGGGAAGAAGAGTGAGCTGTTTGCCGAGCCGAGCTTGAAGGAAGCGGGGCTGTTTGAAGCGGAGTTTTATTCGCGCGAGACGGGAGCATATCGCGCTGTGACGACGGTTACTTTAGCCGCAGAGATCGCAAAGGTGGAAACCAAGGCCACGGGCTGGGTACATGATCCATTGACGGTGGAATTTGCTTCACTGAAGCCAGGTCGTGAATGGGCGGAGCGGGTGGCGAAAGAGTCGGGCGGTCGTGTGCTGAGCCTGGCCGACTTGCCGAACCTTCCGGAGATTTTGAAAGACATTCGAGTGCCCGTGGAGGAGACGATCACGACACCGTTTTGGCATGAAGCCTGGGTCTTTGCGGTGGTGCTCGGACTGCTGGGCACAGAGTGGTATTTGAGAAGGAAAGGAGGCATGGCGTGATGTCTGGCTCCCTCTCCCCGGCAGTGCATGACGAAACCTCAAACAGCTCCTTCCGGGGAGAGGGTTGGGGTGAGGGGCCGACCTCTTTGCCGAATCGCTGTTCCATGTTCCCCTCACCTAGCCTCTCCCCGCATCAAATCCGCCATGGTTTCAATATCTTCGGCGGGGAGAGGAACCAAGCCTCCGGTCTCATCCGCTGCCTGATTGTATTATTGACCATGCTTTTATGCGTGGCTCAGGCTGCTCAGCGCGATGTCGAAGTCCTCATCGTCACGGGCGCACCTGGTGAGGACGAGTATGCCGGGCGTTTCGAGAAGCAGGTGGCAACATGGAAGGCGGCTTGTGAGAAGTCAGGCGTCACAGTCTCAGTCATCGGCAAAGATGAACACGACGCAGAAACTCTGGAGGCAGCTTTGAAAAAGGCAGCCACGAAGCCAACTGGCCAGATGTGGCTCGTCCTGATCGGGCATGGGACCTTTGATAACCGCGAGGTGAAATTCAACCTGCGCGGGCCGGATGTTTCAGCAAAGCAGCTCGCCGCGTGGTGTCAGCCCATTAAACGTGAGTTTATCTTCATTGATGGAGGGTCATCGAGCGCGGGCTTCCTTCAGCCGTTGGCGGGGAAAAATCGCATCATCGTCACAGGCACGAAGAGCGCGGATGAGATCTACTACACGCGCTTCGGTGAGTTCTTCGCGCCAGCCATCGCCGGAGATTTGTCGGCGGACTTGGATCAGGACAAGCAGGTGTCCATCCTCGAAGCCTTCCGCCATGCCAGCAAACTGGCCGCTGAGTTTTATGAGAAGGAAGAGCGCATCTCCACCGAGCATGCCCTCATCGAAGACAATGGCGACGGTGTGGGCACGCGTTCTGAGACTTTCAGCAAAGAGGCGAAAGACATCAAAGATGGTGCGCGGGCAGGGCAGGTGGCACTCGTCTTAAGCGAAGAAGAAATGAAACTCACGGACGCGCAGCGTGCAAAGCGTGATGAACTGGAGAGGAAGCTCGAAGAGCTAAAGACGAAGCGGGCCGAACTGGCGGATGGTCGCTACTACACCGAGGTCGAGGAATTGCTGCGAGAGCTTGCGGAAGTTTATGTGACTCCATGAAAGGGCGGTGCAGCAGGCGCCGAAAAGGCAATTTCATGGCTGTAATTTCTCCAGGCGAGAATCTCGGGTGCCAGCCTGAAACTCACCAAGGCCACGCTCCCCTGGCAATCTGGACGCCCCGAGGGATGCCATGCGTGAACAAGTTTGGAGTATTCTACCGGCAACTGATACCCTGAGTTGGGCCTGGACGTGGAGCAGGGAAGGGGTGTTTCTTTTTCTGCTAGCGTCTTCTCTTTTGTGGATGCGGTAAATCTCGCCGATGGGTAACCCATGAAAATGACCGGGCCTGAAAAAAAGCTGGCAGGAGGAGCCCAAAGTCCCCTGCTGACTGCCGAAAAACCACAACCACCCATCCCGCTGCTGGCGAGCCCCAAGCCCTCTGATCTGTCCATGTTTATCAAATCTCCCCGCCTTCGCTCGCCTGCGCCTTCCATGCCCACCTGCCCCCCTGCGGCTCGGAGGGAAATCGCGCCAGGCGTGATCCTGGATGCCCGGCGGGCGCTGGTGAATGTGACGCAGGGGTGGATGGCGGTGGCGGACATCCATTTTGGCTATGAGGTACGGCGCTCGCGTGGAGGGGCGCTGATGCCTGACTGGGGGATGGCGCAGTGTGAGACGCTGCTGCTGGCGCTGCTCAAAGATCACCACCCACAGCGGCTGATCCTGGTCGGGGACATCATGGATGGTGGGGCGTCGGCGGCGGAGACGCTGACCCTGCTGGACCGGCTGCGCGAGCAGGTGCCGCTGATCTGCGTAGAGGGGAATCATGACCGCGTCGGCCTGCGGCGTGGGCGGACTTTTGTGAAATCCCACCGTGAGGATGGCTATCTTTTCGAGCACGGGCACCTGCCTCTCTCCGAGCATTCGGGCGTGGTGATCACGGGGCATGAGCATCCTTCTGTGCGCTTCAGGGATGGCGCCGGGCTGCAGCTCCGCCTGCCAGCGCTGATCCAGGAGCAGACTTCACCGAAAACTCAGCGCTGGATATTGCCTGCCTTCTCACCCTGGGCCGCAGGAGGGAAGTATGAATCTTCACACGAACGTGTCGGGACATGGGTCTGCGCTCCTGGTCGCGTGTGGAGCGCTCTTTGAGCGGTCCCGGCTTCAGCTTTTCCTGCCTGGATCGAAGAAGATTTTCACATCGGCCTCTGATGTGCCGAGGATCTGTTGTGCTCGTTTCAGGGCATTGCGTGTGGCCAGGTTCGGGTTGCTCGGGCTGGCTGGGAAGATGTTGTCCTTGCCGATGGTGTCGATGACGCCGGAGTCACGCAGCACGCGATAGACATCCTTCTGCACGCCGCTGATGAGCAGGTCACGTCCGTCACGCCTCAGTAGATGCACCAGTTCCTCGATGGCGATGACGCAGGTGGCATCGAGATGGCGGGCGCTTTTCAGCCGCAGGATGATGATGCGCAGGTTCGGATCACTGCAGGTGCGCTGGATCTGCGTGCGGAAGAGATCCGCTGCGCCAAAAAAGAGCTCCCCTTCGACGTGGACGATGGAGACGGCTGGATTGGCCCGCACGCCAGGCTGCGCGGCTTCGGCGAGGTTTCCCTCCTGGTTAAATTCGTACTCGATGAGCGTGGGTCTGCTGACCTTGCGCAGGTAGAGCACCACAGAGATGCCTACGCCAGTGAAGATGGCCACATGCAGCGGCACCAGCAGCGTGGCGGTCAGAGTGGCGAAGAACACCAGCGCATCTGACCCTGTGGCGCTCAGGCAGATGCGAATGTTGCGCCGACTGATCAGAGAGACGGCCACGCAGATGATCAGCACGGCCAGTGAGGCACGCGGGATGTAGCCCACGAGTTGGCCGAGCGTGAGTGCTCCCGTGAGGCAGAGCAGTCCGTTGAACAGGGAGGAAAGAGGTGTGCGCGCCCCACTCTGAAAATTCAGGGCACTGCGGGTGAGTGATCCTGAGCAGGGCATGCCGCTGAGATAGGCGCAACTCAGGTTCGCCATGCCGAGGCTGAACATGTCCTGGTTTGCATCCACTTTCTGTCCGCTCACACTGGCCAGGGTCTTCGCCATGGATGAGCTTTCCAGGGTGGCGAGGAAGGCGAGCGCCACCGCCAGGCCGAAAAGATGACTAAAGTCGGAAAAAAAGCGCGGCGAGACGAAGTCGGGGAACGGCGGCAAGAGATCAAAGATGCCAAAGCGGGCGTTCGCGTAGGTGGTGACCTCGATGCCAAAGCCGGTCAGCCCAAATGCGATCACTGAGGCCAGCACCAGACTGAGTGCCAGAGCAGGCCAGGTCGGACGCAGACGGCGCACGAGGATGTAGATCAGCGCTGTCCCTGCCGCGACAGCCAGGCTTTCCCAGTGAGCCTCCGTGATGTGGGTAATCAGATGGACGAGGATGCCCGGCAGACTGCGCCGCTGGAAGGTGCTGCCGTCCTCCAGCGTCACGGTCATGGCGATGCCGAAGATATTTGCTAGCTGATTCGTGATGATCAGCAGCGAGGCCCCCGTGACATACGCGACGACGACTGTGCGGCTGATGTATTGAGCCAGCTCAGCCACTCGCAGGAAGGCACCGAAGAGCAGCAGTGTGCCCACCATGAACACGAGCAGCGGCATCATGCTCACACGATCCATCTGCGGATCGGCGGCGAAGTAGGAGAAGATCATGAACGCCGTGGCATTCGTCGGCCCCAGCACCGTGTAGCGTGAGCTGCCGAAGAACGACCCCACGATACCCGAGATGGCGGCGCACATCGTTCCGAACTGCAAAGGCAACCCTGCGATGGCCGCATAAGCCATGCCCTGCGGCAGATCCAGCATGGCGACGGAAAAAGCAGCCTTCACATCCGCCTTCAGGCGCCGGGGGCCGTAGCCTTTCAGCCAGCGGCGAAAAGGAAACGGGTCCAGCGCATTGCTCTCGAGCATGTCACGCAGCCATGTACGCCCCTGCCGCAGCAGGTTGCGGAGCAGATTCCATAAGGACGTGGGCTGATGACCAGACACGGTGGTAAGCTAGGCCGTGATCCATGGCTTGGCAAAGCCGCAACTCACCCCCCCGGCGGCCTGATGACGCGCCGAGGCGATCACCAGCGGCACCCACAGCAGCAGTGTCTCAAACCGCGGCAGGGTGAGCAGGGAAAAAGCACTGTCTCCATCAAAAATGAGCCCGGTGATGCCGAAGGCGGCGAGCACGAGCCAGAGCTCTTCCCCGGCACGCGCCAGATGGAGGGCGCGCCGCAAAGCCCAGCCGATGATCAAAAGCAGCCCGGCCAGCCCGGAAAGGCCGCCACGCACGAAGGCGTCCATGAAAATGCTGTGCAGATGCTCGGGATACCAGTCGAGCGAGCAGGACCAGAAATCATTCTCCGACCAGAGCCCTTTTCCAAAAAACCAGTCTTGCCAGGTGGTCATGCTGCTGAAGGCCGCCGCATAGATGGCGAACCTGCCATTGTCCGCACGCTCCAGAACCCGAGCAGCTGGATTCGCGGCCACCACACCATCTGCCAGCATTTCAGTCGTCACCTCAGTGCGGGAGATGCCCAGTTTTTCCGAGACATCTCGCGTGGCCAGGCTGGAGATCAGCGGGGCGCTCACCTGGAAGAGGAGGATGCAGCCTGCCAGCAGCAGCATGGGTTTCAGGGCGGCCCGCCACCCACGGACCAGCATCCATATGGCGTGGGCCACCACCATGGCCAGGAGTGCCCCGCGGCTCATTGTCAGCAGCGTGGCAAGGATCATCATCACGGCGGCGGACAGCCAGACCCACCTCTCCTCACCAGGTGGAGATTTTCTCCAGGCATGAGTTGCCCAGACTGCGGCAAAGCCGAAGGTCATGCCCGTGCAGACAGAATTCCAGCCGCCGTAGATGAACCAATTGCGCAGCCGCACTCCGAAGACTGCATCCGCATCCAACAAATAAAAAACCAGGATGCTACCTAGCGCCGTCAGCACCGCCACGCCGACGAGCGGGACGCCCAGCCAGACCACGGCACGCGGCATACGCCCGACACTCCAGAGTGTCATCAGAACCAGGGCCAGCAGTCCGGTTCCCAGCCAGCCACGCCAGAGCATCTGCATCGTCAGACCTGGAGACTCCAGAAGTGATGAGCGCGCCAGCATCAGCAGCATCAGCCCGGCCAAGCCCATGCACCAGCGGTCCTGGCGCAGGCACTCGAGGAAATCCTGAAATCCCCCCACCCAAAACCAGGCTGCTGTCCACAGCCCTACCCAGGCCACCTGAACCCATTGGTTGTGCATGGCAAAGTAACCCAGGAGAAAGCCGATCGAACTCAGGGCCGCGAGCCGCTGCCGCAGGAGGTCATCCGCCGTCACGCCGAGAGGCACGGTCTCGCTCAAGCGCCAGGTCAGGCTTGCTGCCGAAGTGGGGGGGCGTTCAGGCATGGTTTTGAAAAGAGAGGCGCGATCATACACATCTCCCGGCATTTGTCATGAGCAGCTTTGGATCCAGGAGAATGGCTGTAATACACGCGCTCTCCGAAACGTGATCCGTGTGCGCCCTGAACCAAACCTTCCTCATCATGAACCGCCGTACCAGCCTCCTCCTGCTCGCCCTCTCCGCCTTTCTGCCTGCCGCACCTCTTCCTGCCGCCGAGGGCAGGGTCTATGAAATGCGCACCTATGTGACAAACGAGGGCAGGCTGGACGCCCTGCTCAAGCGCTTCCGCGACCACACCTGCCGCCTCTTTGAAAAGCACGGCATGGAAAACATCGGCTACTGGGTGCCGGTGGAAAAGGCAGACGGGGCGGACAACACCCTCATCTACATCATCGCCCATGCCAGCCGGGACTCGGCGAAGGCCGGTTGGAAGGCATTCGGAGCCGATCCTGAATGGCAGGCGGCCCGCAAGGCCAGCGAGGCCGATGGCAAAATCCTCGCCAAGGCCCCCGAATCCGTCTTTCTCACCACCACGCCCTACTCCCCGGAGGTGAAGATCGGCGCAGGCAGCCAGGAGCGCGTCTTCGAGCTGCGCCTCTACACCACGCCTCCCGGCAAACTCCCGGCGCTCCACGCCCGGTTCCAAAATCACACCATGGGCCTCTTCACCAAACACGGCATGAACCACATCGCCTACTGGACTCCGGTGGATGCTGACAAAGGCGCGGACACCAAGCTCATCTACATCCTCGCCCATGCCAGCAAAGAAGCAGGCCTGGCCTCCTTCACCGCCTTCCGCGCCAATCCAGACTGGATCAAGGCCAAAGCTGAGTCGGAAAAGGATGGCCCTCTCACCGTCAGTCCTGACGGAGTGAAAAGCATCTACATGCGCGCCGTGGACTTCTCCCCGATCAAGTAGAGCGGACGGCAAAACCTCGCCCAGGCCGACATGTGGTCGAAGGGATCTCCCGCCCGCAGATGCCCGGGCGGGATGTTTAAAGGAGGCTTGGCGTTCTTCAGGCATCCATGGACAGGCTTTCCATGACGTCCACCCAGCTTTCCCCGTGACAAGCCCGCGCGATCTTTGCTAAACCATGCGGCGTTGATTCCATGACCCGCTCCTTTTCTCTCCGCGACTACTCCATCGCCTTTGCCCTGCTGGGCATCTGTGTGTTCTTTGGCATCGTGGAGCCGAAGTTCCTCGACTCGCGGAATCTCTCCCTGCTGATGACGGAGCTCTCCATCACGGCCACGCTGGCGATGGGGATGCTGCTGGTCATCCTGCCGGGGCACATCGCCTTATCCGTCGGCAGCGGGCTGGCGCTGCTGAGCGGGATCGCGACGGTGCTGACGACGAAGGCGGGCTGGCCGGCACCGGTTTCGCTCAGCGTGGGCTTGCTCGCGGGGCTCCTGATTTGGTGGGGGAAAGGGCTGCTCATCGTGAAAGAGCGCATCCCTGCCTTCATCGTCACGCTCGCGGGCTTGCTGGTGTTTCGCGGGCTGTTCTGGCTGGTGATCCAGAACCAGACGGTGCCCGTCGTCGCAGGTGGAAAGACCAATCTCTACTCGCTCATCAGCACCTTTTATCTACCACCGCTGGCGGGCTATGCGGTGGCGGCGGTGGTGATCGCCGTGATGATCTTGGCCACGCTGAAAAGTCGTGCTGAGCGCCGGGCGAATGGCTTCGAAGTGGCGGATGGGGAGTCGTCCTTCATGCGCGTGTTCATCGCCGCGCAGGCAGTGCTGCTCTTTGTCATCGTGACGAACCAGTTCCGCGGCATCCCGCTTCCAGCGATGATCTTCGCCGCCGTGGCGCTGGTGGTCTTCGTGCTCACGCAGCACACCGCCTTCGGCCGCTACCTCTATGCCATCGGCGGCAATGCCGAGGCAGCGCTCGTCTCCGGCGTGCCGGTTCAGCGCGTGGTGATCACCGCCTTTGCCATGATGGGAGCCATCGTGGCTGTGACTGGCTTCATGCTCACCTCCTACACCGGAAACTCCACCACCGACCTCGGCGAGTGGATGGAGCTGGACGCCGTGGCCGCCTGCGTGATCGGCGGCGTGAGCCTGCGCGGCGGGCGCGGCACGGTGCTGGGCGTGCTGGCGGGTGCTCTGATCATGGCCACCCTGCTCAATGGCATGACGCTCATGGCCGTCTCCCCGGAATATAAACTCATGGTACGCGGCAGCGTCCTGCTGGCCGCCGTGTGGATGGACATGCGTCTCGGGCGTCAGTAAAAAGAGATTCGAGCATGTAAGCCTCGCCAGCGAGGTGTTGGCATGTGCAGGGGCTCAAGATCAACAACTCAGGAAAGGGACTCGCTTAAGAAAGGGCAAGTCGGTCAGCCTCGCAGCACTTCGAGAAAGCGGAAGACAGGGAGATTTTAAGAAAAGGAGACGCGGAGAAGGGGAGGCAGGAACTGAATTCCAAACCGCTCTAAACTTCAAATCTCCTGTGAAAACCATACTCATCCACCCCCTCTTATGACAGGAGAGAAGGAACTGAGTCACTTCCCGCCGAGATACTTCCGCAGATCTCCGGCATAGCCTGCCAGCTCCAGAAAGGCGCGGCCGATCACCTCGCCGCGTTCATTCAGCACATCGCAGGCTCCCTCCCAGTAGGGCAGGCCGGTGATGCTGCCGCCTTGCTCCTGATCCTGCACCAGTGCTCGCAGCTCAAAGACGCCACCTTCAGTCTCAATGCTCACTTGGTTAGGATACTCCGCGCCGCTGTGCGGGCTCTTCCAGGTGGCGAGCGGTTTCCAGGTGAAGTCGGCTTTCTTCAATGCGCCATCCTTGGCGATCCAGGTCAGCGAGGAGGCGGCATCCGTGCTGCCGTCCGTGCGCCTCATGCGATACACCATGATCTCGCGCCCATCCAAAAGCTGGATGGCGGCCCAGTCCCAGCCGCTCTGACCTTCATCGAGCTGCGAGCTGCTGAACTCATGATCCATCCAGGCCTCGCCACGCGCGCGATGCTCCGCCGCGCCGATCTTCACGCTGCCGACGGCCTTCAATCTCGGGAAGGTCAGGTAATGGCTGGCCGCACTCTCCGCCGCGCCTTTGCGCGAGACGCCATCTTTGCCGAAGACCACCAACGACTTCACTGCCTCCAGTTCCAGCTTCAGGACAGCGTCTGCCTTCACCGTGGCCACCAGCGAGATATTCTGCGTGGCTTCATCGAGCTTGAGGGACCAGTTCGCATTCCGCACGTCGAGAGTCTTGGCCGATGAGAAAGCATCCCAGCCATCCCGATGCAGCCTTTCCTCGTGAAGGAAGCGACCGCTCGCTGCCTCCAGAAGCGCGGCATGAGCCAGATGAAGATGCGTGACGCCTGCCCCATCCCGTGCGGCCTGACGGAAGAACGTGACCTGAAAGCCAAAACGCTGCCCAGCCTCGCTATCCAGATGCCCCGTGAGATACCACCACTCCGTGCGGAACTCTTCATGGCTTCCATGATCTCGTGGAAAAGCAAACACGCGCCCCGGCTGCGGCAGCGCGAAGCCGTCCGGCGTGGTTTGGGCGAATGCCTGAAAGGCAATGACCCACATGATGATGATCCAAGCTCTCATTCCTGTTCCTCCCATTTCATTTTCGCTGCCCACTTCCCCACCAAGGCGGCCACCAGGGCGCCGACACCGACGACGGCCACCAGCAGCCCGATCATCTGCGCCGTGGGAACGGACAAACTCAGCGTCCAGCCAAAGCACTGTTTGTTCACGCGGAAGATGAGCAGCCAGCCGAGCCAGCCGCCGGAGAGCAAACCCATCACCGCACCTGCCGCCGCCACGCCTGCACCTTCCCAGGCACTCGCCGCCGCAATCTGCCGACCCGTCATGCCGAGCGACCGCAGCGTGCTCAGGTCCGCGCGGCGCTCCAGAAGCAGGCTGGCTAACGCGAGACCCAGCCCCGCCACCGCCACGAAGACGCCGATGACCTCCAGCGCATAGGTCACCGAAAAGGTCTGCCTGAAAATGCGCAGCGCCTCCCGCCGCAGATGGGCATTGGTGAATACAGAAAGGCCGGGATTCGTTTGCGAAATCGACTTGGCCACGGCATCGGCATTCGTGCCCGGCTTTAACATCAATGCCACCCGCCAGGCCATCTCGCCCTCGAACCATTGACGGAACGCCTCCTGCGAGATCGTCACGGAGCCGCGCTCATTTCCATAGTCTGCCTGGATGCCCACGAACTGCACGCGATGCCCGCCCGGAAGGTCCAGTTCATCGCCGACTTTCACATTGAAGCGTTCAGCAAAGCTCTCGTTCATCAGCGCAGGAGTCGTGCCTTCCGCCTTCCACCACTCGCGCTGCTTTGGAGCCTGCACCCAGGAATAGACTTTATGCTTCAGCGTGTGCGGGCCATCCACGCCCAGCACCATCGTGGGTGCCTCGCGCAGCATTATTTTCTGCGCGCTGAGCACGGCGACTTCCGCCGCTTCGGGCAGATCCCGCAACCGCTGCACGGTCTCTGGTCCGATCTGGTGCGTGCTGCTCGCGCTTTGGGCACCGGCGCTGGAGACATAGAGGTCGGCCTTCATCGTGCGCTCGATCCAACCGCGCATGGTCGAGTCAAAGCTCGCCACCATGATCGCCATGCCGGCGGTCATCGCCACCGCGCTCGCCAGAGCCGCCACGGCGAAGCGATGCCGCACCGTTGGTTGGCGGAGGTGACTGATGCCGAGCCGCAGCGTCACCCTGGAACTACTGAGACCGATGTGGCACATGGGTTTCATGAGGGCCGCCGCCACCAAGCCCGTTCCCAGCAGCCAGGAAAGCGCCGCTGCATACGCTGCCAGCGGCACTCGTGTGCCGCCGCTCAAGCGCCAGGGACCGATCTGCGCCAGGATCAGGGCTGCGGCCATCAGCGCCCAGCCCAGCCATTCCGCACGCCACCAGCCACCACCGCCAAAGGTCGCTGCTTTGCGTCCCAGCATGTGGACCGGCGGCGTGTGCGCAGCTTCACGGGCCGGCCACCACGCCGCGATCAGACTCGTCACCAGCGCGATACCCAGACTCAGCGCCGCCTCACCGAAATGAAGAGACGCTCCCTGCACGCTCGAAGCGCCGTAGAGCGCGTTCACCGTCTTGCTCACGCCTCCCACCGCCGCCTGCGCACCGAGCCAGCCCACGAGCAATCCCAGCAGTCCGCCCACGATCCCGAGCAGCAGCGCCTCGATCAAAAACGCCCGCTGAATCTCCACATCCGTGACACCGAGCGACTTCAGAAGGCCGATCTCCTCCCGCCTGCGGATCACCACGCCATCCAGCGCCTGGAAAATCAGATACCCCCCAACAAACAACGCCAGCAGCGAGAGGATGGTGAGGTTCAGCCGAAAGGCCTCCGTCATCGTACCCGCTAGTGCCCGCCGATCTTCAGCACCGCTCACCTGCCAGCGATCCTTTGCCAACGCTCGGAGTTGCGCCCTCACTCCGTTTCGCAGATCAGGAAAGGCATCACCACGCGTTACCAGCACCTCCACGCGATCCACTTTTCCCGTTCGCTGCATCACCGCCTGAGCCGCTGGCAGATCCATGAGCAGCATCGTCTCCGGCAGCGTCGGCACACCCGGCTGCTCCACCACCACGCCGCCCACTTTCAGCGTGATCACACGCTCGTTCAGCACCAAGCGCAGCTCATCGCCCACCTTCTTGTGGAGCTTTTCACTGACGAAGACTCCCTCCGCTGCGCGAACATCTCCCGTGAGACCTGCGGGAGCTTCGCCTCGCAGATTCAGCAGACTCACGAAGTCCGTGCCCAGCAGCTTCCAGGTCACGCCCGTGCCGATCTCCATCTGGCTGCCTTCCACAAAGGGCATCACTGTTTCCTCCACCACCGGCAGCAGATGCACTGGGTTCTCCGCGAGAGTTTCCCGCATCTCCCGCAGCCAGCTTTCGGATAAACTGCCCGTCGTGCCCGTGATGGTGAAGTCCGCCTGCCGGGTGATGCCGCTGGTGAACTGCTCGAAGCCGGACAATGCGGCGCGATTCGCCAGCCGCATGGCCAGATAGACGCCCGAGCCCAGCGCCAGAATCAGCATCAGCGCCACCTGCTGACGCCACGAGATGCGCCAGTGCCGCAACGCGCAGCGTTCGAGAATCAGGCGTGTCGTGCTCATGCCTCGATCAACTCCCCGTCACGCATCCGCAGCACACGCTCGCAGCGTTTCGCCGCCTCTTCACTGTGCGTCACCATCAGCAGCGCGGCATTGGTTTCCCTCACCACCTCCGCCAGCAAATCCAGCACCTGAGCGCCGGTGGTCGAATCCAGGTTTCCAGTCGGCTCATCTGCCAGCAGCAGAGCAGGCCGATGAATCACCGCCCGCGCGATCGCCACCCGCTGCATCTCCCCACCGGAAAGCTCTGAAGGCAAAGCCGATGCCCGATGCGCCACGCCCACGCGCTCCAAAAGTGATCGCACCCGTGATTCCCGCTCCGAAGTGCCCACGCCGAGAAGTTGCAGAGGCAGTTCCACATTCTCCGCCGCCGTCAGCGTCGGCAGGAGATGGAAGAACTGAAACACCGTGCCCAGATGCATTCGCCGCACCTGCGCCAGCCCATCTGAGTCCAGCCCATGCAGGGCCACGCCTGACACGATGACCTCCCCACTGTCTGCGCGATCTACTCCGCCGATGCAGTTTAAGAGGGTCGTCTTGCCGCTGCCCGAAGGCCCGAGAAGGGCAGCACGCTCCCCGGCCACCAGTTGAAAAGACACCCCGCGCAGGATCGGACGCTCCGCGTAGGATTTCGTGAGCGAGGCGACTTGGAGAACGGCGGAGGGCATGGGTAGAGTGACCCTTCTTTACGCATCAAAACAGGAAAGGGCCATCATCCTCTGCCAAACATGCGGCCGCTGAATCCCGGATCGACTGAAAGACAAGTCGCGAAACGCTTCCTTGTCTGTACGCTGATGTCATGGATGATGAACCACCTTGAGTAACCCGCCCACCGCCGCCCCACCCCTTGCTCGCTGGAGCCAGGAAGGAGAGGCTGTTTCTCTGACTCTCTCGGGTGTCTGGCATCGCGATGGACCTCCGGTGAAAGTGGAGGGCACGGCACCTGCCAGTCTGCCCATTCGCTATGAAACCTCGGCTTTGGGTGAGTTTGACTCCACCCTGCCCGCCTTCCTGCTGGCGCACATCCGTTCGGTCGCTCAGGCAGACACGGAGGCCAAGCCTGCCTGGGATGGGCTGCCCGACAATCTGCGCGGGCTGATGGATCTGGCACTCGGCGTGCCGGAGAAAGGCGAGACCAAGGACAATTCCAATGAGTCCTCCGACCTGAAGCTGCTGGGCAAGCACACGCTCAGGGTCTGGGGCAACGTGCTCGCCACGGTCGAGTTCGTCGGGCAGTCGGTGCTGTCGCTGCTGCGCTTCGCTACAGGGCGGGCGCGCTTCCGCCGCAGTGATTTCTGGCTCACCGTGCAG
>CAYMHJ010000126.1:0-17058 GCA_964390165.1 uncultured Prosthecobacter sp. | reverse complement strand
GAACCCGGTGTTTATTTCCGCATCGCGCTCGGCGGCGTCACTGGCCATCAGACCTTCGCCAGCGACTGGGGCGTCATCGTGAAGCCGGAGCAGCTCAACGATGTCATGGTCGCCCTGCTACGCGTCTTCATTGAGTTCGGTGACCGCACGAACCGCAAGAAGGCACGCTTCAAGTATGTCATTGAGGACAAAGGATTGGAAGGCGTGCTCGCGGAGGCGGAAAAGCACCTGAAGTTCATACTCACACGTCTCGCGCCCGAGTCACCGATTCAGGAGAAGCGCACGTTCTCGCAGCAAGGCCACTCGCATGTCGGCACCTATCCGCAGAAGCAGGAAGGTCTTGTTTATGTCGGGGCCACCGTCCCCGTCGGTCAGATGACCTCCAAGCAGCTCGACCGCCTTGCTGATCTTGCCGACAGCTACGGCAGCGGCGAGGTACGGCTCACCGTCTGGCAGAACTTCATCATCCCGAACGTCAAAACGGCCTACGCTGCCACCTTGGCGAAGTCGCTGAAGAAGCTCGGCTTTCCCTGCGAGACATCGCATCTGCGTAATGGCTTCATCGCATGCACCGGCAACAAATACTGCAAGTTCGCCGCCAGTGACACCAAGGGCCACGCCATCGCCATGATGGACTACCTCGACAAGCGCGTGAAGCTCGACCATCCGGTCAATGTTCACTTCACCGGCTGCGCCCACTCCTGCGCCCAGCACTTCATGGGCGATATCGGCCTGCTCGGCACCAAGGTGAAATCCGAAAGCGGCGAAGGCTATCACATTACCGTCGGCGGCGGCTTTGGTGAGAACCGCAAGATCGGGCGTCAGATCTTCAGTGGAGTGGCCTTTGAATCTCTCGGCACGACGCTCGAAGCGATGCTCAAAGGCTATCTCGACAAACGCGAAGCCGATGAATCCTTCCACGCCTTCTGCAATCGTCACACCGTGGGTCAGCTTCAGGAAGTATTCAGCGCATGAGCTATTGCCTGACAGAAGCCTTGCGTGAGCAGCAGACCCTGCGCACACCCGTGGCTCTGTTTGCCGATGAGCATGACTCCAAGTCTGTGCACGAGCGCTTCTCACATTTGATTCCACTCAGCAAGCCACAGCCAGGCGAGCAGTATGCGTTTGAAGTCAATCTCGATGCCTGCACTGGCTGCAAAGCCTGCGTCGCGGCCTGCCATTCACTGAATGGTCTCGATGACGACGAAAGCTGGCGCGATATGGGCTTACTCGTCGGCACGCGGAAGCAGCCGTATCTGCAAACAGTCACCACCGCCTGTCATCACTGTGAAGATCCAGCATGCTCGAATGGCTGCCCGGTGCTCGCATATGACAAAGATGCAGTCACAGGCATCGTGCGCCATCTGGATGACCAGTGCATCGGTTGCAGCTACTGCATTCTGAAATGCCCGTACGATGTGCCTAAGTTCAACTTCAAGCGCGGCATCGTGCGCAAGTGCGACATGTGCCAGGGCCGCCTCGCTGAAGGTGAAGCACCAGCATGTGTGCAGGCCTGCCCAAACGAGGCGATCAAAATCAAAGCCGTCAAACGCACCGATGTGCCGGATCGCGGTCAGATCATCGCTGGAGCTTTTGATTCGAGCTACACACGTCCCACCACGACTTACGTTTCATCGAAGCCCATCCCCAGTGCCGCAAAGGCAGCCGATGCAGGCCGTCTCGAACTTGATCACGGCCATCCTCCGCTCGCCTGGATGCTCGTGCTCACGCAGATGAGCGCAGGCGCATTCATCGGCTGTGCGTTGGCCATGTGGATGAACATGCTGACACTGAATCAGGCCGCGATCACCAGCGCAGCAGCACTTGTTTTTGGTCTGGCAGGCATCGCCTTGAGCACTTTGCATCTCGGGCAACCGCTGAAGGCTTGGCGAGCCTTCCTTGGCTGGAAGAAATCATGGCTGTCGCGCGAGATCCTCGCCTTTAGTGCTTTGCCTGGAGGAGGGTTTGCCATCGCTGCAACATGGTGGCTGGGGAACGTGGAATGGCTGCGTCTCGCCGTCACTGGCACCGCCTTTGCCGCCTTCGCCGCCGTGCTCTGCTCAGTGATGGTGTATGTGGACACACGCAGGCCATTCTGGGCGCTGCGTATGACCGCAGGCAAGTTTCTCGGCACCATGCTGCTGCTTGGCGCTGGTTTATGCGCCGTGGTTTGGAGTTGGACCGAGCTTGCCATCGCCTCATGGGCCATGGCTTTCACTCTCCTTTTCCGCTGGAGTCTCTCCATCTGGGAGCTTTCGCGCTACCGTCTGGCTTTGGAGGATGAAACCTGCCCTTGGCATAAATCCGCCCTCATAATTCGAAAGCATCTGCCACATCACATCGAGCTTCGAGGCCTGCTTCTCGTCGCCACGGGATTGCTGATTCCCGTGATCATCGCCGCAGGTGCATCAAGACCATGGATGCTCACGATCTCGCTGGTGCTGACGTTTGCCAGCCAACTCATCGAGCGTCACTACTTCTTCACCGCCGCCGCAGGCTCGAAGATGCCAGGAAACTGACCATGATCACCGCACCCGCCATGACCTTTCGCGAGTGGAACGGACCGCTCACCGCTGACCTAGTGCGTGAGCCGGCGAAGTTTGGCCTTGGGCAAGTTCCATCGCGGTTGGCACCGGATGCGATGACGAAAGCCGTGTGCGGCTTCTGCTCCACGGGCTGTGGTTTGAATATCCATCTCAAAGACGGCGAGGCGATCAATCTCACGCCTGATCCCGACTACCCCGTGAACCTCGGCACGGCTTGTCCGAAGGGCTGGGAAGCACTCAGTGTGCTCGATGCGCCTGACCGCGCGAAGATGCCGTTCCTGCATGGCAAGGAGGTCGATTGGGACACCGCGCTCCGCTACTTCTGCGACAAGATGCGCGAGATCCTAGACAAGCACGGTCCCGAGGCCGCTGCGTTTCTCAGTACGGGGCAGATCATGTTCGAGGAGATGGCCTTCCTCGGTGCGCTGGCGAAATTCGGCATGGGCATGATTCATGGCGATGGCAACACACGCCAGTGCATGGCCACCGCAGTCACCGCTTACAAGGAGAGCTTCGGATTCGATGCACCGCCCTTCACCTATGCCGACTTTGAGGAAAGCGATGTGCTTGTCTTCATCGGTGCAAATCCGTGCATCGCGCATCCCATCATGTGGCAACGCGTGCTTCGGAATAAACGCAGCCCCGAGATCATTGTCGTCGATCCCCGCACCACAGAGACCGCGATGGCTGCCACGCAGCATTACGCCATCAAGCCGAAGAGCGATCTCACGCTGCTCTACGGGATAGCACATTTGATCATTCGCGATGGAGGACTCGACAAAACATTCATCAGCGAACACACGAACGACTTCGACGAGTTCGCGAAGTTCGTCACTGAGTTCAAGCCAGAGCGAGTCGCCGCCGAAACAGGCATCAGCGCTGAACGTCTCGCTCATTTCGCTCAGACAATCATCTCGGGCACTCCGCGCGTCTCCTTCTGGTGGACTATGGGCGTGAATCAAAGCCACCAAGCCACACGCACAGCGCAGGCCATCATCAATCTGGCGCTGATGACCGGAAACATAGGTAAGCCAGGCACGGGAGCGAATTCGATCACCGGTCAGTGCAATGCCATGGGTTCTCGGCTGTTCTCAAACACGACGAACTTGCTCGGTGGTCACGACTTCAAGAATCCAAAACATCGCGAGAAGGTTGCTGCCGCCATGTGTATTCCTGTCGAGCGCATCCCTGACAAACCGAGTCTCGCCTATGATCAGATCATCAAAGCCGCCGATGAAGGCACGGTGAAGGCAATCTGGTTCGTCGCCACAAACCCGAGCCACTCGTGGATCGACCAGAACGAGATGAACCGCGTGCTCGACAAGCTCGACTTCCTCGTCGTGCAGGACATGTACTGCACCACCGAGACCGCCAAGCGCGCTCATCTTGTGCTGCCAGCCGCAGGTTGGGGTGAGAAGGAAGGCTGCTTCATCAACAGCGAGCGCCGCATCGGCTACAGCCCGAAGGTGCGCCGGGCTCCAGGCCAGGCGCTGGCAGATTTCCACATCTTCCGTCTCATCGCCCACTACTGGGGTTGCGACGATCTCTTCCGCGGCTGGTCGAGTCCAGAGGCTGTTTTCCGCGTGTTGCAGCGCTGCACAGAGAACCAGCCCTGCGATATCATGGGTATCAACGGCCATGAGATGATTCGCAAAAGTGGCGGCGTGCAGTGGCCACTTTCTCGATATCAAGGTTCCAAGTTTGAGGTTTCGCGTTTCAAGGAACGTCGGCTGTTTGCCGACGGCCAATTCTTCACGCCGGACAAGCGGGCGAAGTTCATGTTTGATGAGCCTGTGGCTGCGCCGGAGCAGCGAAGTGATGAGTTCCCACTGATCCTCATGACCGGACGTGGCACCAGTGCCCAATGGCACACGGAGACCCGCACGGGCAAATCAGCCGTGCTGGCGAAGATGATGCCAGAGGAGTTGGTGCTGGACCTCAATCCCAACGATGCCGCCAAACTGGGCATCCGGGACGGCATGAAGGTGCGTGTGATTTCGAAACGGGCGGAAATGACCATCTTGACCCGGTTGACGAGCTGTATGAAGCCCGGCGAGGTCTATCTGCCGATGCATGACGCGCGAGTGAACCAGCTCACGCACGCCTCCTTTGACCCCCACAGCCGCCAGCCGAGCTACAAACACTCAGCAGTTCGGGTGGAGGTGGCTTGAGGGCTTGTTTCTGCTTGGCCTTTCCGGCGTGCTCATGCATGAATGCGGCGTGGCCGACTCCATTCCAACCATCCTGACCATTGCTGGCTCGGACTGCTCCGCAGGTGCGGGCATCCAGGCTGATTTAAAGGCGATCTCTGCCCTGGGTGGCTACGCGCTCACCGCCGTCACGAGCGTTGTTTCAGAGACACCGGGAAAGGTTTCCCAAATCTGCCTGATGGATGCGGACTTCATCGCAGATCAGATCCGCGTTTTGTTTGAGGCTTTCCCCATTCGCGCGGCGAAAACAGGGATGCTCGGTGGAGCAGAACAGGTGCAAGCGGTGGCTGAGATTTGGAAAGAGCTCGGCGGTGGAATACCTCTCGTGATCGATCCTGTGATGGTGGCGACCAGTGGCGGAAAGCTCCTCGAAGATGATGCTGTGCAGGCGGTAAAATCTCTATTGCTGCCGCTGGCCACTTTGATCACGCCGAACATGGACGAAGCCGAAGTTCTCTGGGGATCACCCGTCACCACGCGTGAGGAGATGGAGCGCTGTGCTACTGAACTGGCACAAACTTATCAGACTAGTGTTCTGGTCAAAGGCGGACACCTACAGGACGACTCCGCAGATGATGTCCTCTGCTTGGGTGACACGATCGTCTGGCTGGAAGCCGAGCGAACACACGGAGTTCAAACGCACGGCACTGGCTGCACTTACTCGGCAGGCATCACCGCCGGCCTAGGGCTGGGGCTGGACCTCACCAGTGCCGTTGCAGAGGCCAAGGCATTCGTCAGCCGGGCTATTGCCGAACATTTCACCTGGACGCACCGCGCGGGCATCGTTCATGCTCTGAATCATCTTCACCAGAATCCAGAATGAAGCATCTTCCATTGATCCTGATCACATGCCTCGCTTCTACACTCGGCAGAGCTGGAGATCCGATGAATATCGATGGCGTGTCCCAGGCCGCCATTCAAAATGCCTTTCAGATCCTGCGCAGCGACTACATCCGCTCCAGCGAACTGAACTTCGATGAACTCAACCGGGCCGCCTTGCAGGGCCTGCTCCAGCGGCTGTATCTCGGAGCCAGTCTGATTCGCAAAGAAGATGCACTGCGCCCAATTACTGCCACGGGGGTCATCGCTGCGAAAATCACCGCCGAGATCGGCTACCTGCGTCCGCAGTCCTATGAAGAGGAAGAGATCAGCGAACTCCAAGACAGACTGCGCGAGTATCGCGAAGCCTCAGTGCCCCATCTTATCCTCGATCTGCGCAGTGCCGCAGCTCCGGGTGAGTTCGACATCGCTGCAAGAATGCTGGAGAACTTCATCCCTGAGGGTGCGGTAATCTTTAAGCTCAAACAGGTCGGGCGCGATGAATCACAGCTCTTCATCAGCCACAGGGCTCCAATCTGGCATGGACCGCTGCTCGTGCTCGTCGATCAAGAAACAAACAATCTGGGGGAAACGATATCCGCCGTATTACGCCAGAGAAAACAAGCCGTGGTCCTGGGTACCCGCACACGCGGCGCCACGGTGAGCTACGAGACACAGCCGCTTGATGACGCCTGGCTGCTGCGCTTCGCCCGGGCGGAGATGCTGCTCGTGGATGACACCAGCCTTTTCCAGCGTGGACTTCCGGTGGATTTCGCCATCGATCTGCCGCTAGACTCGAAAAGGCTACTCTTTCCCTCCACAAACCCGCCACCGCTGAAACAAACCATCTTCGATCAATCCCGGCCCCGCTACAATGAGGCGGCTCTGGTGGCACGGAAAAACCCGGAACTCGAAGATTACATCCGCCGTAGTGCAGGCAAACCCGCCACCGCAGAACAGCAACCCGTCCATGACAAAGTTCTTCAGCGGGCGGTGGACATCCTGCTCACGCGCTCTCATCTCGGAGGGGCGGACCTGCCATGGGAAAAGAAATCTCGTGAACCCTCCCCTACGATCCGTAAAGCCACACGAGCCCCATGATCCCGGTCACCGTTCCTACTCTTGTCACCATCCTGCGCCAGCACACAGAACGCGCCTGGCACGCCACCCTGCCCAATGGCAGGGCCGTGATCGCCTTCCGCAATCACGACGAGCCGACCGTGACGCTGGCACCTGGAGATCGTGTGGCTGTGGAACTCCAGGTGGGAGATTTTTCGCAGGCCCATATTCTCGATTGATCAAAGCCAAACCATCCTATCTTTACTCATGACCCTGAACCCAAAACTCGCCAAGCTGCTCAACGAGCAGATCAACAATGAAATGTCCTCCAGCTACATCTACCTCGCCATGGCGGCGTGGTTTGAGCAGACACCTTACTCGGGCTTTGCGAGCTGGATGTTTAATCAGAGCCGGGAAGAGACGATGCACGCGCTGAAGTTCTACCAGTATGTGGTGGACCGTGATGCAGTCGTCGTACTTCAGCCCATCGCCAAGCCCAAGGCGGACTTCAAGAGCCCCATCGAGGTCTTCGAAATGAGCCTGAAGCAGGAGCAGAAAGTCACGCAGCAGATTAACGATCTTTTTGAAGTGGCTGAACAAGTCAAAGATCATGCTTCAAAGAACCTGCTGCTGTGGTTTCTCAATGAGCAGATGGAGGAGGAAAAGACCGTGCGCGACATGCTCGACCGCCTGAAACTCGCCGGCAATGATCCTGCAAGTCTGCTCGTGCTCGACCGTGAAGCTGGCTCCCGGAAGACGACACCTGACGGTGGTGCAGAAACGGCCTGACGTGGTCATTTAGTGCCATGATAAGTCCCGCGAAGATTCATCATGGTGTTTTCGAACGCTTGAACTTGTGGGTGGCGTGGCGGCGTTAAGATTACCAGAGACAGACCGGTCAGAACCAATCACTGAAGCGGGCCTGATTTAGGTCTGGTTAATACTCTTTTCATGTGGCAGCCCTAACCTTTTTTGGCAGCCCCCTCACTCCTGACGGACTGGAACGATCTTTTTGTCCAGATCATGGCTGGCATGGATGCGCCGCACGGTGCCGCTGCGGGCACGCATGAGGATGCTGTGCGTCTCGACACGATGACCTATCGTGCGGACGCCGGGCAGCAGCGGGCTGTCGCTGATGCCGGTGGCGCAGAAGAGGGCGCTTTCCCCCGGCACGAGGTCATCGCTGCGGTAGATGCGCGTCATTTCATCGGGACTGACCTGGGCGGCCACTTCGGCCCGGTGGTCGTCGGTGTGGAACCACATCCGCACGTCCATGTCGCCACCGAGGCACTTCAGCGCAGCGGCGGTGAGGACAGCTTCGGGGCTTCCGCCCATGCCGACGTAGAGGTCCACGCCAGATTCCTGGAGAGAGGGCGCGACGGCGGCGGTGATGTCCCCATCAGTGATCATTCGAAGAGCCGCCCCGGTGGCGCGGACCTGGCGGATGATGTCGGCATGGCGCGGGCGGTCCATGGTCACGACCACCACGTCACGCACATGCTTGTCGAGAGCACGGGCGACGAATTCAATGACGTCCTTCAGCGGCAGATCCAGCAGAGGGCGATCACCCTCGGTCTGGAGCGCTTTCTTTACCGCCGGGCCGTAGGCCAGCTTGTGGCAGTAAAAACTCGGGATGTGCTTCATCGCGCACTCCGCGCCCTCCGGCACCTGCGCTGCGGCGATGCATGAAATGCTGTTCGGCGTGCCTTTGGCAATGTTCGTGGTCCCATCAATGGGGTCCAGCGCGATGTCGAAGCGCGGCGCACCGGGTTTCCAGGTGCCCAGATGCTCACCGACGAATATACCCGGAGCGTTGTCCTTGATCCCTTCCCCGATGACGACAGTTCCACAGACGTCCAGGATGTCGAAGACGCCGTAGATGGCGCTGCATGCGGCGGCATCCGCGAGTTCTTTTTCACCACGCCCCAACCAGTGCAGGGAGCGCAGCGCTGCGTTCTCGGTGGCACGGACAAACTCGAATTCGATGAGGCGTTCGAGGTCAAGCGGACTGCGGAGCGGTGGCAGGGAGGTGGAGGACATGGCGGTTGCCTTCAGAGATGGCAAAGAAGCCCACACTCCGCGAGAAGTACTTTTGCTCCTATTTGATTCCTCACCTCCTGGAAATCCCACCCCTTCCCCGCTACACTCTCGCATGGATCCCGAATCCTCCTTTGGACAGCTATGCAAACGTACCGCCCTGCTCGCGGCGCTGCTGCTCTTTGCCTTCATGGTTAGAGAGAGGGTCTGGAAAGCCCCCCGGATCAGATCTTCCTCCACATCTGGTGCCGCCTCCACCCCCACAGATCCACGCCTTCTCCCACTCACCGCCCCTCTTCCTGGCGAAGTGATCCTCAAAGGCTACGCCCAGCCCGCCTCTCGGCCCGAGGACGATCTTGGCAGCATGGCCCACGCCTTCAGCAATCTGCTGCTTCTTGTCAAAGGCGACTCGCCCTTCCGCATGGGGGCCAATGAAGAGTTCGCCGCCGCTCTGCGTGGCAGGAACCGCGACCAACTCCGCTTTCTGCCCGACTCCCATCCCTGCTTCAACGCCCAGGGGCAGCTCATTGACCGCTGGGGCACGCCATTATTTTTCCACGTCAAAGACAGGAGCCGGATCGATCTCCGCAGTGCTGGCCCTGACCGCCAGATGTGGACCGCCGATGACCTCCACCGCCGCCATGACGGCCAGTTTCATCGCGGCATGGATATGCCCTCCCAACCCTGAGTCAGCCGCTCACGAGTCGGCATTTTGAAGGGAAATGTGAATCAGGCATCGCCCAAAGATGAAACATGGGGCAGCCTGAGGAAGTCGTAGTCTCCACTCATGAATTCATGGCCGAAAATTCTCCTCACCGCCAGCGCGGTGCTATGCCTCATCTCCCTCGGGGCACTGAGCTGGCTGGCGCTGGAGACGACGAGCATGACAGAGGTCAGCCTAGCTCCGGTGCCCGCCTTTGAAAAGCCGAAGGCAAAGTCCGGGAAGGAGGCGGGGAACCCTGTGGGACAATCGGTGACAGAGGCCCCGGCGGAAGTGCTGGAGGATGACCTGATGGAGAAGCTGGCGGATCTGAACGCCTCGAAGTCCGCCGTGCCGGGAGAACTACTGCTGACCTTTGATTCGCCGGAGGCGCTGAATGCCTTTCGCGCACGGGCCGGGCTGGCGGGGATCGAAATTTTATACAGCGATGCACGCCTGAAAGTGGCGCGGGTGAGGTACCGGGATGCGGCAAAGATGGCGCAGGAGCTTCGTGATCATGCGAAGGACTACGACAATGTGGGGCCAAACTACCTGGCCTGGGTGCCGGGCACGCCCAAGGAACCGGCCAAGGATGCTGCAAATGCTGGCGGTGCGGCCCCTTTTGAAAGCAGCGGGCTGGAGATGATCGGCGCGGGCCGTGACCGGAGCCGCTGGGGAGCCGGGGTGAAGGTGGCGGTGCTGGACACGGGCGTGACGGATCATGAAGATCTGACCGGTGTGAAGATCACTCATGTGGATCTGGTGAAGGACGGCCAGCCGATGCACGGGCACGGCACTGCGATGGCCTCACTGATCGCCGGACAAGACGCATCCCATGGCGGCGTGGCTCCGGCGAGCGAGATCCTGGATTTCCGGGTGGCAGATTCGACGGGAGTTGGAAACACAGGTTTTGTGGCCCAGGGCATCCTCCAGGCGGTCGATGCCGGAGCACGGGTGATCAATATCAGCCTCGGGGCAGCCGCCGATGCGACGATGCTGCGGGATGCAGTGGCCTATGCCATCAGCCGGGGAGTCATCGTGGTGGCAGCGGGCGGGAACGAGCAGGCGACCTCGCTGGCCTACCCGGCGAGTTATGACAAAGTCATCAGCGTGGCCGCAGTGGATGCGCAGGGGCAGCAGGCTTACTTCTCGAACTCGGGGGATGGACTCTTCATCTCTGCACCTGGCGTGGGCATCATCTCCGCATACAGCGGGGGGATTACTGTGATCGGGAGCGGTACCTCCCAGGCGGCGGCGCTCGTGAGCGGCGGTGTGGCATCGCTGCTGAGCCGGAATTACCAAGCGGCAAACATCCCTCTCGTGCTGACGAGCAATGCCGTGCGCACTGGAGCACCTGCCACGCAGGTGGGCGCGGGCATCCTGCGGCTGCCATGAGCGTCTTCCGCCAACTCCACCACCTGTCTCTGACAAGAAAGTCAACGCGCTGGCCGCTGCCAAGATGCCAATCTGCCACAAGATCTGGGGGCAGTGGCTGGAGTGGCGGCTGAAAATGAGAACACTGCCATGGAGTTAAGGGTAGTCCGTGATTTTAGATCGTCCTCATCGACGGAGCCCGTCTCGCCAATCTCATTCTCTCCTCCTCCGCCCCTCCTAGTGACTTTCCGCTTTCCGGCTCGCGCATCCTGCTATCTAGCTGATCCATGCCCCGACTTCTGCTTTTTGATATTGATGGAACCCTGCTCGACACCGGAGGTGCGGGCGGCGCTTCCTTGCTGGATGCCGTGGAGGAGCTCTTCGGCGTGCCACGCGCCCAGCTTCCTCCTTTGAATCTCGCCGGCGCCACCGATGGCGGCATCGTGCGCCAGCTCTTCGGCCAGGTCGGACGTGAGATGGATGAAACCAGCGTGCAGACTTACATGGACTGCTACCTCGGCCACCTCCGCCGCAGACTTGCTCACAATGACTTCCCCGGCCTCGTCCTGCCTGGCATTCCGTCTTTGCTTCAGTCTCTCATCGCCGATGGCAGCGCTGACATCGGCCTGCTCACGGGCAATGTTCGCCGGGGGGCCGAGATGAAGCTTGCACGCTTCGATCTGCATCCGCACTTCGTCGATGGTGCCTTCGGAGATGATGCCGAGGACCGCAATCTCCTCGGCCCCGTGGCCATGCAGCGCATGAGCGCAGCCACAGGCCGCAGCTACAACCTGGAGGATGTCATCGTCATTGGTGACACGCCGAAGGACATCGCCTGCGCCCACGCCATCGGCGCGCGCTGTCTCGCCGTCGGCACCGGTCATTTTGAAACCGCAGCCCTGCGCGTGCATCAACCCTGGATGTGTCTGGAGAGTCTCGCCGAGACGGAACATGTACGTGACCTGCTGCTCACCCGATGAGCCACACCATCCCGGCTGAATCACGCGCCATGCGGCTTTCCCTCGCCGCAGGCTTCCTCATGCTCGTGCTGAAGATGAGCGCCTACCTGCTCACCGGTTCCGCCGCCATTCTCGGAGACGCCGCCGAGTCTGTAGTCCACGTGGCCGCCGTGATTTTCGCCACCTACAGCCTCTGGTTTGCCTCCCAGCCGGCGGATGAAAACCACCGCTACGGCCACAGCAAGATCGCCTTCTTCTCCGCCGGTGTCGAAGGCGGTCTCATCGTCCTCGCCGCCGTCTTCATCATTTATGAATCCATCCGGCGCTGGATCGGCGGCCTCACCGTGTCCCACCTAGGCGATGGCCTCCTTCTCACCTTCGCCACCGTGCTCATCAATGGCGCGCTCGGATGGTATCTCCTGCGCACAGGACGGAAGAACGACTCACTCATCCTCACTGCCAATGGCCGCCATGTCCTCACCGATGGCTGGACCAGCCTCGGTGCCATCATCGGACTCGGCCTGATGCATCTCACCGGCTGGCTCTGGTGGGACCCCGTCTTCGGCCTCCTCATGGCGGGGAATATCCTGGTCTCCGGTTACGACCTCCTCCGTCAAAGCATCGCCGGTCTCATGGACCACGCCGATCCCGCCCTCACCTGTGTCCTGGATGAAGCCCTCGCCCGCGAGACCGCCTCACGCGGCGTCACCTTCCATGCGCTGCGTCACCGCAATGCCGGTAAAGTTCATTATGTCGATGTCCACTTTCTCTTCCCCGATGACATCGCCCTTCGTGAGGCCCACCGCATCGCCACAGACATCGAGCGTGCCGTGATGAAGTCCACCGTGCAGACCGTTCACATCACCACGCATCTCGAGTGCGTCGGAGATCATGATGAACT
This sequence comes from uncultured Prosthecobacter sp., assembly GCA_964390165.1. Classification (GTDB taxonomy): domain Bacteria; phylum Verrucomicrobiota; class Verrucomicrobiia; order Verrucomicrobiales; family Verrucomicrobiaceae; genus Prosthecobacter. The sequence goes on along the minus strand of CAYMHJ010000126.1, from coordinate 4,453 downwards.
CCACCCCGGCGACCAGCTCTGAGCCGCCTCACACCTCCGTCTTCGTCTTGGAAACCAGACGCACGTCCGTGATCCGCATCGTCTTGTCCACCGCCTTGCACATGTCGTAGATCGTCAGTGCCGCCAGACTTGCCGCCGTCAGCGCCTCCATCTCCACGCCTGTCTGCGCCACCGTCTTCGCCACCGTCCTGATGCGGATGCCGTGCTCCTCCATCTCAAATTCCACCGCCACCTTGCTCAGCGCGATCTGATGGCACAGCGGGATCAGCATCTGCGTCTGCTTCGCCGCCTGGATGCCCGCCACCCGCGCCACCGCCAGCACATCTCCTTTCTTAAGGCCATTCTCAGAGATCAGCCTCAGCGTCTCTCCTTGCAGCTTGATAAAAGCCTCCGCCACCGCCTCGCGCGCCATCGGCAGCTTCTCGGAGACATCCACCATGCTCGCTCGGCCTTGGTCGTCAGTATGGGTCAGGGACATGGGGAAAAGAAGAGCCGCAGAGACCACGCATCGCGATCTCTGCGGCCCATGGGAAAAAGGTTACTGAATCTCCACGGACCAAAAGGTCTGCCAATCGTCCAGATTGTTCAGATCCACTGCACCAGGATTGCAGCCGCCGTCATCCGGCAGGCCCACAGCGGCGAGGATGCTCGCGCGGGTTTCGTCGGCATGGATGTAACCCATGATCGACTGGTTGTGCTTGTAAATGTCCGCCTTCGTCAGCTTCACACCCGGCTGGGCCTTCACCCAGGCTTCGAGCTGCACATAGGTCGGCTTCGTGGCGATGAAAGCCTTGAAGGTCTCGATGTTGATGCCCAGCGCATCGAGAGTCATCTGGTCATAGCCGCAGCCGATGCCGGGATAGTCAGCGTGCAGCTTGCCAGCCGCCGCCAGGGAGGCCTTCTGCCAAAGGCGGGGAAGATGCAGCACGCCGAGAGGACCGGCGATGCCGGAGGAGATGAGAGGAACGATTTGGCTCATGGTTTGAATGGGTAGTTGAAGTCCGAGGGACGGACCGTTACGAACGTGCGGAGCCTCGCCGTTTGGTCAAGCAACGTGAAAACCACGGCGGAATACTCCAGCCTCTCCGGGAAACCCGCATGTTTGCTGGCATCCACAGCGGAAGCAGGCAGAATCCCCCACCATGAATGCCGCCGACGCCGTCACACTGCGCACCAAGTTCCTGAACTCGCTCGATCTCCAGAGCCAGTTCTACCGCATGTTCGACAGCCTCCCCGGCATCTCCTTCTTTGCCAAAAACCGCGACTTTCGCCTCATCTGCGCGAACCGCCACTTCATCGAGACCATGGGCTTCAAGAACGAGGACCAGATCCTGGGTAAAGATGACTTCGATCTCTTTCCCCGTCGGCTGGCCGAAAACTTCCGCCGTGATGACGAGGAAATCTTCCTTACCGGCCAGGCCAAGCTGAACATCGTCGAGCTCTTCTTCAATCAGCAGGGCATCCCCGACTGGTTCATCACCAATAAAATGCCCCTGCGGGACAAAAAAGGCCGCCTCGTCGGCATCATGGGTGCCACGCAAAGCTACGGCCAGGCCATGACCATCGTCCACGCCAGCCAGCACATTGAGCGCGCCCTCGCCTACATCCGCACCCACTTCCGCACCCGGCTTAGTGTCGAAGACCTCGCCGCCCAGGTCCACCTCAGCCCCCGCCAGCTTCATCGCAAATTCGTCGAGACCTTCGGGTGCAGCCCCCAGACCTTCATCATGAAGCTCCGCGTCCAGGCCGCATGCGAGGCCCTCCAGCACGAAGACGCCCAGATCAGCCAGATCGCCACCGACCTCGGCTTCTACGACCAGAGCGGCTTCACCCATCACTTCCACAAACACGTCGGCCTCACCCCCCTCAAATATCAGCGCCAGTTCCGCCTCGGAAGACGCTGATCAGTTCGAGGTCCCGGAACTAAAGCGCAGGCATCTGGATGTCTGGAACTACATCCACCGACCGCCCTGAATCGCCAGGAAACGCTGATATGCTCTCCAAGTCCGCTTTACGGCTCTGGACAAACAACGAACAAACCACTGAACACCAAAAATCCCCTCGCCACGCCATTGCACCATCGCTAGTCTGCGGGCGTGAGTTACCAGGTTTTCGCCCGCAAGTATCGCCCCAAGACATTCGCCGATGTGCTCGGCCAGGAGCACGTCGTCCGCACCCTTCGCAATGCCATCGCGCAGGACCGGCTGGCCCATGCTTATCTATTCGTCGGCCCTCGTGGCACGGGGAAGACATCCACGGCCCGCATCTTTGCGAAGGCTCTGAATTGCCCGAACGGCCCGAGCATCGACTTTGATCCCGAAGATCCGCTCTGCAAAGAGATCGCCGATGGCAACTGCCTGGACGTGATGGAGATCGACGGTGCCAGCAACAATGGTGTGGATCAGGTCCGCGACCTCCGCGAGAGCGTGAAGTATGCCCCCTCCCGCTGCCGGTACAAGATCTACTACATCGATGAGGTCCACATGCTCTCCACAGCGGCATTCAATGCGCTACTGAAGACGCTGGAGGAGCCGCCTCCGCATGTGAAGTTCATCTTTGCCACCACGGAAGCGAACAAGATCCTGCCCACGATCATCAGCCGCTGCCAGCGCTTCGATCTGCGCCGCATCCCGCTGACGATCATCGCCAATCACCTGCTGCACATCGCCAAGGAAGAAGGCGTGGATCTCGATGAGAAGGCAGCCTTTGCCATTGGCAAAGGCGCGGACGGCGGGATGCGCGATGCGCAGTCGATGATGGATCAGCTCGTGGCCTTCTGCGGCAACAAAATTCGAGAGCAGGACGTGCTGGAAATCTTTGGCTTCACCTCCGTGCAGACGGTGGCGCAGCTCGTGCAGAACATCCTGGAAAGCGATACCGTGGGTGCCCTGCAACTCGTCCATGACACGAGCGAGGCTGGCAAAGACCTCGGCAAGCTCCTCAGCGACCTCATTCAGCACCTGCGCACGGTGTTGGTGAGCCAAGCCGACCCGGAAGCGGGTGCCGAGGACCTGGAGCCGGACATCGCCCAGATGGTGACGAATCAATGCCAGATGGCCTCGACCGAGCAACTCCTGCGTGTGGTGGATGGACTGGCCGAAGTGGATGCGCGGATGCGCTGGGCCACAAACAAACGCCTGCATCTGGAGCTCGGGGTGATCCAGGCAGTGCAGCACTTCAATGAAGTCAGCCTGAGCGATGTCATCGAGGCGCTGGACAGTGGGAGCACGGAAGGTCTGCCGAAGCCCGCGCCTCGTCCGGTCGTCACCGCCCGTGCCGCAGCGCCCGTGAAAGCAGCGACTTCAGTCGTGGCTGAGCCTGCTCCAGTTTTTAACCGTGCTCCTGAACCCAAGGCGGAGCCTGCCCCCTGGGCCGAGACTACCCCTGCTCCTGAGCCGAAATCAGCGCCTGCACCGGTCGCTTCCACCGAGCCTAAACCAGAGACTGCCCCACCGCCAAAACCAGAGCCTGTTCGCGCATCGTCGGAACCCGCGCCTTCAAGCATCGACAAAGAACAGTTGTGGGCCGACCTCACGTCCATGGTGCAGGAGCGCCGCCCACTGGCGATGAACTGGCTGGGGCTCGGCACACTGCTTTCCATCGCCCGAGGCACGATCCAGGTCGGCTTCCCCAAGACTGAGGAGCACGCGAAGGACAGCCTTAACCGGGATAACCAGAAGAAGTTCCTCGAAAGCCTCGCGGAGGAGATCCTCGGCTCGCCGATGAAGTTCGACTTTGTGATTGATGCCACCCTGGCACCGCCACTGGCCAGCGAGATCGGCTTTGGCCTCTTCGATGAGCCTGCGCCGAAACCCGCCGCAGTCCCTAATCTCAAGTCAGAGATTGCTAAGCCCGAAAGCAAGTCCACCGAAGCTCCTGCCAGCAGCGAAAACAAACCCGCCGATGTAGCAGATCTTCCTGCCGAAGTGCAGGCAGACCCGCTGATCATGGCTGCGGTGGAGAAGTTCCGGCTGAAGCTGGCGGCTAGGGGCTGACCTTTCGATCAGTTGTTCTTCAGCACCTCGATGAACGCCTCTTGCGGGATGTTCACGCGGCCGATGGACTTCATGCGCTTCTTACCTTCTTTCTGCTTCTCGAGCAGCTTACGCTTACGAGTGATGTCACCGCCGTAGCACTTGGCAGTCACATCCTTGCGCAGGGCGCTGATGCTTTCGCGAGCGATGATCTTACCACCGATGGCGGCCTGAATGGCAACGACGAAGAGCTGCTGCGGGATGACCTCCTTCAGCTTCGCGCAAAGCTGGCGGCCACGGCTCTCGGCCTTGCTGCGGTGGACGATGCAGGAGAAGGCATCCACGGGCTCGCTGGCGATGAGGATGTCCATCTTCACCAGTTCGGCAGGCTGGGTGCCTGCATGCTCATAGTCCATGCTGCCGTAGCCGCGGGTGATGGATTTGAGTTTGTCGTTGAAGTCCACGAGGATTTCATTCAG
>CAYMHJ010000125.1:2330-17163 GCA_964390165.1 uncultured Prosthecobacter sp. | reverse complement strand
GTGGATCTTCCTCTACCGCAACCCGGTGGAGGTCATGGTCTCCTCGATGAAAACCACCGGCATGCAAATCGTGCCCGGCCTCACCAACATCACTCTGCCCGGAATCGATCCCGCCACGCTCCCCTTCATGCCGCAGCCCGAGTATGCTGCACGCGTGCTGGCCGTGATCCTCAGTGCTGCTTTGGAGCACCTCGGTCCTCTCGGTGGCAGGGCCTTCGATTATTCACAGTTGCCCGAAGCGGTGATCAGCGACATCGCTCCGCACTTCGGTCTCTCGCTCACGCCCGAGCAGATCGCCGCGATGAATGCCGTCACGCCGTTTCATGCGAAGTCGCGCAGCTTCTTCTTTGAGCCCGACTCCGAAAGTAAACGCCAGGAAGCAGACGACGATCTCCGCGCCCTGTGCACTAAGCATCTCGATCCACTTTATGCTCGACTCAGAGCGTTATGAGTACCTTTGCCAATCCTCTGACTGAACGGCTCTCCGCCTTCCTCCGCAGCATCGGACTGGAGATCGAGCAGCGCATACTCCCTGACGACTGCTTCCTCCCCGGACTCGCTTTGGAGAATGGCAGAATCATCGTCGATGAAGACAGGATGCTCTATCCCGGTGACATCCTCCACGAGGCAGGCCACCTCGCCATCACACCTGCTGCTGAGCGCCATCTGTGCGGCGGTAATCTCGCCGTCGGCGGTGGGGAGGAAATGGGAGCCATCGCATGGTCCTATGCCGCCGCTTTGCACATCGGCATCGACCCCGCAGTTGTCTTTCACGAGCACGGTTATCGCAAAGGCTCTGTCTCGCTGCTGGAGAACTTCCGTGCAGGCCGCTACCTCGCCGTGCCACTGCTGCAATGGATGGGACTCACCTTTGATGAGGCGAAGGCAGAGGAGCAAGGTATTGCTCCTTACCCACACATGGTCCGCTGGCTTCGCGAGTGAGTGAATTTACGCTTAATGCATCCCCCCGCAGCTCAGCTTTTCCAATGCCAGCACGGTGGCGGCGTTGCGGCTGTCGAGGCCGAGCTTTTCAAAGATGTGCTGCACATGCTTCTTCACGGTGTTTTCCGCAGCACTAATGATCAGGCCTATCTCTCCATTCGATTTCCCCTGGGCGATCCAGAGCAGCACCTCTGCCTCTCGTGCGGTGAGACCCAGGGCGACCAGGGGTGCGGGTGAACTGAAATCAGGATCGAAGCTGTTCGATTGGCGCAGGCTTTCACGATCCAGGCGGGAGCGGATGGCTGCGAGGATCTCGGAGGCGCTGGCGGGCTTGGTGAGATAGTCGTCGGCTCCGAGCGTCATGCCGCGCCGCAGGTCACCACGATCACCTTTGGCCGTGAGGAAAATGAAGGGCGTGCTGCGCGTGGCATCATGCTCGCGCACGGCGGCCAGCACGGCATAACCATCTGCCTCGGGCATGGTGATGTCACAAAGGATGAGGCCCGGCTGCTCGCGCAGGGCGATGTCGATGCCCTGCCTGCCATTCGCGGCGGTGAAGGGCTGGTAGCCTTCCATTTCGAGAATGAGGGCGATGTTTTCACGAGCGAGGGATTCGTCTTCGATGACCAGGATTTTCATGACTCGGAGGTGTCTGGAAAATGGAGGGGAAGGCGCACGATGAAGCTGGTGCCCTCGCCGCTGTGGCTTTCACATTCGATGTTACCGCCATGCGCATCGACACAGCGCTGGACGATGGCCAGCCCTAGTCCGGTGCCGGGCGTTTCACCCACGTTACTGCCACGGTGGAAGGGCTCGAAGATGCGCACCTGATCCAGCGTCGGGATGCCCTGCCCCTGATCCGTGACGGTGAATGTGAGGGCATCGGCTTCATGCGTCACGGCAACATGCACTGTCATGTCTGCGGGTGAATACTTCACGGCATTGGTGATGAGATTGGTCAGGATGTGCTGAAGCAGACTTGAGTCCACCGGCAGCAGTGGCAGGTCTTTTTCACAGGTCAGCTCCACCGGGCAGCGCGCGGAGGTGGCGGAGGCCACCTGATCGAGCAGACGCAGACAAAGGGCGCGCACGTCAGTCATCTCCGGCTGGCAGAGCAGCCTGCCGGATTCGGCGCGGCCCAGCAGCAGCACCTCCTCCATCATGTCAGCCATGCGGCGCACGCTCTGCTGGATGCCAGTGATCTGCCTCTCATGTTGTTCGGCAGACATCCGGTCACGGAAGCGCTGGAGCACATCGCTGCACGACATGATGACGGCCAGCGGATTGCGGAACTCATGGCTGACGGTGAAGACAAAGCGGCTTTTCATTTCACTCAGCTCCTTTTCCTGTTCGAGCTGCGCTTCCAGACGCTGGGCATTGTCGCGAAGCTGTGAGGTCTGCACCGCGACCTGACGCCTCAGGAGGAAAATCCAGATCAGCGCCAGACCGGCTACGGTGCCGACGATGGGCATCCAGCGCATCAGATCGATGCTCTGCCAGGCCGGTGGTCCAGGGATGAGACGGATGTCCGTGAAGTGATTCATATTCAGCCGAAAGGCGGCGCGCCCGACGACATTCGGGGAGGTGGTGACCACACCTTCCAGCCGTACATAGTCCCCCGCCTTCACCGGAAACTCGCCACGCTTTTTCTTCTGCACGATGGCGCTGAAACTGACCTCGCCAGACTCGACCCACAGTGTGTGAACGACGAAACCCTGGTAGTCCGTGGACACCTCGGCATCCATGACACGGCCAGTCACACTCACGGGCATTCCCTCAGGCTTCTGATCCACAATGCTGCTGACAGAGACTGGCTCAAAGGCAGGTGGATTGGCATGGCCGGTGACTCTCCATTCACATCGGGAGAGGGAGACGTTCCCTGAGGAGGTGATGAGCGGCATGCCCACCATCTCCACTTCATCCCCAGGGTGCAGCACCGGTTCAGACCTTCCCTGGCGGTATGGCCAGCCGATTGTTTTGGGGAGAAAGTGGGCGTTGTTGCCCCGGCCTGTGCCGGTCTCGTCCTGGAGATGAAACCATCCCGCATCCGACCAGTAGGTGACGACACCATGCACCCGCCAGCGCTGATTGTTATGGGCCTTGAGATCTTTTAGGCTGGCCAGGCTGCGCAGCGGTCGGGTGAAGACGTCCGCCGAACCCGCACGCACCACCTTCAGATGCGGAGCCTCCCCAGATGCGATAACAAGGCGGAAGCCAATCCTGGAGCCAGAGATGCTGAACTGCGGGATGGCAGCGCCCTCGACCTCCACCTCAGCATCCAGATAATTCACAGGCGAAACCAGCACACGAGCTTCCGAATTTGGCAGATTCCCCTGCCACATGCCCATGAACGAGGCCCCGCCAGACTGGATCTGAAGGATGAGCATCCCGCTGCTGACCCCCACCTCGTGGACGGTGCCGGAAAGGCGTACACGCTGATGTCTGGCCTCTCCTGACTCCAGCCGCTCCGCCGTCTGCGGCTCCGCCTCTGGCAGCACCTCAACCCCGATCCTGGTCAAAGTTAGGCCGTTCAGACCAAGGGCGGCCCCCTGCCCTGTGGTGGTGCCTCTGACCTCCACCAGATCACCGGCCACCACTGGCTCCCGGAAGCCTGCGCGGATGATGCCGATGCCGCCCGTGGCATCTTGCACGAAGATGCGCACCACATCCGTCGCCGTTACCGTGCCCCGCACCAAGACCGGGATATTGGCCTGATTATTTTCGCGGATCTGCTTCACGGTCATCAGCGGCACGTCACCACCGAGGCTCTGCGCCCGGACTGGAACCGCCGCAAAGAGCACGACGGTGAGTGCCAGAACGGCTGGGAGGCTGGAGGTCATGGGAAGTAGAACGCCGCAAGACTCGCGGCCCGCCATCAGACGCTCAAGACAATTTAAACACCCCTACTACCAAAGTAGGACTCGGGATCAACTGAGGCTCTGAAGCCCCCTTCATGATGCCTGCCACCAAAGTAGCAGTGGCTCACCCTGGAGTGCCATACCCACTTTCTGGCAGGAGCGGCAGGCTGAGGCGAACCCAAACAACGCCTTCATGAAAACATCCGCCTCCATCCGCTTTCAGCTTGCCCACCTCAGTGTTGGCATTTCACTCATGATCTCCAGCTCGGTGTTATACGCCGATGCCGTCCGCATTTGGACGGAAGCCTCCCCACATCCCAACGGTCCCTGGACCACGATTGATCCATCCTCGCTTCCGATCGATGCCAATGGTGCCGCCGTGCTGCCGACAGACGGCGGCAGCCTTTTCTTCCGTACTCAAATCGCCCCGGCAGGTGAACTGCTAAGGCTGGAGGTGCCAGTCACGGAACTGCCTGCGGAGATCGTCACTCACGCGCAGGACGTGCTGCGTACTAACAAGGCGCGTGTGGGCGATCCCGAAGCCTGGCCGGAAGATGCGGAACTTCATCCCATCGTCGTGCCCGTGTTCGATGGCGCGCAGGAGGGCCGCAGCACGGCGGGCTTCGTCGAGTTCAAAGTCGTGCGCAGTGCCCCGGTGACCTCTTCCACAGCACCGTTGTTAAAATTCGCCGAAGACGCACCGCTGCCTGAGCCGCTGGGATTCATCCTCGTCTCACTCACCGAAACAGAAGTGCCCGTGCCGCAGTTCGCCACGCGTGGCGAAACCATCTCCGAGCAGCTCACCAGACTCGCCCGCACTCCCAATTTCCGCCTCGTGCGCTTCGGAGGCGACTTCTGGGCAGCGGAAGATGCGCTGGGAAACCTGCTCGCCAATCATGGCGCGCATCCATGGAAACCAGATCCCGCCATGGTCACGCAGCTCACCCAGGATCTCGTCTGGGAGGGTGATGACGATACCCGCACCGAAACAGAACCCGTGGTGCCAAACTTCCAGGCGCAGTTCTACGATTCGTATGCTGCCTTTAAGACCGACTTCCGCGTGAATCCCGTCTATGTCGCCCTCCGTCAGCAGCGCGCCAGCCGAGCCTATGCCGAGTGGCAGCTCGCACGCGGTGTGTTTCCACAAGTCGTTCAGTTGACCCCAGGGCAAAGCGTCCAGCTTCTAACCGGCATGGCTGTGGCAAGGCACTACCTCGACACAGAAGACGAAGCACGCATCGCCGATGCCACGCCCGGTGGTGAAAACGGTGGCATCGTCGTCACCGGCATCGCCCCCGGCGATGGTGTCCTGGAAGTGCTCGCAGGCGGAAGCCTTCATCGTTTTTCCATCAAAGTATCCGCTGCCTCCGGCGGTATGTCCGGGGCGAAAATCTCCGCCTCCACTTTCACGCCAGGATGGCAGCGTGTGTATGAAAAATTTGTCGGCGACTACTCCACCCAGCCGCGATACGCGCAGATGAAAGATTATGAATGGCAGGGCTACATCGGCTGCGGGCCAAACGCCTGGGCCACGCTGCTCGCCTGGTGGGAGCGCGAGAGGGGAAACTATCTGGCCTTCGGGTTTAACTTCTACCAGGACGCCCCCGCCGAGTACTACGACGGCGCGTCAAAATACCGCCTCAAGCCCGTGATCAAGCAACTGCGCGACATCAGTGGCGGTGTCTTCAATCCCTTCGACGACAGCTTCGCCACGCCGCCGGACTCCATGCCGAAGAGCGTGCTCGGCATCACCTACTTCAGCACTATCTCCGGCTGGATGAACCGCTCCTACAAGATGCGCTGGAGTGCCTTTGCGCAGACCCTGAATGGTGATGGTGGTGCCAGGGAGGTGCGGGATGCCATCAAGGCCAACTATTGTGCCGTCGTCGGGCTCGGCAATTACTGGCACTACGGCGTGGCCTACGGTTACACCGTCGATCAGTTCCAACACACGGAGAATGGCCCCGTCATCGGCACCCGCCGCTGGCTGCGCTGTAACATGTGCTGGGGCCCCAAGACCTCGAATGCTCACTGGCGGGACTATTATGATACCTTCTTCTCCACCCGCCTCCGGTTGAAAGTCACCACCTCCGCCCCGCCGGAGCAACCCGCGCCGAACTGGTAATGTTGGATCGCTTTTTCTGGCATTACTCACCAAGAGAAACGGCGCTGAGGGATGCTCAGCGCCGTGGAAGGGAATGGGTTGGTGGAAGACTTCTCCTTATGCTCCGGGATTGAAGGCCCGAATGGCGGTGATCTTCACGTTACGGGTGACACCAGTGTCAGTGGGGACTTCAGCTTCGTCACCGATGGCCTTCCCTGTCAGGCTCTTGGCAAGCTCGGAAAGGTAGGAGACGATGTTTTTATCCACATCACTGTCCCAGGCACCGAGGATGGTGAGGGTCTCGGTCTGGCCGGTCGTGCTGTCGGTGTAATCGACGATGGTGCCCATTCCGACTTTGTCGGTGGGGGTGTTGGCGAAGTCGGTGCCGCGTGCGCGGCCAACGTCACGTTCGAGCTCGTCCTTCATGCGGTTGAGCACCGTCTGCTGCTCGCGGGCGGCTTTGTAACCGCCATTTTCACGAAGGTCGCCTTCCTCACGCGCGATCTGGATCTCGTTCTTGTTGTGCGGAATCTTAACCGTGGTGAGTTCGTGGAGCTCAGCCTTTTTCCTCTCCAGGCTTTCCCAGGAGACAATGAGGCTGTTGTCCTCACGGGAACCGGCATTGTTGTCCACCATGAGTGACTCCATTTCTGGGCGTGCCTTGATGACGCGGGCCATGAGGGAGCGGCGGGTGAGCTCGTCAAAGGCGGTCGTATTTAGCAGACGCTTGGCGAACAGGGTGACGAGCTCGAGGTCGCTGTCTTCCATGAGTTCGCCCACGATCGTTTTATCTGCGGACAAGGCGTCTTCGAGACGTCCGGCGCGCTTCGGACCTCCGCTCACGGCATCATTTTCCACTGCGTCGAGCACGGCATGACCGAGGTCGATGCTGAAGACGGATTTGGCGAGTCCGGCGCGCTCTTTGCAGATCCAGATGAGGAGATCCTGACTGAGGGTGCGGTTGCGCACAGCTTTTTTCAGGTATTCAGCGAGGGCCTCAATCTCGCCGTTGGCATCGAGGACGGTGGCGATTTCCCCCACGGCGCGTCCGCCAGTACGGGCGAGGTGATTGAGAAGTTCAGTAACCCAGCCACGATCCGGGAAGGCTGCGGGGAAGGCACGATAAAGGCGGCCGTAGAGGGCGGCGGGCAGCCCGGCGACGTTTTCTGCGATGAGTGTGCGAGCTTCACTGACGAGGTCGGAGGCTTTGAAAGAGCCGAGTGGAGCTGTGCCATCTGGGATTGAATCGATGATTTCATCGCGAGCCAAAAGAAGCTGAAGGCTTTCCTTCAGATGCAGACGCCAGGCTTTTCGGACGGTATCGGAAATGTCCTGGAAGACGGGGATGAGCTCTTTTTCAGCATTTTCAAAAAGGTCGAGATCTTTCTGGATGAGGCCAAGAACGCCGAGCTTGCCCTTGAGGTCGCGCTTGCCGAGGTATTCCTTGACCATCACGGTTCCGGGCTTCTCACCGGAATCACGCAGGACGAGCGGGTCCTGACGCTTGGAAGGGACGACGATGTGACGTGCTGCCTTGAGAACCTTTTTGGTGGCTTCCCACCACTTTTTGTAATCAGCCTCAGCGATGATGTGCGGTTTGATCAGGCCTTCAAGCTGGTCGAGGGACATCTTATTACCGCTGGACTGGAGGGCGAGTTCGACAAGGCCAGTGGGGTTCTTTTTGGCCATTTCCTTCAACACATCCAGCTCGGCGAGACGGCGTGACATGAGATGAGAGTCGGGCAGGACTTCGAGGCTGCTGATGGCAAAGCCGAGTTTGAGGGCATGACCGGGCTTGCCTTCAAAATCAATGATGAGGCGTTCACCTCCGATAATATCCCATTCTGATACCCGGCCCACACCCCAGCTTTTATGCAGGACAAAGGTTCCAGCTTCGAGCTGAGATAGTTTTTCTGCGTCTGCGGTGGAGAGTTTGCCTGCCGCTACCAAATTTTGCGCCTCGGGATTCATGGGGTGGCGATGCTAGCAGAGTGTCTCCCGCTGGCAAAGGAAACTTCCCCAGTCGCCAAAAGTACATGCACTTTTGGCATCAATCCGGCGTCAAATTGAACCGTCTGGGCATAAGAACAGACACTGCCCATCCCGTGGAAATGCGACTTCTCAATGACTGCCTGAAGATGAGTCCTGCGACATCAAAGTTATTCCCAATCACATGGCTGAATGCTGAACAAAGAAGACGCGGACAAAAAAAGAATTCGTCCTTGCAATCGCGGCTCAAGTTTTTAATCTGCGCGCCCTTGTGAAATTTTTCACAAGCTCCCAAACGGCCCCCGTTGCCCTGCCATGTTGAAATACTTCTTCCTCAGTTACGCCTTTGTCGCCGCGATCGTCGTGGCGGCATTCGGCACGCGCGGCAGCAAGAGCGAGCTGCCTCCCATCGAGATCTTCCCGGACATGGATCACCAGGCCAAGGTGAAGTATCAGGTGAAAAATGACTTCTTTGCCGATGGCGTGGGCGCTCGTCTGCCCGTAAAAAACACGGTTCCGATGGGCTTCGAAGTTCCTGCTATTCCTGCTTCAGCCCCGGGAGCAAAGCCTGCAGCCTTTGGCTTCACGAACGGGTTGGACTACTACAGCACCGGTAAAATCGGTGACTTTTATGGCGACGGTTTGCCCGCTGAACTGGTGGCCGACAAGGCTCTGATCGAGCGCGGCCAGCGCCAATACGACATTTATTGTGCTGTCTGCCATGCCACTTCGGGCAATGGCAAGGGTGTCACATCCAAGTATGGCATTCTGACCGCCTTCAACTTCCATCAGGCAGGTTCCATGGACCCAACCAACGTGGCGACCTATCGCCCCGATGGTGCCATTTTTGATGTTATCACCAACGGCAAGGGCCTCATGGGCTCTTATGGCGGCAATCTGACCGTCCGTGACCGCTGGGCCATCGTCTCTTACATCCGCGCCCTCCAAGTGGCCGTGAAAGAGGGCAACGTCTCCGTCCAGTAACCCGCGCGCTTTTCCAACATGGGTCATCACCACGTCACTTTTGAAGATCTGCCGCAAGGCGGAGAGAAGTTCGAGCCCGCCAAAGGCGGCAAGCTCATCAGCGCCCTCGGTGGCATCGGCGCGCTCGGCCTTCTGGGCTCCGCCGTCCTGTTCTTCACCAAGACGGACACTTTTGCCTATTCCTGGCTCTTCGCGGTCTTCTTTGCCTTCACCATCGTGTGCGGTGGCTGCTTCTGGGTCATGCTGCACAATGCCTCGAACTCCGGCTGGGGCGTGGCGATCCGACGTCTCTGGGAGCAGCTCGCGAACATGATCCTGCCATTGGCGATCCTGTGCATCCCGCTGCTGATTCCTGCGGTGCAAAAGCCGCTCTACGAGTGGATGGTGCATCACCGTGAAGCTGCTCATCATGCTCACGAAGCTGGCACCAGCGTTTATGACGCGCTGCACCACATGGCGGACAGCAATCCCCATCTGCATGTCCTGACTGCCAAGTTTGGCTACCTGAACATCTCCTCCGCCTTTAGCTGGTACAGCCGTTTCTTCTTCTACTTTTTCGTCCTCTGGTTCATCGCCAGCAAGCTGCGTTCGAAGTCGGTGATGCAGGATTCCGATGGTGACATCAAGCACACCATCAAGGCTCGTCAGTTCTCCTGCACTTGGCTGCTCTTTTTCGCACTCACGATCACCTTTGCTGCTGTCGATTGGGTCCAGACCCTCGACTACGCTTGGTTCTCCACGATGTGGGGCGTTTACATCTTCGCTGGCTGCGCTTGGTCTTCCATGGCGGTCACAATTCTTCTCGTCACCTGGCTGCGTAGCCTCGGCTACCTGAAAAAGGTCGTCACGGAGGAGCACTACCACCTGATGGGCAAGCTGCTCTTTGCCTTTACGGTCTTCTGGGCTTACATCGCCTTCAGCCAATACTTCCTCATCTGGTATGCCAACATCACCGAGGAGACTCGCTTCTACCTGACGCGAAACACCGAAGGCTGGCGCTATGTGTCCATCTTTATCGTCATCGGTCACTTCATCGCTCCCTTCTTGGCCCTGCTCTCGCAGTCACGGAAAAAGAAGCCTTCTGTGATGATCGGCATCTGTCTCTGGGTGCTCTTCATGCATGTGGTGGACATTTACTGGAACATCATCCCTGAGCGCGGTCCCTCCCTTGGCATAGGCGTGGTGGTGGACGGAGCTTGGATCGGTGACGTCGTCGCCTTCGCTGCGGTCATCGGCACCCTCGGTTTCCTTTTCCTACGCAGTCTGGCCAATTACAGCCTGTATCCTTGCCGCGACCCGCGTCTGCTCGAGTCCGCCAACGTCATCAACTGATCTCCCACATGTCCGCTGCTGCCACACCTCCGAAGACAGGCTCCCCATTTTTGTGGGTGCTCGGCGCTTTCGCCAGTTTCGCTGTTTTGCTCGCCTTTTTCCTGAATCTGGCCAAACCCGGTGAGGTTGACCCCCGCGCTCCTGAGCGTCTCGCGAATACTGCTGAGATCGTCAAAGCGCAGACCGAGTTGGTCGCCAAAATGGGCCTGAATGACGCCGCCAAGAAGGGGCAGATCTTTGACAAAACGCTGGAGCTTCTGAAATCCCGCAAGCCCGCCCCGAGCACGCAAGTGGTGCCCGGCTCCCCCACGCAACTGAAGCAGGCGGCCGCCTCCGTGCCTGCTCCCGCAGCCCCGGCCGCTCCTGCTGCGGCTCCCACCCCGCCTGCCAAGTAACGGCCTTTCTCTCCACGATGCAGACGACACCCTCATCCGCAGACTCGGACCTCCAGGCTGACAACCTTCGCCGTGCGGCGATCGACAAGTCGGTCAAAGGCCCCGTGCTGTTCCTTTTCCTCAACGGCGCCTTCTGGCTCATGGCCTCCACCATTCTGGGTGTGCTCGCCGCGATCAAGCTCTTCGCCCCGTCCTTCCTCGGCGACTGCCCCGTGCTTCAGTTTGGTCGCCTTCAGCCGACTCACCTCAACGCCCTCATCTACGGCTGGGGCATTCAAGCCGGTCTCGGCGTAATGCTCTGGCTCATGGCTCGTCGTTCCGGTCAGGAACTCAAGAGCGGCAAAAGCCTCCTCTACGTGGCCGGCGTGTTTTGGAACATCGCCGTCACCCTCGGCCTGTTGAGCATCCTCTTCGGTGGCAATACCTCCATGCAGTGGCTGGAAATGCCGCGCTGGGTCTGGCCGATCCTGCTGGTGTCCTTCCTGACTTTCGCCTGGCCGATGGTGAACATGTTCGCACGTGCCTATCGCCCTGAAGGCTTCATGGTCAGCTCCTGGTACATCCTGGGGGCCTGCTTCTGGTTCCCTTGGATCTTCATCACCGCCAATGTCTGCCTCCACTGCATCCCAAGCCTCGGCGCTCTGGGTGCTGGCATCAATGCTTGGTATGTTCACGGGTTGATCCTCCTTTTCTTCACTCCCGTCGCTCTTGGTTCCGCCTATTACTTCATCCCGAAGATCACCGGCCAGCCAATCGCCAGCGCGGAGCTTGCCAAACTCGGTTTCTGGGCGCTCGCGATCCTCGGTGGTTGGACTGGAATGCAGGCCTACATGGGTGGTCCTCTTCCTGCCTGGATGCCTTCCGTTGGCGCTTTGACCGGCACTCTGCTTCTCATTCCTGTCGGTGTCGTCGGTTTGAACCATCACCTCACCACGCTTGGCAAACACAACCTCGTCGCCACCTCCCCGACGCTGCGTTTCACCTTCCTCGGCGCGCTCTTCTATCCGATCTCAGGTCTGATCCTGGCGCTGCTCTCGAACTACTCCACAGGTGCCACGCTTCAGTTCACCCACGCCAGCTACGGTTTCCAGATTGTCGCCGTCTATGGCTTCTTCAGCATGAGCGTCTTCGGTGCCATCTACTACATCGTGCCTCGCCTCTCTGGCTGTGAATGGCTCAGCGTTCGCCTGATCCGCAATCATTTCTGGTTCTCCACCTACGGCATCGCCACCATCGTCGTGACCAGCCTCGTCGCCGGGGTGCAGCAGGGCGGTGACCTCAACGCTCCCGAAATGTGGGATCAGGACTTCATGCAGCTCGCGCTGAATGCTCGCCCTTACATCATCGCCCGCGCCATCGCCTGGACCCTGATCACTTGGTCCAACATCTGGTTCCTCATACACCTCATGCTCATGGTGGCCGGTCTTGGCCGCCGCAGTTCCGCTCCGACGCTGCTGCACTCCGCGCATGACGACACCCCTCACGCCGCCCACGCATGAGCAACTTCCGCACCTTCATCCTCGGTCTCATCGCCAGCTTCGGTCTTCCGTGGCTCTGCCTGATCATCATCCCTGTCCTCAAATATCAGGCGCTCTCTCCAGTCGCCTATGACAAGGACAGAGACGGCGTCGAGGGCTATTACCCACCCGCTCCGATCAACCGCCAGGGTCAGATCATTTACGCCCGCGAAGGCTGTGCCCAGTGCCACACTCAGATGATCCGCCCCACGCAGCTCGCCCTCGACGGCTGGCGCAGAGGCTCTGGCCAGGATCAGGAGCCACGTCCGGCTCTTCCGACTCGCTCGAACACCCTGCTCGACTACCTCGGCGAGCCGTATGCCCCGCTCGGCATCGTCCGCACCGGACCTGACCTCACCAATTACGGCTGGCGCGCCCCGGCTCGTGAAGTCATCCACCAGATGTTCTTCTCGCCGCGCTCGCTGCACGACTGGTCGAACATGCCAGCCTTTAAGAGCCTCTACACCGTCCGCACTGCTCAAGGTCCTGTGGCTGACAAGGCCATCAAGCTCTCCGGTAAATTCGCTGCTGAGGCTGGCATGGAAATCGTTCCAACCGCCGAGGCCGAAGCGCTCGTCGATTACCTCCTTTCTCTCAAGAAGGATCATCCCGTCCCAGGTGTCGCGCCCGCCGTGGCCGCTGCTCCCGCGAAGAAATAACGCCCCCGTTTCATGAGCGCCCCCTCCCAAAGCTTCCAACCCGACAGCACCGATCTTGATCGTCTTCACGCCGCCGTGAAGCGCGAAAAAGAAGATCTGCAGGCCGGTCGCGAGCCCGTCCCGATGTTCGTCATCTTCCTCGGCATGATCGTCGCCATCATCGGCGGTGGCCAGCTTGGCGTCATGACCGGCGGATGGAGTTTCAATACCAGCAATCCATTCAATTTTGCAGCCGCTCCTGATCCTCGCCCCGGTGGTGGCGATGGTGCAGGTGCCATGGACCCCTTCCAGACCGCCATGAAAAAAGGCGCGTCCGGCTACGCTGTCTGCGGTGGCTGCCATCAGGGCAATGGCATGGGTATTCCCGGCCAGTTCCCACCGCTTGCTGGTTCTGAGTGGGTTCTCGGCGGCACGGAGCGTCTCGTGCGTGTCGTTCAGCATGGTCTGACCGGTGCCATCACGGTCAAAGGTCAAGGCTACAACACCCCCGGTGGCATGATGCCCTTTGGCGCTGCCATGTCCGCTGGCGATCTCTCTAACGTGCTGACTTACATCCGCAATAGCTGGGGCAATGAAGGCACCATGATCACCAAGGAGATGGTGGAAAAAGTCCGCGCTGATGAAAAGCGTGCCACTCAGTGGACCGAAGCCGATCTGGCTCCTTTTGCTGACAAGAACATCCCCGGCGACATCCCCGCTGGTCCTGGAGCCACTGCTGCTGCCGCTCCCGCAGCCAAGTAAGTTGAATCATCATGACGCATGTGAAGCAGTCCTCATCGAGCAAGGCGACCCAGTTCGCCTTTGCCGAGATGGTGCCGCTTGCCCAAGCTCATTCCTCTGCGCGCATCTCCGCTGGTGATGTGCGTGATTTTTTGGTCCTCGACCTGCTAAAATTTTCCTTTCTCTGAATCTCCCAAACTTCGACACCACGTTCCCCAAGTCGATTTCTTGACCCATCGCCCTTTTTGAACCCATCCCTATGAGCGCCGCCGTCCACACTCACGATCACTCCCACGATCACGCGCATGACCACCATGAGCCGGGGTTCATCGGGAAGTACATCTTCTCCACGGACCACAAGACCATCGGCATCCAGTATGCAGTTAGCGGTCTGTTGTTCCTGCTCTTCGGCTTCTTCCTCATGCTCATGATGCGCTGGAGCATCGCCTACCCAGGCCAGCCGGTCCCCGGCTTCGAGTTCGTGGGCAATCTCCCTCTCATCGGCCCGATCTTCAATGAGATGTTCGGTCGCTGGGCACCGGGTGGCGTGATCAATGGCGAACTCTACAACATGCTCGGTGCCATGCACGGCACCATCATGGTGTTCCTCGGCATTGTGCCGCTTGGCTTCGCTGGTTTCGTGAACTTCGTCATGCCGCTCCAGATCGGCACCATCGACATGGCCTTCCCCCGCCTGAACATGTGGAGTTACTGGCTCTTCTTCATCAGCGGTGTCGGAATGTTCGCCGCTTTCTTCCTCGGCACCGGTTCCGTGCAGACGGGCTGGACCATGTATTCCCCCCTCGCCTCCACCACGAATCTTGCCGTGACGAATGTTTGGATGCACGGTCACACTTGGTGGCTGCTTTCGATGGTGTTCAACATTTCCGCATCGCTTCTCGGATCGGTGAACGTCATCACCACCGTCATCAATCTCCGCGCCAAGGGCATGTCCTGGATGCGCATGCCCTTCTTCTGCTGGGCCATGTTCATCGTCGCCTTCCTTCTGCTCCTCGCTTTCCCGCCGCTCGAAGTCGCCGCTCTGCTCCAGCTTTCCGACCGTGTGTTTGGCTCCAGCTTCTTCCTGCCAACCGGCCTGATGGAAGGTGGTCAGCATCTCGACATCTCCGGTGGTGGCAGCCCGCTGCTCTATCAGCATCTCTTCTGGTTCCTCGCTCATCCCGAGGTGTATGTGCTTATCCTTCCTGCTTTCGCTATTCTCACGGAAGTCATCCCGGCGAACACCCGCCGCCCTCTTTGGGGATACAAAGCCATGGTGTATGCCGGCCTTACCCTCGGATTCCTGAGCTTCCTCGTCTGGGCCCACCACATG
>CAYMHJ010000125.1:0-2320 GCA_964390165.1 uncultured Prosthecobacter sp. | reverse complement strand
CACCGGCATGGGCACGATGATGTCCACCTACTTCCAGATCACCACGGTGCTGATCTCGGTGCCTTCCGTGATTCTTCTCACGGGTCTGATGATCTCGCTCTACGGCGGCTCCATCCGCTTCAATCCGCAGATGCTCTTCGCCTCCGCCTTCCTGCCCATGTTTGGCATTGGTGGTCTCACAGGTCTGCCTCTGGCCTTCATCTTCATCGACCTTGCCCTGCACGATACCTACTACGTCATCGGTCACTTCCACTACGTCGTGGCTCCAGGCTCCATCTTCGCCTTCTTCGCCGGCGTCTATCACTGGTATCCGAAGGCCACCGGCCGAATCATGAGCGACTTCCTCGGCAAGCTGCACTTCTGGCCTTCGCTTATCGGCATGAACCTCGTCTTCGCGCCGATGTTCATCCAGGGCATGGGCGGCTTCCACCGTCGCTGGTATGATGGCGGCAAGTACTTCGAGCAGACCTCCTCCGCCTCCAACTGGTTCACCGAACTGACCTCCGGCTTTTTTGGTATCTTCGGCATGGATGTCCCGAACAACCTCCTCGGCCTGAACGTGCTGATGACCTTCGGTGCCGTGATCCTCATGCTCGGTCAGGTGCCCTTCATCCTGAACTTCTGGCTCAGCATCAAAGGCGGCAAAAAGGTCGAAAGCGACAACCCATGGAACTGCACCACGCTCGAGTGGGCCACGCCAACGCCGCCTCCTCATGGCAACTTCACCTTCGACATCGTCGCCGTGCGTGGGCCTTATGAATACAGCGTCCCCGGCATGAGCCAGGATTACTTCCCGCAGTGGGAGTCCGAGCCAGGCAAAGCCGCCGAGCCTTCCTCCGTCCCCTCCGCTCCGGCCACCGTGGCCCATCATTGATTCGATAACTGCGAACCGCGAACCGAAAACCGCGAACTCACATGGACATTCCCTACACAGTCACCGCCCGCCCAGACACGGGCCTCTACAACGCCAAAGTCGGCATCTGGCTCTTCCTTGCCTCGGAAGTCATGCTATTCGGTGGTTTGTTCTCCTCCTACATCTTCCTGCGCGTCGGTGCCGACTATCCATGGCCGGTGCATGAACTGGGCGTCACGCTCGGCTTCGTGAATACCCTCGTCCTCATCGGTTCCTCCGTGACCGTTTTGCTCGCCTGGGCCAGCCTGAAGCTGCGGAAAATCGCCCAGTTCAGACTCTACATGATCATCACCGTGCTCTGCGCGCTGACTTTCATGGTCATCAAGTCCTTTGAATACAGGGCCAAGTTCGCGCATTACTCGGTCACCCTGACCGACGGCACCATTCTCACCGGCCATCTGCCACATGGCTATGAGCTTGAGTTTGGCGATGTGAAGGCCCTCAATCTCACCGTGGCGGGCAAAACCAGCGCCGTTGATGCCGACCCCGTCAACTATGTCCTTCCCTATGTAAAGGGTGACGTGCCGAAGTTCATGACGGAGTCAGGTGAAGAGATCACCCTTGATGCCGCCAGCTTCGCCAAGATCAAAGCTGAGGCTCGCGCCAAAGCTGAGGCTAAAGCCGAGGCCGATGGCCTGAAGGAAGTTCCACAGTGGACTGTAAAGCTTCTCCCCGCTTCGCCAATCACCTTCTCCGTTCCTCCTTCCAAGCTTCTTGCCAAGCCCGCTCCCGGTGCCAAAGCCCTTTCTTTCCGCGATGGAACGATGGTCGAAGGCATGATGATGAACGACAAAATGACCCTCGAAGTGGATGGCGTCGATCTTCGTGGCACGCCTGACAAAGAAAAATCGCTCGCGTGGAATGAGCATTATCTCGGCACCGCCTGGAAAAAAGCCTTCATTGAGCAGCGCGAACACGCCACCACCGAGTTCAAAGAAAAATATGGCGACTCGCGAGACCCCAGCAAAAGCGCCACCCAGCAGAAGCACCTCTTCTACCTCCACATCAAGTCGGCCACACCCGAAGCCTCCCACGGCGAAGGTGGTCACAAGGCCGAAGCTCATGCTCCTGCCGAGCATGGAGACGCCCACGCCAGCCACCACCCCGAAGTGCAGCTTGAGCGCAAAGACGTCCAGTTCTTCTCCAACTTCACACCGAAGCTCAACAGCTTCTACGCCATCTACTTCACCCTCACGGGCCTTCATGGTCTGCACGTCGTCGCCGGTGCGCTCGTCCTGGCTTACTTCGTGATCTTCAATGGGAGAATGCTTCGCGAAGACCCTGAACGTCTCGCCAATCGCGTCGAAGTCGGCGGCCTCTTCTGGCACTTCGTTGATCTAGTCTGGATCTTCCTCTTCCCACTTCTGTATCTCCTCTAGTCCTTAGTTTTTGTAACTTTCACACCCA
>CAYMHJ010000124.1:8684-17216 GCA_964390165.1 uncultured Prosthecobacter sp. | reverse complement strand
TGGTCGGTGTCCCAGCCGATGAGTTCATCACCGGTGTTGGCAACCACGGAACCAAGGGCACCAGCGGCGACGGCGACCTCCATCTCATGCCACATGCTGTGACCTGCGAGGGTGGCGTGGTTGGTTTCCAGGTTGAGCTTGAAGTGCTCCATGAGGCCGTGCTCGCGGAGGAAGTTCAGACAGGCGGCAGCGTCGCTGTCATACTGATGGGTGGAGGGCTCACGTGGTTTTGGCTCGATGTAGAAGGGGCCTTTGAAGCCGATCTTCTTTTTATAATCCACGGCCATGTGAAGGAAGGCGGCGAGGTGATCCACCTCACGCTTCATGTTCGTGTTCCAGAGGGAGGCGTAGCCTTCGCGGCCACCCCAGAAGGTATAACCTTCACCGCCGAGGCGATGGGTGACATCCATGGCCTTCTTCACCTGGGCGGCGGCGTAGGCGAAGACATTGGCATTGGGACTGGTCGAGGCGCCCTGATTGTAGCGGGGATGCACGAAGAGGCAGGCGGTGCCCCAGAGGAGCTTCTTGCCCGTGGCTTTCTGCGCCTTTTCCAGTTCATCGGCCACGGCGTCGAAGTTCTTGTTACTCTCGGCCAGCGTGCTGCCTTCAGGTGCGACATCGCGGTCATGGAAGCAGTAGTAGTCCACGCCGAGCTTGTCCATGAACTCAAAGCAGGCCCACACACGGCGCTGCGCGTTGGCGACAGAGTCGGTGCCATCGTCCCAGGGGCGCTGGGCGGTGCCGACGCCGAAGGGATCAGCGAGGCTGTTGCGCATGGCGTGCCAGTAGGCGACGCCGAAGCGGAGGTGGTCACGCATCTTCTTGCCCGCCACGACTTCGTCGGCGTTGTAATGTTTGAAGGAGAGAGGGTTCTTGGATTTCGGGCCCTCGTATTGGATTTTCTGGATGTCAGGAAAAGCTTCGCTCATGGGGTTGTGTGTTGGGGTGGGCATGAGACGCGGGCGGGCAGAAGCGTCAAGCCTCAGTCGTCGGACTAAATTTAACCGAAATCGGACATCGCCCCCGTCATCGGCGGAGGGCAAAAAAATGCCCCGGTGGGACCCAACCAAAATCCCACCGGGGTTTTAAGTGACCGGGCTGTCCCCAACCATGAAGTGACAGTCCAGCTCGTTGTAGTGAAGCTCGCGCTTCGATAAGTAAAAAGAGCAGCTAGCAGGCCAACTCATGGTGAGTTTTCAGGAGATTTCCGGCATTCACGAGGAAGCCAGTCCACCCTGCTGCCGCACGGCCTCGTAAAGCACGATGGCCACTGCCGTGGCGAGATTCAGGCTGCGTGTGCCGAGCATTGGAATGTGCAGAGTCTCCCCCAGTTTCATGATCTCCGGCGGGATGCCGCGAGTCTCCGGACCATAGACGAGGTAGAGCTCGCGCTCGCCGTGCAGAGCGGCCTGCCAGTAGGTCAGCGCGCCCTGCACCTCTACGAATTTAAAGCTGGCGTCGTCTCCGGCAGAAGCGTGGAGTTCCTCCCACGAATCCCAGACTTTCACGTCCACCTCATGCCAGTAGTCCAGTCCGGAGCGCTTGAGGTATTTGTCCTCCAGACTGAAGCCCAGCGGCTTGATGAGATGCAGCCGCGCGCCGGTGGCAAGGCAGAGCCGACCCGCCGCGCCCGTGTTGTGCGGGATCTCGGGCTGGTAGAGGACGATGTGGATCATGCACCTCGTTTCCGGTCATTAACGCCGCCCGCCGGGGGTCGAGCCTGGCTCACCCCGGAACAACTGCCTGCCATCATACTTCTCGTTCGGCTTGAAGAGCCAGCCTGGAGATTGATTCTTCACTTCATAGCGCTGCAGCACGAACTCGGGCAGGATCATGTTGCTGTTCGGGTCATAGATTTTGCGGCCCGAGTAGTAACCCCAGAGGCGATACTCGGTGTTGTGATCGTGACCGTAGGCGGGGCCGTCTCCGGCGGGGACTTCAGGATAGCGGTCCGGCTGCTTCATGATCTTCTCATTCATCACCACGAGCCGGGATTTATCCCAGCTCTCTCCCGGACGGCGGACATAGCCCCAAAAATGCACACGATCGATGTGGAAGCGGCGCCCGATGTAGTAATCCCCCGGCGGTTCGGAGGCGATGGACATTCGGCGATACTCAAACTGCTGGGCAAAGCGTGGGTCAGATGAACCCGTCTCACAGGAGCTGAGCAGCAGTGAGACGACGAGGAGGGCGAGATGGAGGAAATAGCGGTGCATGAAGTGAAACGAGTCTGGAAAGCAGCGCCAGCCGTGCAAATGGAAAGCCTGCCCACCCTCCCCATGCTGAAATCCGCCGTTCTGGATGCCATCCTCACCCGTCTCGATGCCGAGTTGGAGACCCTGACGCGTGGCGCACGCGCCTCCTTCGCCGCAGCGACAGATCCTGACAGCAAGGCGGAGAACAAGTACGACACCCGCACGCTGGAGGCCTCTTATGTGGCCCGGGGGCAGGCTCAGCGCGTCACGGAGGTCCAGGCGGCACGGCATCAATATGCAGCGCTCCAGATGGCTGCTTCCGACACGATCCGCCTCGGCTCGCTCGTGGAACTGGAGGTCGCCGGGAGGAGTGATCACTACTTAATCGGGCCATCTGAGGGCGGACTGGAGATCATGGTCGAAGGCAGGGAGATTCTGCTCATCACCCCGGCCTCACCACTGGGCGCACGGCTCATGGGCAAAACGGTGGCGGAGCGGATCACACTGCCTTCAGGACAGCCGGGCAGAGTCAAAAATATTGGTTAGTCGCCCGAGGGCGAAAGTTGGAACTGTGGGTTGCTTAAATCCCCCCAGGCTGTCTGCTGTGGGCATGATGGAGAAACGGAGATCGTCCTTGTGAACCGCCAGAGCCTTTTGGGGCGAATGGCTTTCCTGGGGGATTATGTTCCCCGGCTTTGCGGAATCGCGACATTCACGCATGACCTCTGCGAGGCGGTCAGCGCGGCATCGCCTGGATCAGAATGCTATGTGGGTGCGGTGAATGACCGTGCCTCGGGCTACGACTACCCGGAGCGAGTCCGCTTCCAACTGCTGGAGAAGGACATCGACGCCTACCGGCGCGCGGCCGATTATCTGAACTTCAACAATGCCGACGTACTCTGCGTGCAGCATGAGTTCGGCATCTATGGCGGCCCTGCGGGAAGTCATCTGCTGGCGCTGCTAAAAGAAGTACGCATGCCCGTGGTGACGACGCTGCACACGATCCTGAGCAAGCCGGATGCCACACAGCGCCGCGTGATGGATGCGCTGGTCCAGCGCAGTGAGCGCATCGTGGTCATGGCGCAGAAGGGTGCGGAGATCCTGCAGGAGACGTATTCGGTGCCGCTCTCGAAGATCGATGTCATCCCGCATGGCATCCCGGACATCCCGTTACAGAGTTCCGAACTCTCGAAAGCGCAGTTCGGCGTCGAAGGGCGGGCGGTGCTGCTGACCTTTGGCCTGCTCGGGCCGGGAAAAGGCATCGAGCAAGCCATCGAAGCGCTGCCGGAGATTGTACGCGCGCACCCCGAGGTGGTGTATCTCGTGCTCGGGGCCACACACCCGCACCTGCTCGCGCGTGAAGGGGAGCGCTACCGCCTCAGCCTGGAATGGCTGGCGGAGGAACTTGGGGTCAAGGAGCACGTCATTTTTTACAACCGCTTCGTCTCACCTGAAGATCTGCGGGAGTTCATCTGCGCCACTGACATCTATGTGACGCCTTATTTAAATGAGGCGCAAATCACCTCGGGCACACTGGCCCAGGTCTTCGGAGCCGGCAAAGCCGTGGTGTCCACGCCTTACTGGCATGCTCAGGAGCTGCTGCGTGAAGGCTGTGGAAGCCTCGTGCCTTTCGGAGATTCAAAGGGCATCGCGCGCGCCGTTGTGGCTTATCTCGACCAGCCGGAGATGCTCCAGCAGACAAGTCAGAATGCCTGGGAGGCCGGGCGTGACATGATCTGGCCAGCCGTGGCCGAGCGGTATCTGGAGACCTTCCAGCACGCCTGCGCAGATCGCAAGCGTGCGCCACGCACCGCCTTTGCCGGATGGACGGCAGCCAGCCGCCCCTACGATCTGCCTCCGGTAAATCTGGGCCACCTCACCCGCATGTCAGACAGTACGGGCATCTTCCAGCATGCTCTTTACACCGTTCCCGACTTCCTCCACGGCTACTGCACGGATGACAACGCACGCGCCTTCATCCTCTGCAATCTGCTGGATGACCTCGGCGGCGGACTGCCGACTGCGGCCACCCTTAATGGCTTGTCCAGCTCTTACCTCGCTTTCCTCGCCTCCGCGCTAAACCGTGACACTGGCCGCTTCAGAAACTTCATGAGCTTCGACCGCCGCTGGCTGGAGCCCGCAGGCAGCGAAGACAGCCATGGCCGTGCGCTCTGGGCACTGGGCATCGGTGCCACCCTGTCATTGCACCCAGGACATAGGAAACTCTGTGTGGAGCTCTTTGAATCAGCTCTGGGCAGTGTCGACTCTTTCACCTCCCCCCGAGCCTGGGCCTTCTCCCTGCTCGGACTTCACGAATATCTGTGCGTCTTCCCAGACAACCACCGTGCCGCCGCCACTCGCGAGGTGCTAACCAGAAATCTCGTGAAACTCTGGAAAAGCTACGCCACGGACGAGTGGCCCTGGTTCGAACCCCGCGCCACTTATGACAATGCACGTCTCTGTCAGGCCCTCTTGCTCAGCGGCCGCTCGATACCTCACCCCGAAGCTCAGGAGATCGGCCTGAAGTCCCTGCGCTGGCTCGCCTCCATTCAAAAGACACCCGCTGGCTGCTTCCGCCCCATCGGCAGCGATGGCTTCTACCTGCGCGACGGCGCTCGTGCGGACTTCGATCAACAACCCGTGGAAGCCCAGGCCATGGTGGCCGCCTGCCTGGAGGCCCACCGCGTCACGGGGGATGACTCCTGGTCACGCGAGGCCCGCCGCGCCTTTGAGTGGTTCCTCGGTCGCAATGATCTCGCCCTCCCGCTTTATGATCCAGGAACGGGCGGCTGTGCCGACGGCCTGCACCCGGACCGCATCAATGAAAACCAGGGAGCCGAGTCCACACTCGCCTTCCACATCGCGCTCGCGGACATGACCTCCGCCGCGCACCCCCTGCCTGCCCGCACATGAACTTCCTGCCCATCCGCCGCCACGAAATCATCCTCCAGCCGGAGAGTGCCCGCGTGATCATCCGCGCTTTCATTACCTCTAGCGCGAGGCGACTCTCCACCATCATCGGTCGTGCGCTCGCGCTTACTGAAGATGAAGTGGAGGCCGAGCTGGCCGCCGTTCATGCCGAGTTCGACAGCCGCCATCTCGACATCGAGACCTCCCTGCTCCAGCACTTTGCCAAAGTGCAGTCCGAGATCTTCACCCAGCGCCCGCTGAGCCACTCACGCCAGATGCTCATCGGCGCGCTTTTCTCCGGCGAATACTCGCTGGAGTCCGCGGCTCTTTTTAACCCCTCCATCGTCCCGCATCCCGACCAAAATGATGTCCCCGAAGGCGGCCTGCGCTTCATCCTCAGCCTCCGCGCCACGGGTGAGGGGCACATCTCCTCCATCGAGTTCCGCGAAGGCGTCATCTCTTCCCTGGGGAACATTGATCTCACCCCCGTCTCACGATTCGTCAGCCTGCCCGGAGTCGAGACGAATCCCGGCTACCGCAAAAGACGCTTCATCATCAAACTGCACGAGATGGGCTTCGACAACGAATGCACCACCTCCGTCATGGAGTCACTCGGCACAGAATTCACCCGCAGTGAACTCTCTGTCAGCACCACCCGTGTGCGGCGCGAAAGCCTGCCTCTTTCTCATGAAACACGCCGCACGCTGGAGTGCATCCAGTGGCTGGCTGATTCAAACTACGAGGTGCGCTTCCCGGGCAAGCTAGCCCTCAGCGAGCGCATCCTCTTCCCCTACAGCGACAACGAAAGCAACGGCATCGAAGACGCCCGCTTTGTCCGCTTCACCGACGACGACGGCAGTGTCATCTACTACGCCACCTACACCGCCTACAACGGACGCGCGATCCTGCCCCAGTTCATCGAGACCCACGACTTCCTCCACTTCCGCATCCTCACGCTCAATGGCAGCGCCGTGCAAAACAAAGGCATGGCCATCTTCCCCCGCCGCATCCAGGGCCGCTATGCCATGCTCTCCCGCCAGGACGATGAAAATCTCTTCGTCATGTTCTCCGACAACGCCCACTACTGGAGTGACCCCCATCTCATCCTCCGCCCTGCCGAGGCCTGGGAGGCGGTGAAGATCGGCAACTGCGGCTCCCCCATCGAGACTGAGGCAGGCTGGCTCGTCATCACCCACGGAGTCGGTGCCATGAGAAAGTACTGCATCGGCGCGGCGCTGCTGGATTTAGAGGACCCCACGCGCGTCATCAAACGCCTGCGCGAGCCGCTGCTCAGCCCTGAAGGCAACGAACGTGAAGGCTACGTGCCCAATGTCGTTTACAGCTGCGGCTCACTTATTCATGGCGGCCAGCTTATTCTCCCGTATGCCATGAGTGACAAGGCCACGGCCATCGCCAGCATCCCCTTATCCGATCTCCTCGCGGCCATGGAGCCCGTCTAAAACTCCACACTCCCCCCCTTTATTCCATGCAGCACTTTACCTGCACCTGCGGCAACGTCCTTTTCTTCAACAGTTCCCGCTGCCTGAAATGTGGCACGGGCGTCGGCTATGATCCGCTCAGCCGCCGCATCCAGCCAGTGCTGGCCAATGGCGGCCCCTTCAAGCGCTGCGCCAACGGCATCCAGCATGCCGTGTGCAACTGGCTCCTGCCCACCACCTCCGCCGAAGTCTTCTGCTCCTCCTGCCGGCTGAACCGCACCATCCCCGACCTCCGCAGCCCGCGGAACCAAATGCTCTGGTCACGCATGGAGGCGGCCAAGCACCGGCTCCTCCACACCCTCCATGGCCTCGGTTTCAGCGTCCCCACCCAGGCGGAAAATCCCGTCGCTGGACTCGCCTTCGACATCGTCAGCACCGTGGTCGATCCCACCGTCACCACCGGGCATCTGCAGGGGGTGATCACCCTGAATCTCGAAGAAGCCGACGACACCTACCGCCAGATCAACCGCCAGCAGCTCGGCGAAAGCAGCCGCACACTGCTCGGCCACTTCCGCCACGAGAGCGGGCACTACGTCTGGCATCGCTTCCTCGCCATCCATCCCGAATCTGATCCCCAGCGGCAGGCATTTCGGCAGATCTTTGGCGATGAAACGCTGAACTACGCCACCGCCCTGGGTCAGCACTACCAGAAAGGCGCGCCCGCAGGCTGGGATCAGCACTACATCACTGCCTACGCCGCCTCCCACCCCTGGGAAGACTGGGCGGAGACCTGGGCGCATTACCTCCAGATCATTGATGGACTCGAAACCTGCGAGAGCTACGGCATCCGTGTCACCACCATCCCCATCCCGCTCATTCCTCTGCCCCCCACGGCAGGCACCCTTCCGCCGCGGATTTGCTCGGATGAATCCAACACTGAGGACACTGCCTTCCTCTCCCTGCTCCAGCGCTGGCTCTGCCTCTCCGCCACTCTCAATGAGATCTCCCAGAGCCTCGGCGAAGCACCGCTCTACCCATTCATCATCACCATCCCCATCGCCCGCAAACTGCGCCTAGCTCATCACTACGCGAAGCTGTGGCGCGAGTCGATTTAGCGCGTCATTTTCGGCCATTCCCCGGAGTCTTGCATTCTGGACGCGAATGACCTCAATTCTTCACGAATATCCCCGCCCTTCCTGAATGGTTACCATGTTCGATTCTTTCCTGACTTTTGCCCCGCTCTATCAAACGCGCGTCTGGGGTGGCCGACGGATGGAGCAGCTCTTTGGCCGCACTCTGCCCGAACCCAGCACTCCCTATGGTGAGTCATGGGAGATCAGTGACCGCGAGCAGGAGCAAAGTCTCGCCACGCTTCCCGACGGCACGGGCATCAGCCTGCATCATCTGTGGACGCAACACCGGGAGACTGTGTTTGGCACAGCATTGCAGGATCACCCTTCACCGCGCTATCCGCTGCTGATGAAAATCCTCGATGCCTGTGATGATCTCTCCATCCAGGTGCATCCTCCAGCGGACATCGCTCCCGAGCTTGGGGGCGACCCGAAGACGGAGATGTGGTATGTCGTTCACGCAGAACCGGGTGCCAGGATCTATGCCGGGATTCGTGAAGGCATCACGCGTGAAGCTTTCGAGCAGCTCATCGCCAGCGGCACCGTGGCAGACGGCGTGCAGGTACTGGAGCCGAAGGCTGGGGACTGTCTCTTCATTCCGAGCGGGCTCATTCATGCCATCGGCGCAGGTCTGGTGATTTATGAGGTACAGCAGAACAGTGACACCACCTACCGTGTTTTTGATTGGAACCGGGTAGGGCTCGATGGGAAACCGCGTACACTGCATGTGCAGGAGTCACTGCGCAGCATCGACTTCGCCAGCCCGGCTCCTGGATTCCAGAAACCGGATGCGCAGGGGCGGCTTGTGAGCTGTGAGTTCTTCGAGATTCGAGAAAGGAGCCTTCACGCTGGTGCATC
>CAYMHJ010000124.1:0-8674 GCA_964390165.1 uncultured Prosthecobacter sp. | reverse complement strand
CTGCGGTGCTCGGCCAGACCGGGGAGCATCTCTGCATCTCCATGATTTCGGGAAACCTGGACGCCGCGTCAGGCAGCCTGCGTGCGGGTGACTTCGCCATCGTGCCCGCCATCCTCCCAGGCGAAGCCCGCCACAGCTGGGCCGACAAAAACAGCCGCTGGCTGGAGATCCGCATTCCAGGAGCCCTCTAGCTGCCGGACTTGATCTCCAATGACTTCGGGATGCTGTCCCAGGTCTTGCCACGGAGTGAGGTGATGGGGGAGACCCATTCATGGATCACCTTGCCCTGGTCATCTTTGATGCGCAGCATCAGACCGCGCAGGGCATCGGCATGGCGGTCCTCGCGGTTCGTGGAGTAGCGGTAGTCCACCACGTCGATGGGCACCTCTTTGGTGGTGAAGGTGCCGACTCCGTTGTAGCGCAGTGGACCGGTGACGGTCGCCTCTCCAGTATGGAAACCATCCCCGCGGATGGAACTGCTGGCAAAGGAGCCATCAGCCTCGTCTTTGACGAAGACCCGATACTCCACCTTGAGATTCTGCACAGGATTTCGGGCAGTGTTGCGGATCTCGACCTTGTAGCCCCAGAGTTCGTTCTTCACGGTTTTATATCCGAGATTTTTCCGGGTGCCTGCCAGCTTGTCCGCCACCGCCTTGATATCGAAACGGTAGGCCACCGTCGCCGGAGTACGCTTCAGCCATTCGGCGATGTATGCCTGGTCTTCCACGCTGAATTGATTCGCCGTCTTTTGGAAAGGTGTGCCGTTTTGCAGTTTCAGCGTCAACATTCCGACGCCGTCATGAGAGACCAGTTCAGCCATCACCTTCCGCCCCTGAGGATCTTTAAACTCCCGCATCTCTGCTTTCAGGAAGCTGAGGCTGAGCAGACAGACCAGGGAGGTCAGGACGGATGTCATCGACAATGGGGCGGGAGTCTTCATGGCATGTTTCCTCATTTGATACCGGGCACAGTACCGTTTTATCCAGGTCCACTGCCGTGGAACAAGGTTTTTCTTTGAGGCTTGCAGGATCTTTCCAGAATTTCACCGACCCGCCATCCAGGGAATCTGCGGCTGGCCTTGGAGTTCCTTCCAGTTGTTGAAGGCCATCATGCCAAAGAAAAGTGTAGTGATGAGGCTGCCACTGGAGAGCGCCAGCAGGCCGACGCCGCAGGCACAAACGAGGCTGATGATGAGGGCCGTGCGGACGCGTGACGAACCGAGAAAGGCACGGCAGATGTGGCCGCCATCCAGTGGGATGATGGGGAGGAGGTTCAGCAGTGCCCAGAAGATGCTGACATAAATGAATGCCTGGACAAAGGAGCCGAGGAAGATGGACTCGGTCCTCCATCCGGAGAGCAGGAACTGCAAAAGCAAGCCGATGGCGATCTGCACTACGGGCCCTGCCGCACTGACGAAGATGTCCTCCATCCGCGAGAGCCAGCGGCTGCCGCGGGCGAGACCACCAAACGCATAAAGCAGAATACCAACCTGCCGGTCCCCGAAATGACGCATGGCAAAGGCATGGCCCAGCTCATGAATGACGATGGATAAAAACGCCGCTCCCACCCAGCCGAGCAGCGCCTGCATCTTGCGCGGAGTATCAGCGCTGATGGCACCGCCCAGCAGGGCCATGTTTACCCAGAACATCCAGTGGACGAGAATCGGAAAGTCAAAGAGGCGGAATCGGAGCATGGGCGCGCATACTGCGGACGGCACTGCGCGCGTCAAGAGATCGTCAAGAAGGTCAAGGAGGCGCGTCTTCACCTTCTTGACGAACCTTTGACCCCCTTGACTTTACTTTCTCAAAATCATCCCCGCAGCGAGGACTCCGAGCACGGCACTGATGATCCACACGAGATCGGGTGAGTTTTCAAAAAGATGCAGCGCGGCGATGGAGCTGATGGTGCCGCCCAGGCCCCAGCTCAAGCTGAGGAAACCGGCATAACGTCCCCGCATGGCATCGGGTGCGAGACTGGCGGCGTAGGCCTGCTGGCGTGAGAAGGCAAACATCTCCCCAACGGTGAAGATGACCATCATGAAGAAGAACACAGGCAGACCGGGGGTGCCGATGAGCAGGAGATAACTGCCACCCATGAGCAGGTAGCCGAGAGCGAGCATCACTTTCACCGGCCAAGGCCGCGTGACAGCGGCGAGCGGAACTTCGAGGAGACAGATCATGACGCCATTCAGCGCGAGCACAGTGCCGGTCCAATGGGCGGGAAGTCCGCTGTGCTCGAAGTGCAGAGGAAAGGTGCTGCTCGTCTGGCGGAAGATCCAGGCCACGAGGGCGCAGGTGAGCGCTAGGGTGAGGAAGGGTTTGTTTTGCCGAATGGAGGCCCAGGCAATGCCCCAGCCTGCCTGATGCGCGGCGGTGCGCTCGCCTCGTGGGAGGCAGGTCCAGGCGATGATGCCGAAGACCACCGAGGTGGCGGCATCGATCGCGAAGAGCCAGAAGAAGGAACTCTCCGCCAGCCAGCCAGCGACGGCAGGACCGAAAGACCAACCGAGATTGATCGCGAAGCGCAGCACGGCATAGGCCATGACGCGCTGATGCACCGGCACGATGTCCTGCACGAGAGCACTGCCCGCTGGAGATCCCGCCTCGCTCACAAGTCCGGTAATGAGAGCGATGGCACTGAGCCAGCGCCAGTCATGCGCCTGTGACAGCGCCATCATGCACGCCGCCCCGCCAAGCGCGGAGAGGGCGAGCGTGACATTGCGTCCAAGTCTGTCGGCCAGCCAGCCACCCAGGAAAGCGGCGCAGAAGCTCCCAGTGGAGTAGGCCGCGACGGCCCAGCTCGCCTCAGAAGCGCTGTGACCGCTGCGGGTGATGTAAAGGGTGAGGAAGGGCCAGACGAAGAGCCCGAACCGATTCACAAATGTGGCTCCCACCAGCACCCAGAAGGGCCGTGGCAGTGCGCGCAGGTCATTAATAAAAGCAGGCATGGTCGGTGAAAACAAAAAGGCCGGACTCCTGAAGGAAGCCCGGCCGGTGGTGTAGAGGGAGAGGTGGTTTGTATCAGGAGTGAACCACTCGTCGGGCTGGGCAGGGCAGGCGGAACGCGACTCGCTTGTCATTCGGAATGACCGCCATTTCAGCATGGGCACGCGTCATCGCCGCTCCACAAGTGGAGGGGGTGAGGTAGGAAACGCAGCCGTTGGTGAGCATGGGCGGCGATCATCGGAGTGAACGAATGATTGTCAAACATGATCTCCGGCGCGTAAGGCAAAGTCATTCATGCCTCTCAACTTCCGCCTTTTCATCTGGTTCCGGCTGCTGTTCAACTGCCGCTTCTACTATCCGATCTTCACCGTGCTCTTCCTCGATCTCGGTCTGAGCATCGCGGAGTTCGCCGCGCTGAATGTCATCTGGGCCATCACCATCGTGCTGCTGGAGGTGCCGTCCGGCGCGCTTGCAGATCAGTTTGGCCGCAGGCGGCTCATGATCATCGCAGGCTGGCTCATGGTCGCGGAGATGGGTGTGCTCTGCCTGATGTCGGTGGGGAATCACGACGCAGTGCTCTGGCTCTTCGTACTCAATCGCATCCTCAGTGGCGCGGCGGAAGCTTGTGCGAGCGGTGCCGACGAAGCCCTGGCCTACGACTCCCTGCCAGCAGCCGAACGCGCCATCCTTTGGCCAAAGGTGATGGCCCGCCTAAGTCGGGCCATGGCACTGGGCTTCATCGTTTCGTCCATCTCCGGCTCGGTGCTTTACGATCATTCTCATGTCTCTGCTGTCCTGCAATGGCTCGGCATAGGTGCTGCGGAGCGCGCGATCACCATGAAGATCCCGCTGGTGCTGAACTTCCTCACCGGCGTGACTTGTCTGGCAGTGTGTCTGCGGATGACGGAAGCTCCACCGCCGACGATGAAATCCAGCCTGACCGAACGTGTCCGCGATGCCGTGCGTGGCATCCTCGAAACAGGGCGATGGATCTGGAGCACTCATGCCGCGCTGAAGATCATCGTGCTCGGCCTCGTGTTCGACAGCATCATCCGCCTCTTTCTCACAGTGGCATCGAACTTCTACCGTCTCGTCGGCATCGGCGAAAGCTGGTATGGCGTGATCGGCACCGTGGCCTCCATGCTCGGCCTGCTCACGGCTGGCCTCATGGAGCGCTGTACCGGGCGCTTTTCGATGACGCGGAACTTCACCGGGCTCGCACTCGTGATCTTTGGCAGCCTGCTCTGTGCCGCACATCCGCAGTCAGGCTGGCTCGGCGTGGCTTTGATCATGCCGCTCATGCTCGGCATGCGCTTTCTTCAGTTCTTCCTCTCCCATTACCTCAATGCCGAAGTCAGCTCCGAGCGCAGGGCCACCGCGCTGAGCTTTCGCGGCATGACTATGAACCTCGCCTACGGCGGCATGACGCTGCTCTTTGGCTGGCACACACATTGGCTGGCAGGCCGCCTGCATCTCCCTGCGGAAAATCCCAAAGTCTTCGCCGCCAGTCTCACCTGGTGGCCGTGGTGGTTTGTGGGAACCCTGCTGATCTCCATTCTCTGTCTGCGCCTCCGCTCAGGTCAAAACGGCAGATTGCAGCCGAGGTAAAACACTGCCGAGTAGGCAAGCTTGCAGAAGTAGTGCATGAACTGGTCCTGATGGAAGTTGGTTTTGCCGCTGCACTTCAGGACATCAATGATCCAGTGGGCCGTGAACTCGAGCAGACAGAGGATGAAGGATCCTGTGACCAGCCAAACCGCGCCAGCATGCAAAAGACAATGGGCGCTCATGCACCAGATCCAGATCTGCACGGGCCGTGAAGGGTCCTGGAGTTTCTTCAAAAGTCTCCAGTTCTTGCCGGTGGCGATGTACTCTCCCTGGAAGGGAAAGTCCATCATCGCATGGCCGATGGACAAGGCGAAGAACACCTGAAAGGCGGCCAGTAAGTTATGCGGGGGGAGCTCCAGGAGACCGGACATGCGTGGTAAGCTCCGCTTCACCTCCAAAGCTGGCAACCTGAAATTCAATTCTTGTCTAACTCGCCAGAAGTCCTGTGATTTCGTGATGAAGCGCTGCGCTGAACCTCTTTCTAGCTAGTTAGTTCAAAGGCCTGGAAAACCAGAGCGGCAGCAATCCGCATTGCCTCGCCTACCGCCTTTCAGGTAAACAGGCCGCATGAACAACCGCCTGCTGGTTTGGATCTTCTTTGTCACCGTCGCAGCCTCGGCTCAAGACGCCAAGGAAAAGATCACCGTGACGATCACCGCCGCGAAGGAAAGCGACTGGAAGCGCGAGTCCGCCACTGACAAAGCGGGGCTGCGTGAGCGCTTGAAGGCGAAGACGCTGGTGGAGCTGAGTGGTGAGCTGAAGGCAACGGAGGACCTGATCCTGCGTCACGGCCTGGAGCGCGGCATCGTGGAAAATTATGACTTCGGGGAAACCACCGACGAGATCATCGCGAAGAAAACCATCCAGGAACTCATCGGCACCGAAGTGCGTGTGGAGAAAATCGAGACCAAGGAAGTCAGGCTGCGCCTCACTCTGAGGCATGACGTCCAGCCGCCGCAGATGCAGTCCATGTCTTATGCCACGGCGGCGAAAGGGGCGGAGCGTGACAAGCTCAGCGTCACGGCCCCGCGCTTCGAGCGCCTGCACTGGCAGGGCGAGGTGATGGCTTCAAAGGACGAGCAGGTGATCGCCAGCTTTCCATCGCCCGGAGATGCCGAAACGCGGCTCGTGGTCTTTCTCCGAGGCGGCAGTGACAGCACTCCAGCGCCGGCCGTGGAGATCCGGCAGACGATCTATCGCGTGCCAGAGCTGGACATGATCGAGTGGCTGCTGGACGGCGAGACGAGCGATGCGTCCGTAATCAAGCGGCTCCAGGAGAAAGGACGCGCCAGCATGGTTTTACATCTGACCACCACCGCGACGCATGGCGTCCGTTCGCAGGCGCAGTCAGGTTTCGAATGTTGGCTACCCACGGAGATGAACCCGGACTACGACATCCTGTATCAACTGCCCGTCAGCTTTGAATCCGTGCTCGCAGGCACTCGGCTCGAATACTCAGAGGATGTGTGGATCAGCTCCTTCTCGCCGCGCGCTCCACTCGCCGTGCAGTGGCCCACCTCGTGGCTGCGCGTCAGTGATCGCAAGACTTACAAGCCCACCGGCAAAGCCATTCATGGCTGGATGGACTGGTATGATCGCTTCGATCAGAAGATCCTTGGAGAGGTCGCTTTCAGGGATGCCACGCCGCACCTCGTCGCCATGATGTCGCCTGCGGATCAGACCTGGGGCGCGGAGAGAAAAGGTCGCTGGCTGGATGTCACCGTGGCGCAGCGGCTGAACGCGAAGATCCTGCCATCTGCCCCGCCCGAAGTCTCTCAGGTACCCGCAGACCCCTTTGCCCCGGTGGATCCCTTGGCTCCCATCTACGCTAATCAAGCCCAGCCGCCCCTGCTCGTCCTCGGCATCGCGCTCGATCAGGAGAAAGCGCAGGCCTTGCTCGCCGCGCGTCAGCCCGGAAAAGATGAAGCGCTGCTTCGCGGCCTGGTGACGCAGGTGAAGCTGGGCCAGGCCCATGTGGTCACCTGCACTCTTTCGGCCAACCAACTCAACCGTCGGGATCAGAACAGCACTCGACATCACGCCTATCCCACCGAGATGCCCAGCATACCCTCCGCTTGGAATGAAATGCCAGTCGGCACGAGCTTCGAACTGGAGGGAGAAGATTTCTCGCTGACCCAGGACCTGGCTCCACCCGCCCGCACGGAATGGAAACTCGCCCGCGATATGCCCGAGGCCATCATGTGGGAGCCGCGCTTTCGGAAGCTGTCCATCCGCAATCGCACCCATGCCGCCGTCGTCTCCGGCACTCACTTGGTTGCCGTCGCTGATATTCCTGAGGTGATGTCCGCCAGCGATCTGCCGGGGCATGAAACCGTGCTCCTCTTCACCCACCGACCTGCCAGCGACACCGCGCCGAAAGCCACCAAGCCTGACTATGAAATCGAAGCCCTCATCTTCGAAATCCCCGCCGCTGAGGCGCAGGCATGGCAGCAGGTGAAGTCCGAGGACTTTGCCACCTTCACCCAGCAACGATTGAAAAGCGGCAGCGCCAAACTCAAAGCACACGCGATGCTGCGTCAGTGGCCCGCCTCCGAAGGCCGCCTGCGAGTGACGGAGGATTACATGACCGCCACCGAGTTTGATCCCCCGGAACCCGAGGCCCCTTTCCGCATGAGACCCACAGCGCTGGAGGAACTTCCCGTCGGGCTCCACCTCGAGACGGATCTCTCCGAGGAGTTCGAAGGCATCGCAAATGCCAACATCACCCTCCGGCTCAGCACCGCCAAACCCATCGAGCCCGGCCTGGAAGAGACCCTGAAAATCGCCGCCAACGAAAAGGAAGAGTATCCCGGCGCGAAGCACGAGTTCGATGAATGGCGCGTGGGTGCCCTCCGCCTCGCCCCCGGCAGCCTCCACTGCCTCGGCCTTCCCGACATCTTCGGTGGCAAGGGTGTTACCACACGTGTCGCTTATGTTCGTGCGCGTCTAATCCGGTGAGACGGGGGCGCATCACTCAAACGCGCCTTCATGATGTCCTCATCATGTCGTAGGGTTTGCTGTATGTGACGACCGAAGAAGCCATCGCCTGCGAGTCGATACCAACCTCTGCATGAATACGACGAACGAATTCATCGGGATCACGCTTCGGGTCAGCACCAATCTCGCATGTAAACGGTGGGCCGTGATCCAATAGAATACCACGTGACTTCGGCCCCCAATCATCAAGCTCGAAGCCTCGCCGCAATCTACCTTCCATGAAGTGATAAAACTCGACGGAATTATCAGCGTCACCCACCACTGTGCGCAGTATCTCAAAACTCTGAGCGAGTTGCTCAACGCGCGTCTTCACTAAACCTTGATTGTAGAGTGAGTAATACCAGTCGTCAGCAAGACCCGACCATTCACCTCCACGGAGAATATGAGCGAAGCGAAAAGGGAAACTTGCTGCGCGATCCTCGGTGTATCCCTCTAATCCAAGTAATGAGAGGAAATGCAGGTCACTCAGCGTGCCCCTATCGCGAACGAAGATGAAATGGCCGCTGATGATCTTCCCCTTGACGAATCTAAGCGCTTGCATGGGAGTTGGTCTGACGTTGTTTACCCACACTAAACGGCTGAGGAATCAAATCTACCCACCGTTCATTGGTGGGCTTTTCGGGACAGTATTGAATTAAACGAGAGGCACTCACACACAGGAGGATTGCGATGAATGCGCCCACAGAAGCGAAGTCGCCGCCGGAGGTCAAGCCTTGTCGCGAAGGGTCCGCGTAGAGTCAGCATGATGTGGCTGAATCTGGTAGCCAGCTTCTGCCAAGCCCAAGGGGCTTGCGTATCATAGCCCAGGGGTACCGAGCCTTGGCGAGAGCTCCCCTGGGTTGCCCGCGCGGTCATCTCTCTCCCGCCGAACCCCAACGGGGTTCCGTATCTGCGGTGATGGCGGCGCGATCTAAAGGTCCGGAACCCCATTGGGGTTGGGCGTGAAAGGGGACGTTATGTCGGCGATACCCAGGGTTCTACGAACCCTGGGCTATGATCCGCAAGCCCGTTGGCCTTGCTTGGGTGTTTCGTCCATGTGTGAATCTTCGTATTTCCGGGCGTTCCTTCAAGGGTAATCGCGGGTGCCAATGAATCATTTCGCAAGGTTCTGACCTTCAGTTGTC
>CAYMHJ010000123.1:8345-17272 GCA_964390165.1 uncultured Prosthecobacter sp. | reverse complement strand
CCCAGCCATTGTAGATGGTGGGGGTGTTCCAGCGCTTGAGCTGGAGGAGGTCGGAGTGGCTGAGGATAGGCATGCCAGTGATGATGGGCTGACGAATACGTTGCGGGCAATGCTCTCCTGATGGTCACGGAGAGTTACCATTCGCGAGCTTAATGAAGGGTGATCGCGTACACCGTGGCCTTTTGCAGATGAATGCGGAGATGATATTTCGCAGGTGGGAGATCACTGAGTTTCTTGTCCTTCCAGGCGAAGCGGAAGCGTGTGGTGTCCTTCTTCAGAGGGGTGCAACTGGTCTTGTCGAAGCCGGCGAGGCGGTAGCCGTCCTCGTCCATGATTTCGCACCACACGGCACCACCAGCGGCATTTGCATTCACATAGATTTCGGTGCGGCCGGTGAGCTCGATGGGCTGTAGCGTGATCTGGCCGATGTCTGGCTGGGATTTGATTTTGGGCGTGGGAGCTTCGGGTTCACTGCGCAGACCGGCGAAACGATCCAGCGGCAGCGAGACCATGCCGACGCCGCTCTTTTGCTGGTCACCAGTGATGTTCGTGCCGCCGCCGATGGCTCCGCTGCTGTAAGCACCGTAGTAAAAGCGCATCTCGCGGCTTTCGATGACGATGTCCGCATTCGTGGCGAGGGTGCCGCTGTCGAATTGCTCGCCGGGGCTGCGTGTGAGCCAGAGATCGTCGCGAAATGGCCGCTGCCAGTCGAGTCCGTCTCGGCTGAGCATCAGTTCGATGTCCATGGTGCCGCCGCCGGGACGGTTGAGGATTTGATTGAGGCTGAAGTAGCGATCGTGACGAAAGAACACGGGCGAGGTATGAAACTCCAGCGCTCCATCTTTCTCATCGGGAAAGCAGATGATTTGAGGCTTGCTCCAATGCAGCAGATCTTTGCTCTCCACGCGGCCCATGCCGTGCTTCCAGCCGAGTCCGCCATCCGGGCCTTGGAGCCACGCCTTGCCGTAGATGGCCCACAACTTACGCTTGGGATCAAAAAGCGGGTCCGCTGCGTCTGACATGCTGATGGGCTGCAAGAGCTGCCGTTTGACGCGACCATCCGCCGCAGTCGATTCCGTGTAAGGATTCTCTCCCGCATAGGGTGGCTGCTGTTTCTTCCCGCCAAAAGAGGTCGTGTAGAGCGGTGCTTCGGAGTGCTTGGTCCAACGAATACCATCGGGTGAAAAGGCGAGGTGCAGGCCCGCGACGAGTTCGCCCTTCGCCGTCTTTGCCCAATCGTAATAAAGCATCTTGTAGCGCTTCGACGCGTCAGGTTCCTTGGCATCGACGATGACGCTGTTGCAGTAGCGATCACCATACAGGCCGCTGCCGATAAGCACGATGTTGGTGTTCATGTCACCATTGAAATCGAAGAGGCCGAGGTTCGGCTTCGTGAACGTGACGCCATCAGCAGACTCGGCGTAGCAGACGACACACTCGTGCGTCTTGAGCTGTGCTCGCTTGCCCGCGTAAGCCTGATACCAGAGCTGATATTTGCCGGTCACTTTGTCGCGATGCACACTCGTCCATGCGATGGCCATCTCCCAGGGCTTGTCTTCGGTGATGAGCGGGTTGCTGGCATGACGCACCGGCTTTTCCAGCACGCGTCGCGTCCCTGCTCGGTAGAGGATGTCATGGTCATCGACCATCAAGAATGTACGATCAGCGGCATACGCGAAGCAGGTGGAAAAAAGGGTGAGCCAGACAGCTTTCATGTTCGGTGAGGCATTCTGAGGAAGACATTCAGTTTCTACACTCTGTATTGAGCCTTTGATAGACGTTCTCGTTGGTTCCCTTTACATTCCAGATCGTTCTTTGATGTCGTCATTCAAGATTACTCATTCCGGGAATTGGAACCCCAGTCCGCGTTTTCAAACGACGCGATGGACACTTATGGGCGGTGCGGGTGATGAAAAGTTGAGGGATGCAGCATGGGGGCACTTTTGCTCGGCTTATTGGTATCCGGTGTATGCGTTCATCCGGCGGCGCGGCGAGTCACCGGAGGAGGCGAGTGATCTGACGCAGGCATTTTTCGCGAAGCTCATCGAGCAGGACTGGCTGGCGCAGGTGGAGCGGCGGGATGTGCGTTTCAGCACGCTGCTGATCACCGTATTGAAAAACTTCCTCATCAAAC
Organism: uncultured Prosthecobacter sp.; assembly: GCA_964390165.1. Classification (GTDB taxonomy): domain Bacteria; phylum Verrucomicrobiota; class Verrucomicrobiia; order Verrucomicrobiales; family Verrucomicrobiaceae; genus Prosthecobacter. Next base: position 15,138 of record CAYMHJ010000123.1, on the reverse strand, counting down.
AGCATCGCCGTGAGGTGGCGCTGAAGCGCGGCGGTGGCGAAAACCCGGTGCCGCTGGATCTGGCGCAGGCGGAGAGCTGGTTCGGTGCGGAACCGAGCACATCGGAGACGCCGGAGACGCTCTTTGAGAAGCGCTGGGCTCATGCGGTGATGGAGGCGGCACTGAACCGTCTGCGCGAGGAATGCCTCTCGACGGGCAAAACAAAGGTTTTTGAGCTTTTGAGCCCATTTTTGAGCCGTGAGCCGTCTCCGGGCGATTACGAGGCGGCAGCTGAAAAAATGGGCATCGCCGCCCGAAGTGTCGCCGTGGCCGTGCATCGTCTGCGGGCGGATTTTCGCGTCATGGTGCGTGAAGAGGTCGCGGCAGGGCTGCGGGATGGAAACCGCGTGGACGAGGAGATGCGGGCGCTGGCGGTGGCGATTGGCCTGTGATGGTCAGAGCTTTCTGAGACGGTAAAACTTCCGCGCTCCGCTGATCGGCTCGCTCCATTGATGGTCCATCGGCTGGGGATCGACGGGATACCAAACAGAGAGGTCAAAACTGTATTCGAGGATGTAGCCGACGAGGCCTGCGGGCCAAGCGAGCGTGATCTGGCCTGCGGGACCGGTGACGAGGTTCATCTCGGCTTCTGGCTCGCTGCCTGCGGGTCGGCTGGCAGCATCGAGGGGGTCGGTGCCGTAGTTTTGTTCGGTGAGGGCGTTGTAGCCGTCGCCATCGTCGTCGGAGTTCGGGTTGGTAATGCCGAAGGCGCGTTCCCAGGCATCGCTGAGACCGTTGGAATTGGCATCGACTGATGAGGCTGGAACGGCGGGTGGTAGCGCACCGAAGGTGTAATCACCGCTGGCGAGGAGCGAGCGTGTGCCTGTGGTGCCATCGACGGCAAAGGCGGAGACGGTGCTGTTGGCGGTCAAGGTCGGCGGGGCTTCTGCGGAATAGGTTTCCCAGGTGCCATTGCCGATGCGGTAGTGGATCACCGGATTGCTGGATGCTGTGGTGGTGAAGCGAACGCGGAATGGAAGGCCGCTGAGGGCCGCATAGGTTCCCGGTGGTGGCTGCATCGTCACCGTTGGACGCAGCAAGCCTTGCAGCGGGCCAAATCCGGCCACGCTGGCGGAGTCGAGCAGTTGATTGCCGATGGGAACACTGCCGGGGGCATTGACGACGATGCTCTGCACATTGCCAAGGCCTAGACTGGTGCCGCGATCATGCTCTCCGGTGTTGGTGAGATTCGTGAAGCGTGTCCAGTCGAGCTGGTTCTGGCTGCTGGTGAGCACGGCACCGCTGATGAGAAAGGGGTCTTGATTGAAGATGAAGATGTTTGGCTGGGCACCGCGTGTGCGCAGCGGGGGGAGCGTGCCAGAGGCCACCAGCTCGGGCAATGCCCCAGGTGCGGGCTGATGATAGCGCTGCCACGATTGCACGCGTCCGCCGGGGCCGCTGAGGACGGTGAAGTCATCACCATCGGCCAAAACGCCCGCGTATTCGTGCCCGGGTGCCATGGGGATGGTCATGAGTTCAGTGAGCGATGCCGTGGGCAGATCCCAGACACGATACAAGCGCAGCACGTCCGGTGAACTGGTGAAACGCAGAGCGACGAGCGAGTCGAGATTGACTTCGGTCGCATCACTCCACGGCACGGTGTCGAGTGTGAGCACGGTATCGGTGAGTGCGTGATCGGTGGTGCCTGTCAATGCCACTGGCTGCCACCATCCCATGCTGGTGCCGCTGCTGAAACGATGCTGAAACAAGGTCGTGCCGTCTTGGGCGATGCTGTAGAGCAAAGACTTCCTCGCGGCGGCCCAGTGCAGACCGGCGGCATGAGTGGCTCCGATGTGGATCGTCGAGCTGAAGCCGGTGCGGGTCAAAAGATCCAGCCGCAGACGATTTTCACGGACGCTGACCATGACAGGGATCGCAGGTGAGGGGCTGATGGCGACGTTTTGTGCCTGCTGATGGAGACTGGCGATGCTCGTGGCAAACACGGTGGCACCAGTGGAATCGACGGAGCCCATGCTGACGCCATCCATGTCGGTAAAGGCGATGGCGTCCTCCACGATGGAGCCTACGGCGTGGCCGGTGCTGTTGCGGACGAGTGTTTGCGGCCCGATCACAGGACTCGTGAAGGTCTGTGGCGAACCGTTGGCAGGGATGAATTGAATCGCATTCCAGGGGGACGAAGTCGCGACGAGCGAGTCGATGCTGCCGTTGCGCAAGGTGGTGAATCCCGTGATGCCGCTCATGCCGGTGGGCAGCTCGCTCCACGTGAGGCCACCACCGCTTTTCAAGCCGAGTCGTGCGAGGCCTGTGGCCTTGTCCACCACGACGACATCGCGTCCATCCGACGTGGTTTGAAAGCGACCGGTGGCGATGAACTCCAGCGGCGTTTCGATGATCCAATCTGGCGAGCTGGCGGCGTGTGCGAAGTGTGCGCCGATGAAAAAGAGAGCAAGGATGTGTTTCATGGTGTGCATCAGTTCGGACCGTAGAAACCCGCGTCGATGGTTTGGGTGATCTCGCCGTCCGCACCGAAGCAGACGAGGTAGTAGTGATAGCGAGCGCCTTCGATCACTCCCTGGGTGTCGAGCAGGAAGAGGTCGATGCTGTAGTGGATGTCTCCCGGCGGCGCGGTGAGCCGGAGGGCGAAGAAGGGATCGATCAATCGAGCGGCATTGCGCCCGTTCACGGTGGTGGGAATCCAAGCGATCTTCCGCACGAGCGGAGATACTTGCACGACATCTCCAGGCACGGTGGGGAAAAGCCCGTTGGCCACTTGCTGCCGATACAGCACCACGCCTTGCACCTGCCGGATGCGATTGCCGATCGGAGGCGGCAGATGGGCGTTCGGATCGTATCGTCTGAAGCCCCGGCTGATGCTTCGCGGCGCATAGACGATCTCGTTGGCGATGGTTTCATAGTCCTCGCTGCCCTGGCTTGGCAAGGAGGCGAGCTTCACACCGACGGGACGGTCAGCGGTCAGATTGGCAGGCCACATCACGGGATTCAGTTCGGCGGCTTCGACACCGGATACGAGTGTGACCTCCGGCATCGGACGTGCGGGCCAAGAGACCTTGGGCGGTTCGCCAACGACTTCTTCCTCCCACTTGAATTGATACACGGCGCTCTTCGGGCCGCGTCCCTGGCCGTTGAGAATCACACCGCGCAGGCCTTGGACAAAGACTTCATAAGTCACACCGGCCTGAACGTCGAACTCCGCCGTGAACGGAGGTTCTGCCGGGAAACCATTGCCCAGCGGCGGTGTGACGAACGTGGAGATGTTCACCATTTTGGAGAACTTGATCGCGGCACTCGCGAGATTGAGCACGGAACGGTTGTCCGCATTTGCGGCCTGATTCGCGGGGCCTGCGGCTTGTTTGGTGGGTGTGACCTTGGCGTCATCATCCGCGCCCAGGTAGTGAACCTGCCGCCCGGCGAGTGCGGGTGAAAGCGCCGCGACGAGCGAGTAAGTCGAGGCATTCTCCAGCACACTCTGCACGGCGGGACCGCCTTTGGCTTTGATGGTGATCAGGAATCTCTCCACGCCCTGCGGCGGGCACATCCAGGTGAGTTTCATCTTCGGTGCTGCAGCACTGCCGATGGCTGCGGGCGGGCTGAGACGTGGTTTGGGCAGCGTGGGGGCTTTGCGCTCGATGCAGGGATCGAGCCGCACCAGAGCGGAGGCATTGCCATCACGATCCACGGTTTGCGCGTAGTAGCAGATGGTGCAGTCAGTCATGGGCAGCGCCTCATCCTCGCGGCGCACGGCATTGACGGGATTCCCCGCCGCATAAGCCGCGCCGCCCTGGCCGACGAGCGTGTAGGGGCCGTCATTGATGCGGCGAAAGAGGCGATACTCCTCACTGCGGGCCGTGGTGAAGATGACCACGCCCAGCTTGCCCGCCTGGCCGCTGCCCGGCGTGTAGGACAGGTCGCTGCAAGTGCCGCCAAACTCCTTCACGACGAAAATCTGTCCATTCAGAGCTGGCTGCGGCGTGGCCGGTGGAAAGGAAAAATACACCTGCGAGTCACGCACGGTGCCGTGGCCGCGAGTGGTCCAGTTGGCAAAGCCACTGGCTGAGGGTGTCGTTTGCACCACCACCACGCGGCCATTGAGCGTGGCGGATGGCAGGGCCAGCCCGAGGCCTTCCTCAGTCGCCACCGCTGGCACACTGACGGGTGATTCGAGCAACTCATCGGAGAATGCCTCGCCGGGTGTGAGATCGGCATTGGAGAGCGTCTTGGCTTGAAACGTCACCTCACGCCGTCCTTCCGCCGTGAGGCCTTCGATCAACTGCTCCTTCGCATTGCTCATCATGCCGGTGTGCGTGGTGCTCTGGCAGATGACGGTGAGGCTCTGCCCTGGGAGGTCACTGGTGTGAATCTCGAAGTCCGCCGCCACCCAGTCGCCTTCACCACCATAGATGTGCTGGCCGAGATCGGTGACGTTTGCGCCGACTCGCACCGAGAGATCGACATGTGCGATACCGGGATCAAGCCGCTGGCAGAGCAGGCGAACGCGGATGAGACCATCGTTTACAGGTAGTTCGGGCGGATTGACGCTCTGCTGACTGGCGACGATGACCGCCGCGCGTCCGCAGTTTGGCTCCACGATGCCGCTGGGTGCCGCAGGACCTTCACGCTGGCGTTTGGCGATCATCACCGGCGCGGCGAAGTCGGATTTGATCGGCCCCAGTGGCGAGACATGCACCGCACGGACGGAATACCACATCGTCTCGCCGAAGCCTTTCGCCGCCAGCACGGGCGTGTCATCGAGGTAGGACATCAGCACATTATCCACGCTGTGAAGCTGCCCGGCGGTGATGGGTGACAGGGCGTTCTTGCCCGCGTCTGACTGGAGACTGGTCAGATCATCGCCGCTGTAGATCTCGTAGTAGTTCGTGACATCGCGAGCGGTGTTCGTGTTGGAGCGCCAGAAGAACTGAATGGTCTGCGTGCCGGTGGTGGCGTTCGCATTTGGCTCCCAGTAGTTCTCCACTCGAAGGCTGGAGGGAACCGGCGGCGGGAGCGTGCGGCAAACGATGGCGTGCCCTGGCATCGAAGGCGGGCCATCGCGACCGAGGATGTCGAGCGTGGTGACAAAGAAGGTGTATTCAGCGCCTTCGGGGAGAGGCTCATCCACATTTTGACCGGAGCCATTGAGGTGAAAACGATGGCCGTCATCGGTGACAAAGTGCGTGGTCTTGTCCGTCACCAGATCGGCAGCCTCGGCGAGTGACATGCGCTTGCTGGGGATGATGGGACGCTCGGATGACTTCACGGCCTGACCGGCGAGAAGCCATGACTTGAGCTGCGTGAGGCTGGGCGCGGCGGATTCCACGCCATTGGCTGCGGCGAAGCTCCTGCTGATGCGCCACACGTTGAAGCCCGAGCTGAGCGGCGACTGACGCCGCAGATTTTCATCCTGTCCCCAGCGCAGTTTCATATTGAGATCGCCTTTGGGGCTGAGGTAAGGCACCTGCACGGGCGGCCCCGGAGGCGGGAGCACCACGGGCTGTCCAGCCGCCAGACTCAGACGCGCCACCACACCGCCATCGCCAGCGGTGCTCCACTCACGCACCTCCATCGTCACGGGCTGCCCAGGAGCTGCGGTGAGCGGTCCGGCCCAGGCCTGGCCCAGGGCCATGCGCACACTGAGATGCCGCAGACCGAGCAGGCGCATCGCTGAGGCCGTTTCGGCATCGCCAGCGGCACGGCTCAAGAGGCTGCTGAGCATCTCCGGCAGCGCTGGCTTGGCCGGAGCGGGCAGCGGTGTCGTGAGTGCGTTCCCTGCCGTGCCGCGGGTGCGATAGAGATCGTAGAGCACCGCATCCAGCTCCACGAGATCCTCGCCGAGCTGCCTGCCGCGCTCGATGAAGACCGCCAGCAGACTCGTCTCCAGCTCGGGCGAGACGATGCCCTGGCGGATGAATGCTCCAGGATCAGCTGGAAGCCCATTTTTCAGATAAACCGCCAGCGCACGGCCACGCAGCACGGTGTCATTTTCCGGTGTGAAGGCGATGTAGGCCCACGGGCGGCCTGCGGCATCCGTGGTGGTCGTAGCCGCAGCAAAAAGAGCGTCCGGGATGCTCTGCGACTTCGCCGCCGACAGCGGTCCCAGGATGAGGCAAAGAACAGGAAAGAGATGCTTCATAGAGAGTTAGAAAGACACGCCCAGAGAGGCTTTCGGTGGGGACATGGTCCAGGTGAGGCCGATGCTGCGGCTCAGGCTCACGCAGGCAGGACACCAGCCGAACTCGAGATCGAAGGTGCCTTCGCCACGGATCACATAAGTGCCATTGATGAGGCTATCGGCGATGCTCTTGGCCAGTCCGAAAATGCCATCCTCCGGCGGACTGCCTGCGAGGGGTATCAGTGGCAGGTCCACCGGATTGATCGCCAGTGCGCCAAAGATGGTCATGGTGCCACGAGCCTCCAGAGCACACAAGACGGTGCCTTCCACGCCGTAGAGCTGCTTGCAGCCGATGAAGACCGCGTCCGTCTCCACTCCCTCCCGTTTGCCGATGAAGGCGAAGAAGCCGGAGCCCGCGCCGCCTTTGAGAGTCAGCAGACAGGTCGAAGGGATGCCAAACACCTCATTGAGCGGAAACCAGGACTCCCCATAGAAATACACGCCCGTGATGGGTTCCGAGGTGTTGACCCGCGATTCCGTCAACGCGAGCCCCACGCTGGGATCGATCATCGTGAGCACCTCCACATTGCAGGTGCGGCCAATGAAGACACCCACCGCCGACTCGTAGCCGCCATACAGGCCGCGCGCCTTGCCACCGATGTAGGC
>CAYMHJ010000123.1:0-8245 GCA_964390165.1 uncultured Prosthecobacter sp. | reverse complement strand
CAGGCCGCGCGCCTTGCCACCGATGTAGGCCCAGACTTTGGGCGTTGGCGCACCGTTGGTGCCAAAGCCAGCCGCCAGCCGCATCTCATTGACGGTGACGGGGCCTACTGAAACATCGCCCGAGAAGGCAAAGTAACCGTCGAATCCCACCGGAGTGCTGTTGAGCAGCGAAAACTTCGTCCCCACTTCGACGATCGTCCCCGCCGCACCAATCCAATCGCACTCAGCCCGTGCGCTGACCTCGACGATCGAGGCGCTCTGGCCCGCCGCCGTGCGACAACCGGAGGGCGGCGTGTTCGCATCGATCTCCATGATGCGCAGATGCGCCTGCACCTTCAGCGAGTCCGGCACGTTGAACTCGAACTTGCCGTTGATATTGAGCTCTCGCAGAGACTCATCGTTGATCTGCGCATAGCCTTCGATGTTGATCGCGGCCAGTTTACCATTGCCACCGCTGGACGGCCCCATGTCACCCACCGCCGGATTGATCGTCTCAGGCAGGACCGCATCGCCCAGCTCGTGCTCGATCACCGCCCGCATGAGCTGGTTCACCTGGCCGAAGACATCGTCCAAAGCGGCACGGAAGAGCTGGTTCGTGTCCTGCACATGCTGGCGCACGATGTATTGGAACCTCGGCACGGTGGCGCAGGCCATCACACGCTCGCTGACGAGGCGGCGGATGCGCTCTTGTTTGGCCGTGGCACTCAGCAGCGTCCATTCCGTGCGGGCGGCCAGCGCATCAATATCCGCCGCAGCCTGTGCAGCGGCGGCATTCAGCGCGGCCTGTGTCTCCTGGAAAACCGCAGGAAGTTGCGAGGCAAGCCGTGTCTGCGCCTGCACCAGAGCCGCACGGACACTTAAGAGCACACCCTGCGCCTGCTCCAGATCGGGCTCGATCTCTGGCATCACTTCGGCGAGCGCCATATTCACCGCACCTTCAGTCAAATCTGCCACGTCGGCGATGGCGGAGCGCTGCAACAACTGCTTCACCAGTGCTCCCACATTCGGCCTGCCACCACTGGTGCCGACCACCGTCCCCGCTGCGTCGATGGCGTCGATGCCGCTCTGCAAACGGGCGCTGATCTCGCTTTCCAGGTTTAGTGCCGAAAGATTGGTTTGCAGCGTGGTGAGCTGGCTGGTCGCTGTGCTGCCTGCCAGCACCGCCGCGGCCAGAGGATCGGCAGCGGCATTCAGCGGCGTCTTCCACACCTCGTTCACACGCTCGCTGAGCAGGGCGTCCAGCTCCGCCATGCCGCCGCCAAGTTGATCGCGCAAAGTGCCGCCCAGCGCACTGGTCAGCGCATCCGCCACGGCATTGCTGATGCCTTCCTTCACGGCCGCAGCGAGGGATGCGGTGTTCACACGCGGGATCTCCAGCTCCAGGCCAAAAGTCAGCTCAGCCGTGCTCGGTGTGAGCGAACGAAGCTGTCGATGCACACTGCCCAGCACCAGCAGATCGGCTTGTTGCGCCGCACTGGTCTTGAACCGTCTCTGCGTGGCCTCCCACTCCAAGGGGAAGTTGAAATCGACCACGCCCAGCCAGCGTTTCTGCGCCCGGGCGTTGTATTGCTCTGACGAAGGCGAGCGGTAATCCTCCACGCTCATGCCTGCGGCAAAGCCCAGATGGTCGGGGTCGAAGAACTTGTTCGTGAAGTAGGTCTGGCCGCTCAACTGCCAGCCATGCAAGTTGTTTTCGGCGGGATTGGCCGGCCACCCACCCATGACATGCAGAAGCGATGCCGTCGTGGCAGTGGAAGACGCGCTGACATGAAACTGCACCTTCATGTCCTCAAACCACGGGACATTCATCGTCGCCGGAAACACCAGGAAACCAGTCGCCGGCTGCTGGAAGCCGGGCTGGGCTGGAAATGAGGGAAGCGGATTATTCAAATACGCAGGGCCCGTGATCGTGACCTCCCACGGCACACCGCCCGCGCCATTCACCTGAATGCTCGGTGGCAGCGTGAAGCTGCTGTCCACCTCCAGCCCGGCGGCCTTGGTCACCAGATTGCCGTTTGGCATGAAACCAAGAGTGGCATGGAGCTTCTGCGGTGTGATGCTCGGGAATCTCGTCTGTGCTCCCACGACCAGAAAGCCGCTCGTCACACTGTCGCAGCCAGTCGGACTTACCGGCTGGGCAAACTCCATGCTCAGCGGTGTGAAGTCGGTGCCCCAATAAGCCAGCGACTTCGTTTCGCCCTCCGTCGCGAGCATCATCTTGTTCGGCTGCCCGCGGCACTTGAAGGACAGCTCTTTGAAATCGAGATCAAAGCCAGGGAGCGCTGCCACCGGACTGTCCACATGGATGGAACCGCCTGTTTTGGACTCCACATTCAAACCATCGCGAAAGGCCAGCCTGAAGCCGTCGAACTGCACATCAAAGCCATACATGAACAGATTGCTCGGCACAAAGGCGACCGCCTCGTGGATGCCCGTCACGCCACTGCTGCGGACATAGTATTTGCTGCGAGCATTCAGATCGTAATCCGGTGTGATGATGCCCGCCAGCACACTGCGCCCCGTTTTGGAACCCGCAGATCCCACACGTAGATTCAGGCCCGCATAGTCCGCCAACCCGGCGCGGTATCCCTCCGTCAGCGGACGCTCATAACTGCCATCACTCAAAACACCGCTCAGCAGCAGGCTTTGTGCACGCTGGGCATCGGATACCGGCATGGAGACCTCCCCCGCCATCCAAAAGCCGGCGGCATGAAACGCGCCTGTGCTCCACTGGCTGGTCTGATGCGCAAACGGCAGCCCTCCCTCCGGCGGTGAACCACCGTTCTCAAGCTCCGTCGTGCCCCAGCGCAATCGCTCCGGCGTGACGCCACCTTCCGCTGCCAATCCACCATCGGCGGTGACGTAGATTTTGTCCGACGTGGGTGAAAATACCATCTGTCCCGCCCCTGCAATGCCCCCGCAGCCGCCCTGGTCGCAGTCACGCTTGAAGCTTACCGTGAGCGGCGCGGTGGTTTCGATGTAGTTCGGCCCGGTGACCATACTTTGATCCAAGGTGAAGCGTCCGACTGACCACGACAAACTCACGCCTTGCGGGAAGTGCGTCTGCGATTGCCCCGCACCGAGATCGAACTGCACGGTGAGCAAGGCCTGCCCCTGCGCACCCAGCGCCACGGTGATGGGCGTGGTGCTCGTGATGTTCTTCAAAAAGCCATCATTGCTCGGCCGGATCGCCGCATCTGCCTCTGCCAGCAGCGGCGCGAGAGCCGCCAGCTCCGCCTCCTGAAAGCTCCGCGTCAAAACCGGTTCCGGCGGGTCTGCGGGATCACCCGTCGCCGTTTGCGTGAACTCAAAACTCCCCGCATTCACGTTCCAGGTGATCGCCGCCGTGCGGAAGCGAATCGGCAGCCGGTCACAGAACGCGTAGAAGTATTGGCCTGAAGGCGCGCTCACCACCTTCGAGGTGAAAGGCAGTGTGAAGTCGTTGTTCAGCGGCTGCTGCGTCAGATTCAGCGCCGGCTGATGACGGCGGGAAGTCTGTGAAGTCGCAATGCCGAAGCCCGCAGGAAAAATCACACCACCGCTCTCCAGCACCGCGCCTGTCGGCTCCAGACGAATCACGCCGCGCACAAACCGCAGACCTCCCAATGTCACGATGTCCGAGCTGGTGGTGGTGAGCTGCTGAGTGCCGCTCGTCACCGTCGCATCGCCTGTCACGGCATCATAGGTCACGTCCAGCAGGGCGCTGTTGCCATAGCGGCGTCCCGGTGCGCCCGTCGCGCTGCCCTCCTGCACCGCGAGCTGTGTGGCATACACGCCCATGGTGAATGCCATCGGCGGCGAGGGATCATTCGCGAGCTGCGTGAAGACCGTCTCCACACCACCGAACCAAAGTTTGCCGCTAAGCACGAGAAACCGCTCTGCCGCTGATGTCTTGAACGCCGGAACCGCAGGCACAGGTGTCGTGTCCGGCTCCAGCGTATTCACGGTCACTTCGAGCACATACGTTGCCGTCGGATCGATCACTTCCCCAGCCGCAGGAGAAAAGGACAGCTCCTGCGTCCACGCATCCGTCACCGGATCAGGCGGACTGCCTCCCGAGCGCGCCAACAGGGGGCGCTGCACCGTGATCGACGCCACTGCCAGCGGCACATCCACCAGCGTGGCGCTGTTGGTCAGCCGCAGATCAAAGGTCACCGGCACATCCGCAGCAGGCTGGGCCACTGATTCGATGTCGTAGCGATGCAAAGTCGTCCCCAGCGCCGCTTTGAACACCTCCTGCCCGCTCACCGACTTCAGAATCTGTCGGTCCGTCAAACTCAGCGTCCCGGCGAAGGCCATCACATTCAGCGAGGCATCATCCGCCGTTGTGTTCATGAAATGCACCCATTTCCGCCAGGTGCCATTGTAAATCACGGGTGCCGGCCACGCGCCCGAGTGTGCGCGATAACGCACCGAGGCCACCACACGGTGGTTCACGGCGGGATCAAGCATCGCCACCGGCTCCAGTGCCGCCTCCACGACCTCGATTTGCTGCTGCTGAGCCCCAAGAGTGAACAAATCGGTCACCACCACCGAGGTGCCGCCTGACACAAGATTGACCGGCAGTCCGGTGCTTTGATTCACCAAGCCAAAAGTCGCCTCGACCTCGATCTCATCGTCGAAGAGCGCATTGGAATTGAACAACTGCAGCTGAAGCCGCGCATTCACCGACTCCCGATTGTAAGCCGGGTCACCGTTCGAGGCCTCCACAGCCAGCAAAAACCCGGATGGATTGGTCGCATCCGCCGCCGCTGTTTGCACCGTGAGGATGGCATGAGCCGGTGCTGCGGTTAAGAGCAGCAGCAACGCGCAAAAAGAGGATGGAAAGAATCTCACATCCCTTTTCCACCGCAACGGCGGCGGGTGATTACCAACATTTTTCTGTAATGCCCCGCCTTCTTTGCGGAGTAATCATTTCCAATGCCTCCCGAAGCACCATCAAACACCACGACCTGCGCCACTTGTGGCGGCGTGTTGACGGGGGGCAGGTGGCGGGCGGGCATTGCTCGCGGTGCTTGTTCAAGATCACGTTTGGGGAGGAGGACGAGCCGCTCACGCAGGACGAGGTGCCGTGGACGCGGCTGGCGAGCTGCGAGCTGTTTGAGGAGATCGGTCGTGGCGGCATGGGCGTCGTTTATCGCGCCAAACAGAAAGCCCTGGATCGCATCGTGGCGGTCAAAGTGCTGCTGCGGGCGCAGTTTGCAGATGCGGAGGACCGCGAGCGCTTCCATCGCGAGGCACAGGCTGCGGCCCGGCTCCATCACCCCGGCATTGTCGGCATCTTTGAGGTCGGCGAGGAAGACGGCGTGCCGTGGTTCAGCATGGAGCACATCGCGGGAAAAAGCCTGGAGCAGCTCGTGCGCGAGCATCCGATGGATGCGCACGAGGCCGCCAGGTGCGTGCGCTGCATCGCGGAGGCGCTGCAGCATGCGCACGAGCACGGCGTGCTGCATCGCGACCTGAAACCCTCGAACATCCTGCTCGATGAGGAAAACGCGCCGCACATCACCGACTTCGGCATCGCCCGCATCGGCACCAGCGGCACCACCGCCGCGCAACTCACGCGCACCGGGCAGATGCTTGGCTCGCCCGGCTATGCCGCGCCGGAGCAGGCGCTCGCAGGCAGCGCGGACGTGCGCACGGATGTGTATGGGCTCGGCGCGTTGCTCTATCACCTGCTAACAGGCCGCCCGCCGTTTCAGGGCCCCACGCTGAATGCCATCCTCGTGCAACTCCGCGAAAGCGAACCGCTCTCGCCGCGCAAACTGAACCCCAGCGTGCCGCTCGACCTCGAAACGATCTGCCTCAAGTGCCTGCAAAAAGCGCCCGAGGCCCGCTACGCGTCCGCGACCGCTGTGGCGGACGATTTGGGTCGCTTCCTTGATGGCAGCGCCATTCTCGCCCGGCCCATCAGCCTTCCCGGAAGGCTCTGGCGCTGGACGCGACGGCATCCCGGCATCGCCGCGATGCTCGCCATCATCGTTTTGCTCATCAGCGGCCTCATCGGCGGTTCTCTCGCCTTTGCGCGACATCAGGCACGGATGGAGCATCGCACCTCCCTCATCTCCGAGGCACGCTCGCTGCGCCAGACACGCCTCGCCGGCAGTCGCACCGAGGCTTTGAGCAAACTGCGCGAGGCATGGGCCATCTCGCCCTCGGATGAAATCCGCACCGAAACCGTCGCCTGCCTCGTTTTGCCTGAAATCGGCCGTTTGAGCCGCGAACGTGTCGAAACGCCCAATCTCACGCGAAGCGCCTATGGCACGCGCGAGGCCCTTTTTGAAACCGACGACCTCATCGTGCGTGAAACGACCTCAAAGCGGGAAATCGCCCGCATCGCGAAGGTGAAGCCCGCATCGCTGGTGAAGCTCGATGATCACGGCGAGCGTATCGCCATCGCGGAACCGCAAAGCGGCACATTGCGGCTCATCGCGCTCGCCGATCAGCGCGTGATCGCCAACTGCGAGCATCCGCTCTTTTTGCACAGCCTCGATTGGGCAGGCGACCTCATCGCCACCGGCTGTGACAACCGCTTCATCTACATCTGGGACAATCAGGGCCGCCTGAAGCACCGCCTCAGCGGTCACGAGGCTCCGAGCATTCGCGTGGCCTTCCGTCCGCGCAGCCAGGAGCTCGCCAGCACCTCCGCCGATGCGCATGTGCGGCTCTGGCATGCCGCGCGAGGCGTGGAGATCGTGCGGCGCGAGGTCGAGCATCGCCCTCATAACGCACTGTGGTGGAGCACCGATGGCGCACGACTCTTTGGAGCCGTCGAGCACGAAAGCACGGAGGTGTTTGAGATGCCTGCGTCTTCCAGCTTCACCATGCTCGCCCCGCCGCAGGAGGAGCCGCACAGCGAAAATCTCGGCAGCGCCACCTTCAGCAGCGATGGCCGGCTCGCCGCGGTCATCGACGAAGAATCGCTGCGCGTGTGGGACTTCGACGCCGGTCGTCTCATTTATCAACAACGCAAAACCACTGGCCAGTGGCTCAGCGCTCTCTTTTCCCCCGATGGCACGAAGCTGTGGACCTGCGGCTGGGCCGACGAACTCACTGAACGACCACTGGCTTCGCTGCAAACCGCCACAGTGCTCTTCCCCGGCCAGGGCAGCCTCCTGCGCGATGTCACCGCCGATGGCCGCCAGCTTCTGCTGAGCAACAACGGCGCGGGTCTGCATCTCGTGGTGCCCGTCGACGGCTCCAAGCCCGTGCGCATCAAACATCCCGGCACGCTCGCCAGCCTCATTGCGCCGGATGGCAGCTGGCTCATCACCTCCAGCTATCAAACCCCCGGTGCCAAAGTGTGGTCTCTGCCTGAAGGACGCCTGCTTCACACGCTCTGCGAAACAGAAAGCGTCACGCAGATCATCGCGCTCGGCCGTGATCGCGTGCTGCTCAAAGTCAGCGGCACCGGAAGGCTCTTCCGCGTTCACGATTGGAAACAAGAGCGCCAACTGCCCGCCAGTCTGCGTCTCAACTGCCTCGCCGCCTCACGCGACGGCACGCTGCTCGCCACGCTCGACAACCACGAGATCCGCCTTCTCGAAACCACCGCCTTCACCGAAGTCCTCCGCCTCACCTTCCCCGCACACATCCGCTGGCCCGGCGAATGCCACCTCCTCTTCGACACCGATGGGAGTCATCTCATGGCGCACACCGCGCTCGGCAGCGTGTGCCGTTGGGATTTACGTGTTTTGATGCCGATGGAGGCCTTGCTTGTAGAAAGATCAACGGTGGCGGCTGATTGACATGGTTATTGCTCATGGCTTTGGAGCATCCCAGATCGCGACGCCCATGTGGTAGCGGGCATGGTACTCGGAGGCACCGGCATACCATGCAGTGACGAGTTTCCCATCGGCACGCTGGATGGTGCTAGGGTAGCCGCAGTCCCAGGTCGTGGTGTGGGCTATGCGGATGGGCTCGCCCCAGGTCTTGCCTTCGTCGCTGCTGAACTTCGCCAGCACGCCGAGCTGGTCACCGGTTTTGATGCGGTTGCCATAAGCGAGCACGATGCGTCCGTCTTGGAGACGAGCGAGATGGCCGTTGATCTCGTTTTTCGCGGTAACGATCTGTGGCTCACTCCAAGTCACGCCGTCGTCATCGGAGCGGTAGAGTTCCATCGTGACGTAACGCGCGGCGGCCAGCCAGCGCTTGCCGCCGAGATGGAGCAGCGTGGTTTCATTCGCCTTCGGGCCGATGGTGCCGGTGCGCTGCCAGGATTTGCCGTCGTCATCGCTGCGGAAGT
>CAYMHJ010000122.1:0-17312 GCA_964390165.1 uncultured Prosthecobacter sp. | reverse complement strand
GGGAACGACCCATGCCGGGTGTGGGCAGAACGAGTTCCAGTTTGGCACCCGGCACGGTGGCGACGCCTGCAGTAAAGGCTTCATCGGTGCCGGTGGCATTGCCGCTGCGGAAGGCGGCCTGAGGAAAGGCCTTGGCCAGATTCCGCCCCACGTCAGCTAGCGCCTGCCGTTTCTCGGCAGGAAGCTGGCGGGTGCCTTCCAGCAGGATGACGGGAGTGGTCGTGCTGCTGAGCAGGGGGTGGAGTTGAGCGAGAAAGTGGGTGCGCATGTGTGGTCCGAACACGCCGATACTGCCACAGGGGGTGGGACATTTGCGGGGCGACAGATGAACTTTCTGCGGTATTTACGTTGCTAACATGTCCAAAGCATCCGCTTCCCGAAGACCGCGAACCAAAGATCCCCTGCCCTCCTCGGTCATCCGCAAAGGAACCAGTCGGGTCGCGATGTGGCGGGTGATGGAGATCCACAAGATCATCCGGGCGGGCCGCTTCCCGAACTGCACGACGCTGGCGGCGGAGATCGAGGTGACGCCGAAGACGATCCAGCGGGACATCAGCTTCATGCGGGACCAGCTGGGCATGCCGCTGGAGTATCATCCGATCAAGCACGGCTACTTTTACACGCAGGAGGTGCATGAGTTTCCCATGCTGCAGCTCTCGCGCAATGACCTGGTGGCGCTGTTCCTGGCGCGGCATGCGCTGGAGCCGCTGCGTGGCACACGGCTGGAGCGCATGCTGAGCGAGAGCTTCAGCAAGATCGCGGAGGCCTGTCCGGGCGAGATTTCCATCGAGTGGCACGAACTGGACGAGGCTTTTTCCGTGAAGGCGGCCGGTGTGCTGGCGGCGGATGTGGCGCTCTTTGGCGACCTTCTGGACGCAGTGCGCGCCTGCCGGGAGGTGAGCTTCGAGTATCACAAGCTCGCCGGCAACAAACCGGAGCAGCGCACGGTGCATCCGTATCATGTGGGGCAGATCGAGCACGGCTGGTATCTGCTGGCCTACGACCCGGCGCGGAAGGCTGTGCGCACCTTTGCCCTGCAACGCATCACGAACCTGAGCATGCTGAAGACGAAGTTCGTGCGTGATCCACGCTTCAACGCGCGGGATCATCTGGGTGGCGGTTTCGGCGTGTGGAGCTACGCGGGCGAAGAGAAGCGCAAGCACGAGGTCCACATTCGCTTCGAGGGCTATGCAGCCAGGATCGTGGCCGAGCGCCAATGGCACCCCACGCAGGCGATTCGAAAGCTGAAACCCGATGGCAGCGTGATCGAATTCCAAGCCGACCTCTCCGGCCTAGAGGAAATCACCCGCTGGGTGCTGAGCTGGGGCAGCAAGGCCAAGGTGCTCGGGCCGCCGGAGCTGGTGGACCGCGTGACGCGGGAGCTGGAGGGGATGATGAAAGAAAATTCGTGATGCCACATGATTGCCGACCTGTAGCATCAAGATGCAATCCACCAGCGGGCGGACCAATCGCAGCAATATAGAGTTCAATGATGACAGCCCATGCGTGGATCAGAACGATCCCGCGTTTAGTGTCGCGAGTCACCTGGATGACGCAAACTCATGAACCCGTTCTATGCAGATTCCGCTGTGCGTAAGCGGCTTATTGAGTTTCTCGGCGATGAGTCGCTCAATCATGCCACGGCAATATACCTAACGAGTTCTGACGGACGTCCTTTTGACCGGCGAGAGTTGCGCCCGCCTATGGAGCTGGATTGGTTCCTTGAGCGTGATATGGACATCGCCAGATCTCTCGCCGACTCCACCTCCTACCTGCTGCACTTGGATGTGGAATATGTGAATTTTGATTCGCCAGCCGAAGCCTTCGTCGATCCGTGGCGTTGTTTTGAACTCCAGGAGCCAACTGTCAAAGTTATCGAAACACTGCTGCTCGAATGGGGCATTCGACCGCTGCATTTGATCACAGGTCAAGGCCATCACTTCGTGTGGCGAATCAGTCGTGACTCCGAAATATCCAAACGGATCGGCAGGCTAAGTCCATCCCCCGAATTGACCAGCCTGTGTATGGAACGGATGCCACCGATGCTGAAAGGAAGCATCGTGGCAAAGGATCAGGACATCTTTGCTTCCGTGGCATTGGTCATGGAGTATGTTGCCCATCGGATCAAAGAGAAGGCGGCACCGCTATCCTCTTTGCCCGTGGAGATCACCGCTGTGCATGTGGGACCGTTTGCGACCCATCAGCGTGAGATGATCTCGATCGACATCTCTGAGTATGGCGACCCGCTGCACACGCGGATGATTCGCATGCCCTTCACCAACTACCGCAAACCCTGGGTCGGTGGACTCGCCCAAAGACTCGGTATTGAGAACGAGATCCCAGAGGTTCGATCACTGCCATTGTATGAAATGGATTTTCGTCAAGCCATCAAGGTGCGGCAGGTGGACGAGGACATGCTCGACCTAGCACAGCGAGCCTGCGTCCGCATCCCACTCCAAGAAGAAGGCACGGCTCACTTGCTCGATAGCTATCTCGCCTCCCGCCTGCGCCGCTTTCACGAGTTTTATTACTCGACTCTCCATGATCCAAAAGAACGCTGGTCAGAGACCTATGCGCGGACGCCCTTGAATGTGTTACCGCCATGCGCACGTCATTTATTAGAGTGCCCCAATGACTTGCTTTTGAAACCTGCGGGAATGCAATTGGTCACACGATGCCTCCTTGCTCAGGGTTGGCATCCGCGCCACATCGCGGGCCTGATCCGCTCCAAATTTGAAGACCCATCCTATGGCTGGGGCATTGATTGGAATGACTATGAAGCCGGGACCCGCGCTGACTTCTACACACGTTTATTTGCCTGCCTTCATCTGACGGGTCTGGATCGGCTCGTGGATCTCAACTGCACCTCCACTCGGGAGAAAGGCTTCTGCTTTCCTCCACAGGCGGGCGATTGCCACCTGGAACCTATTCGGCAAACACTCCTATCCAACCTATCCCATGATTGAATGGCCCATCGCTCTTTCCACGGGGTGCTTCTATCGCCGCAGTTTTTTTGATGTGATTGAAACCGTCCGTGACGCAGGTTTTCATCAAATCGAAGTCTGCTCTTTCCCGAAGCATCTCGACTATCACAACGTCGATGACGTCAGGCGTGCTGGTGAGCACATGCGTGCGCTGGGAGTCCACCCATTATCATTTCACGCCCCCTTTGCTGATCGAATCGACATCACCTCTCTCAATGAGGGCGAGCGCGAAGCGGCAGTCCAAGAGCTTATCCTCGCCTGCGAATCTGCTGCCGCCATGGGCTGCGAGCATGTGGTGCTGCATCCAGGACCCGAGCGAGAAGGCCGCCCCCCTGAAGCTGAATTCACTCAGCGCATGAGTCATGCGTCCTCCTCTTTAAACCGGGTCGCCAAACGCTGCTGCGAACTTGGCATCCATCTGCTGCTCGAAAACATGCTGCCCCACCTGCGGTTCGGGCATGTGCGGGACATGATGTATCTGCTCGGTGAGATTAATACCTGCAACGTCGGCACCTGTCTGGACACCGGTCATGCGCATCTAGCGCAGGAGACAGGTGTGGTGATTCAGAAACTCTCCGGTCACTTGAAGCTCGTGCATATCAATGACAATCGCGGCGACTGGGATGCCCATCTTCCCCCCGGCGAAGGCACCATCGACTGGCCCTGGGTCATCAGTGAGTTACGACGCAATGATTTCCACGGAGGTTTGGTGCTGGAGCTTCATGGTAGCGGAGATGAATCTGTCGATGCAGTTCTAGCTCGTGCCGTGCGCGCCCGTGAGTATTTACAAAAGGTCTGTGATGGGCATCTCTGATGAGATACGGCACCTTGCAATACCAACAAGTTTAGTGAGAAGAACCGGATGAAAATTCATCACCTCAGCATTGATGAAGCCTATCAAAGCCTACAAAGCACCCCCTGTGGTTTGCAGGCTGAACAGGTGAAGAAACGACTGGCCGAGTATGGTCCTAATGAGGTGAGAGCCACGCCCGGAGAGCCCTTATGGCTGCGTCTCATCAAGGGCTTCACGCACTTCTTCGCCATCATCCTCTGGGCGGCGGCGGCACTGGTGTTCGTGGCCGAGGTGCAACAGCCGGGACAAGGCATGGAGACCCTTGGCTGGGCGATTGTCGGCGTGATCTTCATCAACGGCATCTTTTCCTTCTGGCAGGAATATCGGGCCGAGCACGCGTTGCAGGCCTTGCTCAAAATGCTCCCGCATCAGGTCAAAGTCATGCGTGACGGCATTGCCATTCTTGTGCCTGCACGCGACTTAGTGCCAGGAGATGTGATCTTTCTGCAAGAAGGCGACAGCATCCCGGCAGATGCACGCGTGGTGGAGTCGCACGGGCTGCGCATCAACAACGCCACCGTCACCGGCGAGTCATTGCCGCAGAGCCGTACGGCTGATCCGCAGGTAGAAGATGATCATCTGCAAAGCCGGAACGTGCTGCTGGCGGGAACACAAGTGGTGTCGGGAAATGCGCAGGCACTCGTGTTTGCCACGGGCATGCATTCGGCGTTCGGCGAGATCGCCATCCAGACGCAAGCCGTGCGCGAGCGACTATCTCCCTTGCAGATCGAGATTGTGCGGCTCAGTCGTGTCGTTGCCATACTGGCCTTCTCATTCGGTGTGGTCTTTTACCTGATTGGCCGCAGCACAGGCCTGTCCAACTTCGACAACCTCATGTTCGCCATCGGCATCATCGTCGCAAATGTGCCTGAAGGACTGCTGCCAACGGTGACGCTGGCCTTGGCCATGGGATCCCAGCGCATGGCACGACGCAATGCGATCATCCGTCATCTGCCAGCAGTGGAGACGCTCGGCTCAGCGACCGTGATCTGCACCGACAAAACGGGCACGCTCACGCTCAACCAGACGACCGTGCGGCAGCTTGCAATCGGTGGTGAGATCATTGATCCACAGGATAGCGCGGCGTTACAGAAGGCGGCGACGCAGCATCCTTTGTTCTTCGACGTGGCGCTGCATTGCCACGATCTCAAGGCATCCGTGGTCGATGGTCAACCAGTCGTGAGTGGCGATCCAATGGAAGTCGCCCTCGTTGATCTGGTCAGATGGGTGCGCCCAGGAGCACCCTGGCAGGCGAAGCTGGACGAGGTGCCGTTTGATACGCAACGCAAGCGCATGACCACCGTGCAGCGCTGTGGCGATGGCTTGAAGCTGCTGCTCAAAGGCGCGCCGGAAGTGGTGCTCACACTCTGCACCATGAGTGCTGATGAACGCGCGCGACTCACCCAGATTCACACTGAAATGGCCGCAAAAGGGCTGCGCATTCTGGCGCTGGCATCGAAGTCTGTTGCGAATCCAGACATTACTGAGGCCGATGAAAACGAGTTGGAGTTTCACGGCTTCATCGGTCTCGAAGATCCGCCGCGTCCAGAAGTGCTTGCGGCGATGCGCGCTTGCAAGCAGGCGGGCATCAAAGTCATCATGATCACTGGCGACCATCCTCTCACCGCGCTCGGCATCGCGCGCGAAGTCGGCATGGTTGAAGGCGTGAGCCCCAGGGTGATCAATGGAGACGAACTGCGACATCTCTCCAACACCCAGCTCCAGCTTGCTCTCGATGCGCCCGAGATCCTGTTTGCGCGCGTCACCGCCGACCAGAAGACACGCATCGTGGCCGCTCTGAAGCGCAAACGGCACATCGTCGCTGTGACTGGCGATGGCGTGAACGACGCCCCTGCTCTGAAGAAGGCTGACATCGGCATCGCCATGGGCCGCAACGGCACCGATGTGGCGCGTGCGGCAGCGGACATTGTGCTGCTCGACGACAACTTCGCCAGCATCGTCGCCGCCATTGAAGAAGGACGAGCGGTGTTTGCCAACATCCGCAAGTTCCTCACTTACATCCTCACCTCGAACATTACCGAACTCGTGCCCTACGTCTGCTTCGTGCTATTCAAGATCCCGCTACCGCTCACCATCATTCAGATTCTCGCCGTCGATCTCGGCACCGACATGCTGCCAGCCCTCGCACTCGGCGCCGAGCCGCCCCGGCCCGACACCATGCAATTCCCACCACGTCCGCGACACGAACGTCTGCTTGACTGGAAGCTGATCACCCGCGCCTATCTCTGGCTTGGTGTGTTGCAGGCCGCTGGAGCCATGACCGCCTTCTTCTTTGTCCTCAAGAGCGGAGGTTGGCACCATGGACAGACCCTCGGCATTCACGATCCGCTTTATCTGCAAGCCACCACGGCCTGCCTCACCACCATTGTCGTGATGCAGGTGGCAAATCTCATCCTTTGCCGTCATCCGAGCGAGTCCACCCTGCGCAGCCGCTTCCAGGCCAATCCCCTGATCTTGGCTGGCATCGCCACGGAGCTGATCCTCATCCTGCTGATCGACTACACCTCGTTGGGCAATCAATGGTTCGGCACCGCTCCGATTCCGTGCTCTGTCTGGCTCTTGGCCATCAGTCTCGCGATGGGGATGTTCATCGCGGAGGAATTGCGCAAGTTTGTGCAGAGACGTATCAACCGAATCACCTCATGACACAGAACCAACAGATCGCCGGCAGTCTTGAAGAGGTGTCGCGCATTCTCGCCGAACAGGGGGCGAATCGCTTTCGTGTGCAGGCTTATGTGCATGCGGCGGATGCCCTGCGCCTGCTGGCAGAGCCGGTTGCAGAGGTGCTGGCACGCGAGGGGCTGGAAGGCTTGGAAAAGATCCCCGGCGTTGGCGACACCATCGCCCATGTGATTCGCGACATCGTGCTGCATGGGCACTCCGGCATGCTGGAGCGTCTGCGTGGCGAGAGCGATCCCATCGCCCTGCTGGCTTCCGTGCCTGGCATTGGCAAAAACACTGCCTGGAAACTGCATGAAGAGCTGGGCATCGAGACCTTGCAGGAGCTGGAGGCCGCCGCGCATGACGGCCGCCTGGCCAAGCTCGGCGGCATTGGCCCAAAACGGCTTGCAGGCATTCGCGACACCCTCGCTCAACGTCTGGGCCGCCTGCCAAAGCCTCCCACGTCCAGTCCGCTCGCCAACGAGCCCTCTATCGCCGAGGTGCTGGATGTGGACCGCCAATACCGTGCAGATGCGAGAGCGGGAAAGATCAAACTCATCGCGCCCAGGCGCTTCAATCCCACCGGCGAAGCCTGGCTGCCTGTCCTGCACACCACACGAGGTCCGCGCCACTACACCGCGCTCTATTCCAACACCGCCCGCGCTCACGAACTGCACAAGACCAATGACTGGGTCGTCATCTTCTACGACGGCAACGGCACCGGCACCGAACGCCAGTGCACCGTCATCACCTCCACCTTTGGCCCGCTGCAAGGTCGCCGCATTGTCCGGGGCCGCGAGGCTGAGTGCGAAGGGTTCTACCGCCCCACCAACTGACTCAGCAGCACATTGAAGACCTGATCAAGCTTCCCGTCTGTCAGGATGGAGAACTTCTCATCTGGCAGCAATTCATCAGGTGACTCGTAGCCGGCGCTCAGGCGTTTGTAGTCTTCGAGGCGGGCGTCCGACACGACTGCATCGTCACGGTCGCGGTCTTGCAGGCGTTCACGCACGACTGCCTCACTGGCATAGGCTTCGATCCATCGAACGCCCCAACCCGCTGAAGCCATGAGCCGTTTGAGGGCGCTGCGATGTTCGAGTTTGGAGAACGTGGCATCCAGGATGACGCTGTGGCCCTTGTGCAGGGAGGCAATAGCCTGCTCAAACAGCAAGTCGTAGGTTCTCTGCGTCATTTCGGGCGCATATAGTGCGGCACGCTCTGCCTCACTGCCGCGATGGTTCAAGGGAGTGCCAGTCAGTGTCTTGCGCAGACGGTCGGAAGAGAGCACCGGCCAGCCGGTCTCCTGACCGAGGGCTTCAGCGAGTGCTGACTTGCCGGAGGCCACCTTGCCCATGAAGACAAAGACGCGCGGTTTGGACCCGGCGACGGCGTATTGCAGCGCAAGCTGAAAGTAGCGGCGGGCCAATTGCAGGCTCGCCTGCTTCTCATCTTCAGCGACGGTCTCGGCATTGGCGTGCAGGCTTTCGACCTTGCCGCGGACACAAGCACGGTAGCACTTGTAGAAGTCCATCAGTGGTTTCATCCCACTGTCATGCAGCAACAGAGCGAAGCGATCGACAATGTAGCTCGCTAGATCGCGACGATCATTGAAGTCGAGGTCCATGGCGAGGAAGGCAATGTCGCAAGCCACGTCGATGCAGCGGAAATCCGTGTTGAACTCGATGCAGTCATAGATCTGCACCGCATCTGGCGACAGGTGGATGTGTTCGAGGTGCAAGTCGCCGTGGCAGTCGCGAATCCAGCCGTCGTGCAGACGCGATTCAAGCAGCGAACTGTGCCGCGTGAAGAACTCGCGAGTGTAGAGCGCGATGGCATCGAGCGCATGCTGCGAAAGGCTTTGACCGACGAACTGCGCGGAAGTCTTGAAGTTGTCCTCGGTGCCCTGTCGAAGGTGCTCGTTGGCCGTCCTCACATCACCCGGCAGCAACGGCGACTGCGTGCTGTAGAAGCGATGCAATCTGTCCACGATGCGATCCATTTCATTGATGCCCACGACCTGATCCTGCATGAGGTGCTTCAAAAAGTATCGCGGGTCCATCTCGCGCATTTTCACCGCCCATTCGATGATCACACCATCGCTGCCGAAATGCAGGCTACCATCGCTCTCGCAGATGGGTTCGAGCCCCAGATAAATATCCTCGGCAAGACGGCGATTGAGCATCAATTCACGCTCGCAGTCGGCATGGCGAAGCTCAAGCGAGGAGAAATCGAGGAAGCCCAGGTTCACCGGCTTCTTGATCTTGTAAACGAAAGGCGGAGCGATGAAGACCCAAGAGGCGTGCGTCTGCACCAGCGTGACATGCGACGGCTGATGCGGATACGAGGCCGCATCCGACAGGAAGCTCAGCAGACGTTGGGTGGCGACGGAGATCATGAGGACTCGTGGAATGTTGCCGCTCAAGCGGTGCGGTCAGATGGTCCGTCACCGAGCTGTTTGTGTGAAATAACAACCTTGAATCATGGCGACTCAAACTTAGGAGTCAGCGCTGGTTTGAACGTGGTTGTCTGGCAGCAAAGCTCGAAGGCCTTCAGCAGGCCGAGTCCGAGCAGGGCTGGTGGCAGTAGCGATACCGCCAGCGTCGTGATGGGGCGGACCATGGCGCGCGTGGGCAACAGTTTGAGTAGCAATCCGGCACCCATGGCAACAGCGACGGCATTGGTCGGCTCACGACGGACATGCGCTTCCGTCTTCGCCAGCGTACGCTGAAGGCAAAGCTCAGCGGGATGCGGTGAGTCTCGATCATTCATGGCATGTGACGGTGGAGCAGTCTCAGCGTCCGCCGCGTGCGGATTGTGATTTCGGGCTGGCTTTCAACTGGCGGATGCCCCGGTCTTCCCGCAGATCTTTGGACTGCTTGAAGTTGTTGTCGTGTTTGCGGGGCCGTTTGGCGGTCTCGCTATGGTTGGCCCCAAGCTTGCGAGGGAGTGGCTTGACGGTGGCTTCAGGGGCGGTATCGCTCGACAATATGGCCTTCGTTTTCATGGTGGTTAAGTCAGGTTAGCGGATGGTTGCTCGGTGGCTTCTCGGGTTTTGGTGATTGTCGGGCGAATCATGTGCTGGCGGGAGCCGCGGCTTCCGGTGTGTCATTCTTGTCGATGTCTTCAAACGACCGTCGAACTTGTTCGATCTGCTGCCGGTAGTGCTCGGCGTCGCCGTAGTCGAAGAAATGCCGGTAGCGGCTGTGCATGGACTTCATGCGCAGCGCGTGCTTGATCGGGCACCAGTACTGTTCCGTGCGCGCGGCGATCTCGGTAGCACAGGCGAGCACGCCGTTGGCATAGCCGCAGTACTCGCAGTTGAACTTCTCCGCCCAGTTCAGGTAGGCCAGATGCCGCCGATCCAACTGTATGTAGTCTCTACGCTTCACCTTGGGGATGCCATAGACCGGGAAGCAGATGGCCTGATAAACGACCATGAACAGATCCAGCAAGGCGATTGGGATAAAACAGGCCCAGATCATCGGCGTGGTGAGGATGATCATAAATCGTGAATCCCGGATGTAGCTGGTGAACCGCTTCACCAGCAGTTTGTGCCGGGCTTGCGCTTCTTCGGTGAAGCGGATCTTGCCCTGACGCACCTCATAGAAGAATTCCAGCTCCTTTTTTTGCAGTTCACGCAGGATGTCCTTCTCTAACACGCGCATTTTTTCCAACAGAGTATCGAGTTTTTCGTTCATGGGCGGCAGGGGTTGTTCATCGCCAGATCCTGATGCCCAAACGGTGCTTTGGCGATGATAATCGCGACGCATGAGGGGTGAATTTTATCACCTCAATGTGATGACAAGATCCGCGCAGGGTTCGCAAGGATATGGGTTGAACAACCCATTTCATGACCTGCGAAGATGCGTTTAGCTGGTCGAGAGCATCTCCGTCAGTTGAACCGCATCAAACCCATGAACACGCTCAACACCATTCTTGTTGCCGTGGATTTCTCCACCGGTTCACGCACCGCGCTTGAACAGGCCACACGCATTGGAGGCCTCAATGGCGCGAAGTTGCAGGTGCTGCATGTGGTGGACGCAGCCGCCGTCGCGGCGCTGGCGGACAGCCGTGAAGAAAACTATGAAACTCATGCGAAACTGGCCACCGAGGGGGCCAGTGCTGCGCTGACGCGCTGGATGTCGCAATCCACCACGCCGGGCGATTACGCAGTCACCATTGCCATGGGCAATCCCATGCATGAGATCTTGGAGCATGCTCGCAGCTTGAAGGCGGATTTGCTGGTCGCCGGCATCGCTGGGGCAGGGCAAATGCCAGCAGGGGCCGGATCAGTTGCCTGTGAACTGGCGCGCAAGGCGCAGACACCCGTGCTGTTGGTCAGGAACAATCATCCACAGGCTTTTCGGAAGATTGTCGCCTGCATTGATTTCTCCCCAACCTCGCGTGAGGTGGCAGAGCAGGCGCGACGTGTCGCCAGCAAGGATGGCTATCTTGTGGACTTTCTGCATGTGTGGCAGGAACTCTGGGCGGCCATGGCCTACCCTACACCCTTTGCAGACACGGGCGTGCCAGCAGCAGTACCCACGCCCGAAGAGCGCGACGCCTACATTCAGGAACTCCGCAAAGAACTGCATGAGTTTGTGCACGATGCCGCGCAGGGCATGAATGCCGCCGAAGTGCTCCACGAATCGTTCAGCCACGGCAATGGCATCGTGGCAAATGCGCAGGAGTCCCAGGCGGACTTGATCATCGTCGGCGGCAAAGGACGCACCAACCTGCGCTACGTCCTGCTGGGTTCAACGGCGGAACGCCTGCTGACACGGCTGCCATGCTCAGTGCTTGTTGTGAAGCTTCTCGCAGAAACCACCCCCTCATGAAAATCATCGTTGCCTTGGTCGATCTCTCCGACCTCACCTTCAAAGTGCTCAAGCAGGCGCACAGGCTTGCGACTGCGTTCAAGAGCGAGGTGATCATCCTTCATGTGGTAGCGAAGGAACCCGTCGTCGTCGATGTAGGACTCGTCTCGCCCGTAATCATGCAGGATCCCTCTTCGGAATCGGTGCAGAAGCACTACGCGCAGCTTCTGGAGATGCGCGACTCTCTGATCAAGTTCGGCGTGCGTGCCTCCGTCCAGCAACTGGAGGGCGCCATCGTGGACACGGTGCTCGCAGAGACCCGGAGGCAGAATGCTGATCTGATCATTCTCGGCTCGCATCACCACAGCACGATCTACGACTTGCTCGTCGGGAGCGTCACCCATGATGTCTTGAAACGCGCTCATTGCCCGGTGCTGGTGGTGCCGAGCGATGCGGGTGCACCGGAGCAATAGTGAATTCCCCGATGGTATGGCCATGGCACGTTCATCCTCAGCTTTGCCGCCAGAGCAGAGGCTGCGTCAGGTCTTGCTGTCGATTTCGCGACAGGCGGAAAGCGATCTGCGGCTGCTGTCCTCACGCAATTCAGACACACGCATCCACGCGTTGCGTGTGCGCATGAAGAAACTGCGCGCCATCCTGCGACTCATCGCACCGGGTTTGGCACCGACCACCATCAAAGCCATCCGGCGCAGTCTGCGTGTCCTCAAGCAGGCCTTTGCCATGAACCGCGATCAGCATGTGCTCAATGCGCTGCTGGATGAACTCAATGATGGCAATGTCAATTGGCGCAAGGAATGCATCGCTACTGAGAATGGCAATAGTCCCGATGGAACACTGGGGTCGGAACAGCTTCTCAGGCTGAAAGCAACGGCTCATATGCTCACCCGACGTCTGCAGACCATGACGCTGCGTCCCATGTCCCGGGATGACATCGCCAAGGCTTATTCCCGCCGTTATGCGAAGGCCCGCCAGTGGTTCCGACGCTGCGAGCACAAGCCGTCGGCTCTTCGCCTGCACCGCTGGCGTGCACCGGTGAAGGATCATTACTTCCAGTCGCTCCTTGTCCTGCATGATCGGCATCATCTCAATGCCTCGCGCAAGCTCGGCAGTTTGCTCGGCCAGCTTCATGACCTCGCCATGCTGCGCGAGCATTACACCCACGGTTCCTCCGACTGCCTTGCCCGCGCCATCCACCGCCAGATGAAGAACCTGCGCGCCCGCATCTTTCGCAAGGCGCGGCGTCTGTTTGTGCTCGCACCCAGAAAGATCGCGCGGCAGGTTAATGGTGCGCGTTGAACGAAACAATCGCCCACCAAGCCATGAGCGCACAAAATCGGAGTCAAACACGCCACCGAAGGCTGAGCAGGCCTACTCAGAGCGTGGCAGAATCCACCCGTTACCTTATTTCAACCTCAACCACCACCAACTATGCTTGCTAAATACGACATTGAGTACGTGATCCATCCGCAGCACAACAAACGTCAGGACACTCACCGCACGGACGACCCGATTGAGGCGGAGGACTTCCTCATGAATCTTCTGCTCGTCGGTGCCCGCATCAAGGCCATCAAGCATGAAGGGATTGAACTCGATCCACCGCAGGCGGATTGTATGCTGCGTGTCGCGGCGGAACGTCTTGGCTCCCGTCTGCTGGGTAGATCACTCGATCTGGACTCGGTCGAGGTGAAGCATCGCTTCGGCTTCGCCGCTTGATACAGGGCATAGCGCCACCGTCCAGTGCAGCGCTTGGTTTTTTGCTTTGTCTGCCATTCTCCATCCGCCGATATGAAACGAGTTCTCTCCACCACAACGTTAGCCGTTCTTGGTTTGACAGCCTGCATGCATCAAAGGCTGGAGCGACGACCGGATCATACGGTGGATTTTGCCACCGAGGTGAAGCCGGTCCTTGAAATGCGTTGCTTGGAGTGTCATCACCGACGCTATGTCTGCGCCGGTTTGAATCTGGAAACGAAGGCGCTGGCGATGAAGGGCGGGCGCAGCGGGGCGGTGATCGTGCCAGGCGCGCCGCATCAAAGCCTGCTCTACAAGGTATTGCTCCTGGGGCACGACAATCCGGTGGCGATGCCGCCGACGCCAGAAGGCATGGAGAAGGAGACCACCCAGTTGTTGCATGACTGGATCCTTCAAGGCGCGCCATGGCCTGAGGGCGTGCGACTGGTGCCGCCGCAGGACTGGAAGAACACGGATAAAACCCGTTCCATCGAACCGCTAGAGCGAACTGCGAAAAGGGAAGTCAGCGAAATGCCGGAGACTTTCCTGTCAGGAATATGAGTGCAGCATCCCGATTCCACCTTCATCAGTTTTAACTTCAACCTACCACCATCATGCAAATCCTCTGTGCTACTGACTTCTCCAAAGCCGCCATTGCGGCCACCGACATCGCTTCGACGCTGGCGAAAAAACTACAGATCCCCCTGCGACTCGTGCATTGCGCACAGGATTATAATGTCATGGGCGATCTACCGGTCGTGATACCGGATGACAAGCTTTTCCGCGAACAGCTCAAGCGGGAGGCGGAACGGTTGCGCGCCACCGGCTTGGAAGTCGTGGAAGATTTTCGTCATGGCAATGCGAGTTCGGAGATTATTGACGCAGCGGCTCAGCAGCCAACGAAGATGATCATTCTTGGATCAGTCGGCAAAGACATGGCCGAGCGCTGGTTGCTAGGCAGCGTGGCGGAACGTGTCGCAGAACGTGCGTCCGTGCCCACGCTGGTCGTTCGCCAACCGGATCTGCTGCTGGACTGGCTACGCGATGCAACCGCACTGCGTCTGCTTTGTGGTGTGGACTTCACCGCGTCGGCGGATGCAGCCATTGCGGCGGTGCATACCTTGGTCACGCTGGGTCAGGTGGAAGTTGAGGCAGCTTATGTGCGTCCGGCTGAAGATCTCATCATCTCCAAGGAGCAGCAAGAGGCACGTCAGCGCGATGTCTGGGAGCGCCTGCATGCCATCCTCGGCGATATGCCGGTGAAGGTGCATGTGCGTGAAGTCGTCAGTTTGCCTGCGAATGAATTCTTGCACACAGCGGATGACCAACAGTCTGGGCTACTCGTGGTAGGCACGCATCAGCGACATGGCTGGCAGCGGCTGACGGCGCCTTCCTTTTCCCGCAATGTGCTGATCCATGCCACGACGAATGTCCTCTGCGTGCCTGCCATCGCTGGAGTGCCGGACGTGCGTATTCCCTCAATCCGCCGGATACTCCTGGCGACGAACTTCACCGAAGTCTGCACCGCAGCCCTGCGCCATGCCTACAGCCTTCTGCCTGCGGGCGGAGCCATTCATCTCGTGCATGTCTGTCATGAGCCAACGAGCGGCATCAATCCCGTCATCGCCTCCGAGGTGTACTTTGACCACAGCATCGCGACAGCAAAGGCTAGGAAAGAGGCGCAGGAGAAGTTCCAAATGCTGACCTCCTCCTTCCCGCAGTTTCCGGGTGTCGCCATCACCTCCGAAGTGTTGACCCACCACGATATTGCCGCCGCCATCTGCGAGGCTGCGGAACGCAAGGGAACTGATGTCATCTGCATGGGCACCAAAGGGCACTCGCGTACCGGTGTTGCGTTGCTGGGTTCGACGGTGCAGGCAGTGATCGCCCGCTCGCACAAACCTGTCTTCGTTGTCACTCCGCCCCTGTCATGAACTCGCCTGCTCGCTCTGGCCACACGATCCGCCCTGCTTTCGCCGAGGCAGGCTGAGCTTGCCCCCTTGGCATGGGATAGTGAGCCATGCCTCCGTTTCATCTGTGGATTTGACGACATCTCCGTTGGCGATATTCCCCTCGTCGGCGGCAAGAATGCCTCGCTGGGCGAAATGTTTCATGAGTTGAGCTCCTAATGCGTGAAGGTGCCCGATTGCTTTGCGATCACGGCGGAGGGCTACCGGCATTTCCTGACCAGCACGGGGCTGGGTGCGCGCATCAAACAAATCCTCACCGGTCTCGATGAGCATACTGCCGGCGGAACGGTTCACCACGCTCGAATACACGGACTTACTGGAGCTGCGCATCACCCAGTTTGAGCCCGACGCCGCCAACACCTTGGTGCTGCAGTGCACCTGGAAAATGCAGCCCGTGACCGGCAAAGACGTCAGCAATCATTTCTCCCACATCGCCCTGCCAATGCCCGCGAATGCCTCGGCGGCCAAAGATCGCGTTGTCGTGATGAACCAGGCGCTTCTGCGGCTCGCGCGCGAGATCCTGGCTGCGAGGTAGCTCTCAACGCGACAAAACCGACCAACGCGACCCGCCCGCTTTCGTTCGAGTTATTTTGATCGCCTCTCCCGAGATATGCATCGGACGCATCTGCCTACGAGTCAGCAAGGCGTGAAAATTTATCATCCCATGCTGCCGCTTCCGACCGTGATCAGCACAAACAGGATGACCAACGCGAACAGCAGCAATATCACCGCAAATGCGATAGTGACAATCTTGCCAGTGCGCTGTTTCCATCGGAAAACGCCGAAAGACAGGCCCGCTAGCGCGGCGAGAAACACGCTTCCGACAAGGAGAGTGAAAAGCGGGATGCCAAACAACCGCAGTGTATCGTGGTCGTAGGTGATCATGATGGTGTCATTGTGGTTTCACTAGGTTGATCGTGTCTGGTTCAAGGCCGTCGCGGCAGGAATGCTGGAAACGCAGGACATTGCTTGTCCACACTCAAATGTGGCTGATTGAGGTATGGAAGGATATCTCGTTACAAGTTGGATTCCAGACAGTTTCTTCGAGGGGCCGGATGAGTTGGATCCTGGAAGATGCCTGCTCATCACCACGGACGATGAAACAGCGGCCAACCTGACGAGTTCGCTGGCGGAACTGGCATTGCGCCACGCAATGTGTCCTTGAGCGCCACCGCACAGATGTGCTTTTCCAAGCGGCGAATCGCCGCTTCATGGATGGCGTGTTGGGGTTCCTCAGCGGCTTTGGTGAATGTCCTGAGATTTCGATGATCGAATCTCTGCATCGTAAGCGTCCCACGATATCGAGCTGCGCATGCGCAACTGCATCTACGCGAGCTTGCAATGCCATATCATTTCATGCGCCAAATTTCGCACAAAGCTTGCCAATTAGAAGGAAGAATCCCGTGGCTTGTTTGGCGACTCTTGTGCCGCATTCGCAGCTTCAGAAGTCTGGGTCGGCGCGGGCTTCCGGGGTTTGTCCATACGTCGGCATATCAACCACCAACCTAAACATGAACACTCTGACACATTGGAATCCCTTCCGGGATTTCGCGGAATGGGAAAACCGCCTGAATCGTAGCCTCGGTCTCGGTGCGCGAACAGGCAATGGCAAGGAATCCATCACTGTGGCGCAATGGTCGCCCGCAGTGGATATCTCCGAAGACAGTAAGGAATTCCTCGTCAAAGCGGAGCTGCCTGAACTCAAAAAAGAGGAGATCAAGGTCTCCGTTGAGAACGGCGAGCTGAGCATCTCTGGCGAGCGCAAGTTCGATAAGGAGGAGAAGGACAAGGATAAGAAGTACCACCGCATCGAACGCTCCTATGGCAGCTTCATCCGCAGTTTCACACTGCCGGACGACGTAGCCGCCGACAAGGTGAGCGCCGAGTTCAAGGATGGCGTGCTGCTGGTGCACCTGCCGAAGACCGAGGTGACCAAGCCGAAGCCCATGCAAGTGGCGGTGAGCTGAGCGGCCTGCCTGACACCTTCTTGTTCAACGCGCGTCAGGGGCAGTCCTTGGCGCGCGTTTGTTTTTGAACTGCAAGTCGCAGTCGGGTTCTGATGAACGAACGTCGCGCAACGTCCCATTGATAGTCGTCGGGATCCATGTTACCAAGGCTCCTTCTGCCCCCCTTCAACAGGCCCGCACGAAAGGTCTAACCATGACCACCAGCAAGTCCAACCAATCTTGCTCCCTGCCTTGTCGACTGAGGGCGGAGGGGAGGTGCTTGCGGCAACTGCTTCCCGAATCGATCA
>CAYMHJ010000121.1:0-17412 GCA_964390165.1 uncultured Prosthecobacter sp. | reverse complement strand
TCCCGTGCGCAGCGCCACATTAAGACCCAGCGGCTCCAGCCACTTGCGCGCCGTGCTGAAATGCTGCTCGGCGAGGATCTGCGTCGGAGCCATGAGCGCGGCTTGCTTGCCTACTTCCACCGCACCGAGCATCGCCGCGAAGGCCACCACGGTCTTGCCGCTGCCGACATCGCCATGCAGCAGGCGGTTCATCGGCGCGTTGCTCGCCATGTCGTGCTGGATTTCCTCCAGCGAGCGCTTCTGCGCGCCGGTCATTTCAAAGGGCAGTGCCTTTTCAAAGTCCTGCACCAGCGGCCCCGCCACATGCGAGTGCCCGCCGGACTCCAGCACCGCCCGGCGACGTCGCACGACGCGGAGTTGATAGCCATAAAACTCCTCCAGAGCGAGGTAGCGACGCGCCTTCTCCAGGTCGTCCATCGTCGCCGCGAAGTGTACCGCCTTCAGCGCCCGTGCTCGATTCCAACCCGCGAACTCGCCCGCCTCACTCGGCTTCGGCAGCACATCGGAGGCGAAGTCATCGCCGAGGTGCTGCACCACATGCCACGCCGCTGTGCGCAGCGTCTTCTGCGTCACACCCGCCTTCAGCCGATACACCGGCGTGATGCGGCCCGAGTGGATCATCGTCGTGCCTTCCTCCTCCAGCACTTCATACTCGGGATGATCCATCGAGAGCCTGCCTTTGAATTCCTTGATCTTTCCATACACGATCAGCCGCTGCCCCTCGGCGATCACGCGGCTCATGAAAGGCATGCTCCACCAGCGCAGTGTGAGCAGTTGCCCCATGGATGCTCCGCCCGAGGGCTCCACCTGTGCTTCGAACATCCCACCACGTCCGCCGAAGAACTTGTTTCCCGTCTTTGTCACCAGCACCTGATGACACACCGGCAGCTCACTGACCTGAAATGAAATGGCGTCATCCCTCGTGCGATCTTCATGCCGGAAAGGCAGCCAGGAGATCACATCGCGCACCGTGGTCACGCCTTCCTTCTCCAAGGTCTTCACCATCCGTGACGAGAGATCGGGCACGGTGTTCAGAGGTGAATCGAGAGTCAGAGGCATGGCGGGATTAAAAGTGAGCAGTGCTCAGTTCTCAGTGCTTAGTTCAAGTCTTGAAGTTGCCAAAGAACAAGGATTGAATCCTGTCATCCCATGAAAACCGGCCTCCTCCTCGATCCACTCTACACCGACCACGATCCCGGTCCCGGACATCCCGAGTGCCCGCAGCGCTACACCGCCATCATGAAGGCACTCACCGCTTCCGACTTGCTGCCGAAGCTGGCTTCCATCCTCAGTCGTGCGGCGGAGATGCCGGAAATCGAGCGCTGCCATCCGCGTCATTACATCGAGCTTGCCCGCGATGAAGTTGCCGCCGGGTTGGATGCCCTGAGCACTGGCGATACCAACATCTGCTCGAAGAGCTACGACATTGCCACGCGTGCCGTGGGTGGTGTGATCAATGCCGTGGATGCCGTCATGTCCGGTAAACTCACCCACGCATTCTGCGCCGTGCGTCCACCGGGGCATCATGCACGTCCGAGCCAGGGGATGGGCTTCTGCCTTTTTAACAACATCGCCCTCGGAGCCCGCCATGCGCAAAAGCAGCACGGCGCGGCGAAGGTCGTCATCGTCGATTGGGACGTGCATCACGGCAACGGCACGCAGGACATCTTTTATGAGGACGGCAGCGTCTTTTTTACCAGCACGCATCAGAGCCCCTGGTATCCCTTCACTGGTCATGCGGAGGAAACCGGCGCGGGCAAAGGCAAGGGCAGCACGATGAACTTCCCGCTGCCTGCGGGCACCGGCATGAAGCAGATCGGCGCGGCTTTTGAAACCAAGCTCCTGCCCGCCATCGCCGCCTTCAAACCTGACCTTATCATGATCAGTGCAGGCTTCGACTCACGAGTCGATGACCCACTCGGCCAGTTCAAGCTCACCGATGACGACTTTGCTTCCCTGACCAAACTGCTCATGCAATCTGCCGACGAGCACTGCCAAGGCCGCCTCGTCTCCGTTCTCGAAGGCGGTTACAATCTCACGGGCCTCGCCAGTGCGGTGACGGCGCATGTCGGGGCGCTGGCCCGGTGAGATGTATCACCGGGCTCAGGCTTCCAAAGATCAGGCTTTCTGCTTCTTCGCGCCCTCAGTTTCCTCGGGCTTCTTCGGCTCAGGCAGCAGGAACTTGGTCACGCCGGGCGTGGGCATCGGCGTGGGCTTGAAGCTGTCACCCCACTTCAGCGTATCGGGAGCGAGGTCCTGGGTGCAGGCGAGCATCTGATCCCAGGTGATGAGTTGGCCAGTGTAGGCAGCCTCGCGACCCATGATGGCCACGAGTGTGGAGAGCATCATACGGTCGCCGTCATTGATGACTTCGCCTTTGCGGATGGAGTTAAAGAGCGCCTCGTGCTCGAGGTCATACATGTTTTTCTCCTCACCACGGAAGCGCCAGCGCTTCGGTCCGTCGATGAAGGGTGCGCCGCCCTTGCCGATGGTGAGGACGCCTTTTTCACCGCGGATGATGTCCTGATTGTGACCCTGGCAGCCTTTGATCTGCCGGCTGGCCATGTTGCACATGACGCCGTTTTCCCACTCATAGGCAGCGTGGAAGTGGTCGAAGATATTGCCGTCCTCGGCCTTGATCTGCCGGCCACCAGTGCCGATGCAGTTCATCGGCGGCTTGTCGCCCATGGCCCAGCAGACCTTGTCCACACTGTGCACTGCCTGCTCGACGAGGCTGTCGCCGCTGAGCCAGGAGAAGTTGTACCAGTTCCGCACCTGCCACTCGACATCGCTCATGCCCGCAGGGCGGCCGCTGGCGGGTGGCATGGGTTTCACGGGGCCGGTGTGGTATGTGGCATAGACGCTGGTGATCTTGCCGATGTCACCGCCAAGGGCGCGCTTGAAGGCCTCCATGCGGGAGGTGCTGTAGCGCCAGCAGAAGCCGGCCACGAGATTCAGCTTCTTCTCCTTCGCCTTCTTCACGGCGGCCATGGCCATGTGATAACCGATGGTGTCCACGGCCATGGGCTTTTCACAAAAGATGTGCTTCCCGGCGTCCACGGCAGCCTGGAGATGCATGGGGCGGAACCCTGGAGGGCTGGCAAGCAGCACGACATCGACTCCGCTGTCGATGAGCTTCTTGTAGGCGTCGATGCCGATGAACTTCTTGTCTGGCTTCACATCGACACGGTCGGGGAACTTCTGGGAGAGCGAGGCGATGCTGCCGTCGATCTGTTTCATGTCCACATCCGCCATGGCGACGATCTTGCCATTATACTCTGCGCCGAGAGCCTGAGAGGCTGCGCCAGTGCCGCGTCCACCGCAGCCCACGAGGCCGATGCGGAGGGTTTCAGCGGAGTCAGCTTTCTGCTGGGCGCGGAGACTGGTGGCGGCGGTCAGGATGGCCGTGGTATGGACGAATTGGCGGCGGTTCAGGTCGGAGAGCATAGGGGTGAAGTAATCGTGGCGTTGGCTGGCCACCTTTCATGCCGCAGGGATGAGTACATCGCCATTGCCGAGTCAGGTGGCTGCGTGATAAATAATAGTATCTCCGTGCTCATCATGTCACGCATCGCCTCCCCTGCCCTCCTTTTGATCACTGGCATGATGCTGCACGCCCAGGAGGTCAATCCTTTCGAGAAAGCCAGCCGTGAGCGCGAGCAGGCCAGACAGCGTGCGGAGCTCGAGCGAGAGATTTCGCGCCAACCGAGTGGCTCAAACGACTCTGTCTTTGATAAGGCGAGTCGGGAACGTGCAGCGGCCACTCAGCGCGCCTTTGACCGAGGTCAAAAAACGGCCCTGCCAGCTCAGGAGGAACGGGAAAGCATCGGGCGCATGGGGCCAGGGAGCAATGCCCAGCGTGCCGAAGATGGTTCAGCGGTGAAGCAAGGAGCGCCGGAAGCGGCGGTGTACAATCGCGTGATGGAGACCCGCCGCTTCTTCGAGCACTATCAAGACCCCTTGCTGCGCAACGTGAACGACAGCTTCACCGACACCCCGGCTGACCGGGCCAGGTATGAGCAGGAAGCGCTTCGCGTTTATCCCGAGCTTCTGAGCCCCCAGTCCGCCTTTGCCCTCCGTCAGGCGGCGATTGACCGCTGGATTGATTCCCGCCAGCCACCACTCGCCCGTGACTCACGCAGGAAGCTGCTCGTGGCCCACATGGTCAGCCTGGAACTCACCGGCAACCTGCGGGGCGACAGGTTCGGTCTGGGTCAAAGACCCATTCTTCACCGCAAAGGACAGCGCCCGCCCGCATTCATCATCCGCAACAGCTTCGAAATGGAAGTCCTCGGCGATGAAGCAACCCTGCCCGACGGACTTCGCGGCAAAGTCACGCGAGGGCAGAACGGTCAACCTGACCTCATCCAATGGCTCGATGCCGAAGGCAATCACCGCATCCTGATCCCACAGGAGGCAAGCGGCCAGGTAAGGCTCTTCCTGCATTACGACTGCGACTACCGCCGCCAGGAACTCCAGGGCGGGAACTACCGTGTACGCTTCACGAAGCCGTGAGCAGGATCGCAGTGTTACATTACAAATTGCTCATTGGAATAAATCACTGCTGCGTGTCTCGTAAATCCCCCCACCATCATGACCCGCGCCATCCACACGCTACTGCTTTTCTTCGCACTCCTCGCGCCCGCGATTTCGCAGATCGACCTCCTCTCCCCTGCTGGATCAGCCCCCGCCATCGTCACGGCCAGCCTCGTCTCCGAAGTGAAGAGCGCCGCCCCCAGCCAGCCTTTCCGCGCTGCCATCAAACTCGTGCATCAGGAGCACTGGCATACTTATGGCAAGGTCCTCCCGCCTGACGTCATCGGCAAGCCAACGAAGCTCAAGTGGACCCTGCCCGAAGGCTGGAGCGTCGAGGAACTGCCCTGGCCCGCGACGAAGGAGGTCGATTCCACCGATGGGAAAAAATCCCAGGGCTATGAAGGCACCGTGCATCTGCCAGTCAAAATCACCCCCGCAGGTAAAGTCGGCGATGCCGTGGAGATCAGTGTCATCGTCGATGCCCTGGCCTGCAATCCCGAGAACTGCATGCCCGTGAAACCTGAGGCGAAACTCAGTCTCACACTGGCGGAAAAAGCCGAGATCGATCCCGCCAACAGCGCCCTCTTTGCCCAGGAAACTGCCGCCGCACCCGCAACGGCAGACACTGCACCCATCGTAAAAACTGCCGAACGATCCTTTGCCGGCTACCTGCTCTTCGCCTTCATCGGCGGTCTTATCCTGAACGTCATGCCCTGCGTCTTCCCCGTCCTCGGCATCAAGGTTCTCAGCGTGGTCCAACAGGCGGGTGAAAACAAAAAGCAGGTTCTCTTCCACGGTCTCGCCTACACCTTCGGCGTGCTCGTCTGCTTCTGGGCTCTCGGGGCCCTCGTTATCACGCTGGGGAAAGCCTGGGGCTTCCAGCTTCAGTCCCCCGGCTTCGTCTATGGTCTCGGTGCCTTCTTCCTCATCTTCGGTCTTAGCATGGCCGGCTTGTTTGAGATCGGCGCGTCTGCCGTCGGTGTCGGGCAGAACCTGCAATCCCAGCACGGCCTGAGCGGCTCTTTCTTCTCTGGCCTGCTCGCCGTCGTCGTCGCCACGCCCTGCTCAGCCCCCTTCCTCGGGCCTGCACTGGGCTACACCGTCACCCTTCCCTCCTTCCAGGCTCTGGTCATGTTCTCCATGATCGGCCTCGGTCTCGCCAGCCCGTTCCTCTTGCTCGCCATCTTTCCAAAGCTCGTCTCCGCCCTGCCGCGTCCCGGCGCGTGGATGGAGAGTTTTAAACAAGGTCTCTCCTTTCTGCTCTTCGGCACTGTCGTTTTCCTCATTTGGGTGCTCACCGGCATGGTGCAGGGGCAGCCGCTCCTCTTTGCCATGCTCGGCCTCGTGCTGATAGCCTTCGGCTGCTGGGTCTATGGGCGCTGGAACCTTCCGCACAAGCCTGCGCGCACTCGTCACATCGCGCTCATCCTCACCCTGCTCAGCATCGGCGGCGGCCTCTATGCCGGATGGCCGGTGAAGGAAGACAAGTGGGCGGAATGGTCCCCCGAAAAAGTCGCCGAACTCCGCGCTGCCGGCCAGCCCGTGTACATCGACTACACCGCGCAGTGGTGCGTCACCTGCCAGGTGAACAAGCGTGTCTATAAAAGCGACGCCCTGAAAAAACTCATCGCCGAAAAGAAGGTCATCCTCCTCAAGGCCGACTGGACGAACGAAGACCCGCGCATCACCAAAGCCCTCTCCGATCTCGGCAAAGCCGCCGTGCCCGTGAACGTCCTCTACCTCCCTGGCAAGCCGGAGCCCATCGTGCTCCCTGAACTCCTCACTGTGGACAACGTCTCCGCCGCGATCAGCCAGATCAGCCCGTAAAGAGCGTCGGGGACGAGACAGCAAAGCTGGCTATCTGCTCTGCGAACTGGAAGCACGCCTGACTTCCTGCCGCACATGTTCTGGAGTCCAGCCTTGCTCACGCAGAGTGCGGAGAGACTTGGCGTCATCACGTTTGGCGAGACGGCGACCATGGTCATCGAGAATGAGCCGGTGGTGCTCCCAGGAGGGTAGCGGCAGATGCAGCAGCTCGATCAGCAGACGATGCAGATGGGTAGCGGGCAGCAGATCCTCTCCCCGCGTCACCAGCGTGACGCCCTGACGTGAGTCATCGAGCACCACGGCGAGGTGGTAGCTGGCGGGCGTGTCTTTGCGCGCCAGAACCACATCTCCAAAGATGCCCGGAGTGGCGATGAACGATCCATGTGTTTGGTCTTCCCAGCGCAACTCTTTGCCGACGAGGCTCATCGCCTTTGCGACATCCAGTCTTAGCGCATAAGCTTCGCCCCCCGCGATGCGCTCCTGCCTTTCCCCCGCGCTGCGTCTCCGGCAGGTGCCGGGGTAGAGCGGGCCATCGGGGCCGTGCGGGGCATTGCCGGCCTGGTCGATCTCCTGCTGGATCTCCCTTCGCGTGCAGAAGCATGGATACAACAGCCCCAGCCGACCCAGCACCGCCAGCCCGGCACGATACACCTCGATATGATCCGACTGCCGGATTACGGGCCGATCCCAGGTCAGCCCGAGCCAGTCCAAGTCCTCGAATATCCCAGCTTCATATTCCGGGCGCGCGCGGGTGGCGTCAATGTCCTCCAGCCGGACCAGGAAGCGCCCGCCGCCCGCCTT
This sequence comes from uncultured Prosthecobacter sp., assembly GCA_964390165.1. Lineage (GTDB taxonomy): Bacteria > Verrucomicrobiota > Verrucomicrobiia > Verrucomicrobiales > Verrucomicrobiaceae > Prosthecobacter. Next base: position 10,248 of record CAYMHJ010000121.1, on the reverse strand, counting down.
TTCAGCCGCGAAGAGAGCTGCATAGGCATGACCCAGGTGCAGCCAGCCGGTGGGACTGGGGGCAAAGCGAGTCGTAGGGTGTGGCATGAGATTCGGACTTTATACCCAGCGTCTCCTGGATTGGTGAATCTTTTTCCATGCCTTGCTCCGTCGGCACAAAGTCGGCGCCTACTCGTCATGCACGATCACATGCGTGCGCTTTACCTCACCCGAAGCAGGATCGTGTACGATGAACTCATGACGACCGGCACGGAGAAGGACATAAGCTTGACCGCAATCGCGCTGCACAGGGAGGGATTCACAGCGCCACCGCACAGGCATCTGCGGCTCAGTTTCCAGCAACAGCCGCCTGCCGCCTCCTGGCAGATCTGCATCCAGTCGAATGACGGTGCCGGGGATGGGATGGGCGATGCGCCAAGTCGGTGCGGCACTGCCCTGGTCAGCGCAGGTAACAAGGTCGCCGAGCCAGTTATCCGAACTGCGGACCCACTTCGCGAACTCGGGCGGCAGGAGCGCGCGGCCCCGGTCATCGTAGTCACCTCGCATGGCTGCGGGCGGTAGCGAGCCAGCGATGAAAAGCTCCTCACGACTCAGCCGCGAAGGCGGTGACTGAGCCGTCAGTCGCCTGCCTGTGCGCGGATCGATGCGGGCTCGCCTGATGTCTTTGGGTTCTTCATACCAAGTGGCTGGACTGGCCTCATGCAGGTGCAGCAGGATGTCCCGCCAGATGGGAGCAGCTCCGGTGACGCCGGAGATTTGCTGCATGGGGGTGCTGTCGAAATTCCCCGCCCAGACTCCGACGGTGTATTCTGGCGTGAAGCCGAGCGTCCAGTTGTCCCGATACGACTGGCTCGTGCCCGTCTTCACCGCCGCGCGAAAAGGCAGCCGCAGGGGCGAATAGGTGCCGAAGGTCATGCTACGCGCCTGATTATCACTAAGGATGTCGAAGATCAGGTAACAGGCTTCGCGCTTCAACACAGCCCGACCGGGTAGCGCCACGTCGTCTTTTACCAGCCGCCACTCTTTCCACTCCCCGAGTCTGGCGAGACAGGCATAGGCATTTGCCAATTCGATCAACCGCACCGGAGCATTGCCAATGGTCAGGCCGAGCCCGTAGTGCTCCGCCGGCTCTGTCAACGTGCTCAAACCCAGCTCCTGCAAGCGTGCCAGCAGCGTCTCCGCGCCCCCAAGATTCGCCAGCAATTTCACCGCCGCGATGTTCAGGCTGTTGCCCAGGGCATCCCGACAAGTCACCGGTCCATAAATGCGGTGTGCATAGTTCTCCGGTCGATAGACTCCCGTCGGCGTCGGATACTCCACAGGCAGATCTGCCAGGATTGAGGCCGGTGTGAAACCACGCTCAAAGGCAAGCTGATATGTGAAGGGCTTCATCGCCGAACCCGGTGAGTGCGGCACCCACGCGCCATTGATCTGGCCTCCGTCTGAGGCAAAGAAATCGCGTGAACCCGCCAGTGCCAGCAGCTCCCCAGAAGCATTATCGATCACCACCGCCGCCGCCTGGGTGACATGCCGTTCCTTCAAGGTGGCGAGACGGGAAGCAATGATCTTTTCCACCTGCCGCTGAAGCCCTGCATCGATCGTAGTCCGCACAGCCCCACCGGCATCCATCGCCCGTCCGCGGAGCATCTCGAGGGCATGAGGTGCGGCGAAGCCGCCGGTGTATCGTTGCAGCACCAGTGGTTCGGCCAGAGCCACACGCCACTGCTCGTCCGTGATCATTCCCAGCTCGCGCATGGCCTGTAAAATCCGCTCCTGGCGTGGTCGGACTGCCTCTAGACTGCGGAACGGATTCAGCCGCGAGGGCGACTGAGGAATGGCTGCGAGAAAGGCAGACTCGGCCAGTGTGAGGTCATGCAGAGGTTTGTTAAAATAACCCGAAGCAGCCGCCGTGCAGCCAGTGAGCAGATTGCCGTAGTGGATGCGGCTCAGATACTGGCTGAGAACTCGTTCACGCGACCAGGACATCTCCAACCGTCTAGCCTGCAAAGCCTCAATGACCTTCACTCCAAGCGTGCGCTTTTGCAGCCGACCGGCGGCCACTTTCGCAAGCTGCTGATGAATCGTCGAAGCACCAGAGACTACATGCCCCGCCGAAGCGTTGTCCCGCACTGCCCGAGCCACCGCCAGCAGGTCCACACCGCCATGACTCCAAAAGCGTCGATCCTCAGCCGCGAGAGTGGCTTGGATCAAGAAACTGGGTAGCTCCTCGAAGCGCACCGCTGAGCCGACACGATCGCCATCCGCAGTCAGCAGTTGTCTTAATGCCGTCCCATCGCGAGCAAGGTACTGCACGGAAGCCACACGATCCTCAGCTAGCGAAGGCGGTAGCGCCACCAGCCAAGGCAGCCCCCACCAGCCCAGCGCCAAGCCCAGTAAAGGCAAGAGTGTGAGCGAGAGCCAACGGCGTATTTTTTTCATGAATGACGGGCGTGTAGACAGCGCAATCAACGCTGGGAAGCCCAGGGTGAGAACTGAAATTCACGACATTACCGAAATCAGGAGAAGTTTCTCCTTCCAATCAGACGCTCGTTTCACTTAGACTACCAGCATGTCTAACCGCACCTGGCATCTCATCAAAGCCGCCACCAACGAGGAGTACGGCCCACTCGACCAAGACACGCTGCTGCAATTTGCCTCGGAGGCCAAGATCGCCCCGATGGACAAACTCTCTGACGATGGCCGCCAGAGCTGGCGCCGCGCCCCGATGATTCGGGAACTCCAGATGGACTGGCTCATTCAGATGCCCGACCAATATCTCTACGGCCCCACAAACGTCGCCACGATCCAGGAATTCCTCGCCACCGGTCAGATCGACGAAAACGTCATCCTCATCGACTGCACCGACGCCTCCGAGTCTCGCCTCGGTGAACTCGACTTCTTCCAGGCCAGCCCTCACCATATCCGCAGCGCCCACACCACGCTCGTTGGAGCGCAATGGCCGGACCTCGAAAAAGGCAGCGGCGACGCCCTGCTCCACCAGCGGGTGCAGATCCTGGAACGCCAGCTCATGGAAGCCCAGCATGCCATGGATGAATGGGCACGCGCTCATGCCACCCTGCGCCAGCAATTCATCGAGGCCACTGGACGAGAGCCGATCTGATCCACAAGGAAAGCTGGAGCAGCCTCAGGTGGCTGGATAGTGGGATCAACGACTGCGACGCATGTCAGATGGCAGTCCTCCGAAGCGCCCCGAGGAAGAAGATGAAGAACTCAGGACGGTGCGCGAGGCCGAGGTTCTGGAGGAGCTGGCTACCCCTGGGCGCTCAGCACGACCACTCGGACGAGGCTGTGAGGGGATGCTGAAACTGCGGCTGGGTGAGGGCGAGGGCAAGGAGCGAACCGACGGACGCGAGAGAGTGCGCGGTGCGGAGATGCTGGGACTCCTCGGCGGGCTGCTGAGAACAGAACTGCCACGGAAGGTGGAGGGGCGCGTGACGTGCGAGGCATAGTGATGGCTCGAAGAAACAGGCCGTGAGTAGGAACGCCCACTGGAATAATAGCGTGGAGAGTTGCAGTTGTTGCCCCAGCCATTCCCCCAAGTGCGCCCGCCGAAGAAGCCGAAGCTGGTGGAGACAGGCGTATAATAGGGGGCGTAGCCATAACCTCCCAACACTGGATTGGTGTCATAGTAATTCACACTGGCATAAGTGGGGGCAGGATAGACACCGCCAGCCACGGGCATTCCATAAGGATCAACGACGCAGGAAGAAAGGGACAAACCGCAGGCTGCGGCACAGGCAAGGAGGCGAAGGTTGTGTTTCATAGCGGTGGTACAGACTTCAGGACTTCAGCGACTATTCAGATGTTTTCCTCAAAGCCACGAAAGAAAGCCAGCGCGGTCTCACTGGTGACCCGCGCCACCTGCTCCGCGCTCTGGCCGCGCATGGTGGCTACGGTGCGGGCGGTGTCCGCGACATAAGCGGGCTCGCAGCGCTGACCGCGATGCGGCACGGGAGAGAGGTAGGGGGCATCGGTCTCCAGCATGAATTGCCCATCCGGCACCATGCGGGCGGTTTCACCAGCGGGACCTGGATTTTTAAAGGTGACGATGCCGGTGAAGGAGATGAGATGCCCGGCCTCCAGAAGTGGCTGCGCTTGCTCCAGCGTGCCGGTGTAGCAGTGGAAGACGCCGCGTAAACGTCCACTGTAGGGCATGACCTGGGCGACGAGATCGTCCCAGCTTTCACGGTTGTGCAGCACGACGTTTAAACCAAGCTCGGCAGCGAGATCGAGCTGGAGTTTTAAACAGTGCGCCTGATGGGTTTTCCAGCCGATGAGGTCAAAGCCCTCGGGCGGGGCATGGAAGTAGTCGAGCCCGATCTCGCCGATGGCGGCCACCTTGGGATGCTGCGCGAGTTCGCGGAGTTCCGTGATCCAGTCCGAGCCGGAAACGCTGTCCACATCACAGGGATGGATGCCGACGGCGACGCGCACATCGGGTTCGCGCTCGGCGATGGCGAGGCATTTGCGGGCATTCACCAGATCGGTGGCGGGCACGAGCATCCTAGACACGCCAGCAGCGCGGGCACGGGCGAGGATGTCGGGAAGGTCCGAGTCGAATTTATGGCTGCCGAGATGCGTGTGAGTGTCGAAAAACATCCCTGGGATCAACCATCACAACGCATCGGCAACAACTGCAAAGATACGCGGCTTACTCGACTTCGAGGAAGCGCACGCAGACGGCACCACCGACGCTGATCTTCTTGCCGGTGAAGGTGAGTTTGCCGCTTTCCTGATCGACTTTGAAGAGAGCAGCGGTGTTGCTGTTCTGGTGGGCGACGATCATCCACTTGCCCGTGGGATCGAGGTTGAAATTGCGGGGGATCTCGCCTTCGGCAGGCGCGTTTTGGATCAGGGTGAGTCTGCCGGTGGCAGGATCGCAGGAGAAGACGGCGATGGTGTCGTGCGTGCGATTGGAGACATAGACGAATTTGCCATTTGGATGGGCGACGGTCTCCGCCGTGCTCAGTTCGGTCTTGCTGCGATCAGCCTCGGGCAGGGTGGAGTCGGTGGCGATCTCGGTGAGCGCGCCTTTTTCCGCATCGTAGGCGAAGGAGGTGACGGTCATGAGGATCTCGTTGTTCACGAAGGCATATTTGCCGCTCGGATGGAAGGCGAAGTGACGCGGTCCGCTGCCGGGAGCCACGGTAGCGTGGCCGTGGGAGGTCATCTTGCCGGTGATGGGATCGAGTTTGTAGATGAGCACTTTGTCCAAACCGAGATCACAGGCGAAGCCGAAGCGGTTGTCAGGGCTGGTGTTCAGGCTGTGGGCATGGGGACCGGCCTGTCGTTTCAAATTCACGCTGCTGCCTTCGTGCTGCACGAAGGTCTGCGCCTCGCTGAGGCCGCCATTGTCCTGAATGGAATAACTAGCGACGCTACCACCGCCGTAGTTGGCGACCATGGCCATCTTGCCCGTTTTATCGACAGAGATATGGCAGGGACCGGCACCGACGGAGGAGACTTGATTGATGAGCATCAGTTTGCCATCAGGCTGGGAAATTTTGAAAGCACTGACTCCGCCGCCTTTTTGGCCGGGCGTGCCCATCTCGCCGACGGCGTAGAGATATTTTTTGGAAGGATGGATGGCGAGGAAACTGGGGCTGCCGGTTTCCGCAGCCAGATCAGGTTCGCTGAGATCTCCGGTGGTGGTGTTGAATTTGGAGATGTGGATGCCTTTGCTGCCGGACTTGGCATTCGTGTAGCAGCCGAAATAGACGTGGTAGCTGTCTGCCGAGAAGGCGGAGGTGGTTAGAACGGCGGCGAGGAGGGTGGTGATGGCGCGACTCATGGAAAAATGGGATACTGACAGAGAACGCGGGCGGAGGTCAATTCCTCACGCGGCATCGCTCGTGTGATCCTGCCAGTTCACGGATGCTCCACCGCTGAAGGGTGCGCCGAGCCGGGGCACGACCTGAATTTGTGGGAGCAGGCACTGATGCGCCGCGTGAATGTCACGCCGACGCATGAAGACGCCGAGCAGCCCGAAGACCAGAGCGCCAGTTGTCAGAACGATGGCAAATGCCTTTGCCAGACGGAAGTAGTCGCGCGTGAAGACCTGGGAGACTCTGGCTTCACGCGTCCGAATGGCGGTGAGCCCGCGCATGACAGCAAGCATTGCCTCACGCAGGCGTGTCTCGGGCGGCTTGGTTTTAACCGAGATGATCTGGCGGAATGACTCGTGAAGATGAAAAATTTCCGAGGTCGGGAGATGCCCCCAGATTCGTGGGGAGATGCTCAGGGCTTCCTTGTCCGTGGAGCGATTGTAGATCAGCAGTACAGCGTCGCCATCGCCGCTCCAAGCACGGCGAAAGGCCAGCGATTCCGACCGGAGATCCTGCCCCTGCGGCAGAAAGGTGACCGCCACCAGCCAGACATCCGCACCGAACTCCTCACGGAACTTATTGATCTCCGCCGCCATTTGATCCCGCGCTCCAGAGCTGAAGGCACGCGTGTCATCGAAGATGCCATCCGCCGGTGCCTGCGGACGTTCCTGAGCCGACAACGGCAGGCCGAAGGCCAGCGTGAGGCTGAGAAATGCGAGGAGGCGAATCATGTGCAAACCTGCCCTGCCTTTGAAGAAGAACAAGCAGGCGAAGTACCCCGGACATGAAAAAACCTGGCCTCACGACGGCATCGTCGCGAGGTCAGGCTGGAAATGCTCGGGAAGTGTCAGCGGCGATCAGGCGCGCTGATAATACTGCTGATAAACGCTCTCGTTGAGCTTCAGCTTCGCACGAATGGCATCAAGGGCGGCACCATCGGCGGCGACGTGATACTTCACATAATAGCCGCTGGTGACGTGGCGGGGGCTGTAGGGGAAGTCACGTTTGCCCATGCGGTCGATCTGTTCGAGCTTGGCTCCGGCTTTCTCGAAGTCTTTGCTGATGTTGGAGACGAGGGTTTCGACGGATTCATCCTTGCCTTTGAGGTCGAGGATGATGAGGGCTTCGTAGTTGTGTTTCATCTTGTAGCAGGTTGTTGGGGGATTTTTAGAGAGAGGGAGACTGATTGAAGCGGTTCATGGCTGCGCTCAGACCAGATTGCAAGGCGCTGATGACGGCATCCGCTGCATTCCCGATGATGATGCGCAGCGAGGCGGCTTCCTCATCGCGGAATTTACCGAGCACATGGCCGACGAGGCGGTCTCCATCCGGGCGGCCCGACTCAGCGGCGATGCCTAACTTGAGGCGCGGAAAAGCATCGGTGCCGAGAGAGCTGATCATGGACTTCATGCCATTGTGACCGCCTGCACTTCCTGAGAGGCGGAGCCTGAGGCGACCGAGCGGCAGATCGACATCATCATAGACAGCGAGGGTTTCAGCAGGAGTGACTTTATAAAACTGACCCACGGCGCGGACGCTGCGACCTGAGTCGTTCATATAAGTGGTGGGCTTGAGCAGAAAACCGCCGGCAAATTTGGCGACGAGGCCATGCCAGCGCTTTTCCTCCTTGAAGGAGACTCCAAATCTTGCTGCCAGCTCATCCACGACCATGAATCCGATGTTGTGACGGGTGTCTCGGTAATCGAGTCCTGGGTTGCCGAGTCCGACGATGAGTTTGGGAATCATGCCGCCCGGGTCTCGCGTAGATGGATCATCAGCGGGCACCGCAGGCGGCAGGGATCAGACTTCGGAAGAGGTTTATTTCTTGGCAGGAGCGGCCTTGGCAGCGGGTGCAGCAGCGGCTTTAGCTCCAGCAGCTGGTTTGGCAGCGGCAGCGGAGGGTTCTGGCTCAGCTTCGACTTTCGGCTCGACACAGGAGACGATGACGACGTCAGCACCAAGTTTGGCACGGACGCCTTCAGGAAGCTTGATTTCACCCACGTGGACGGATTCACCGAGATTGAGGTGGGAGACATCAATGGTGATGTGCTCGGGAAGATCTTTCGGAAGGCAGCGAACTTCGAGAGTGTGATGAATGGCCTCGATCAGGCCGCCAAACTTGACGCCAGGTGCTTCACCGACGGTTTCGACCGGCACTTCGGCATGAATTTCTTCATCCATGGCGATGGCGTGGAAGTCCACATGAGTGATGCCGCCCTTGAGATGGTCGTGCTGCACTTCCTGAACGAGAGCGAGTTGCTCACCAGTAGAAAGCTTAAGGCTGACGAGGATGTTGTCGGAAGCGCTGTTTTGAAGGATCTTGGTAAAGATCTTCGTGTCCACCTGCACGTTTGCAGGTGGGGTTTTGCGGCCATAAACAACAGCGGGAGTGCTGCCGGATTTGCGAAGACGTTTCACGGCGGCGGTGCCGTTGACAGAGCGGGGTTGGGCGATGAGGTCGAGGATTTTAGCCATGGTCAGAGAGTTCTCCCGAACAGTTTGGGGGTGGAAAAAGGGGCGCGAGACTACACGCCGTTATTTAGATGTCAAAGAGAGATGTGACAGACTCATTACCATGAATGCGGCGGATGGCCTGGGCGAGCAGCGGTGAGATGTCCAGAGGAGTGACTTTCTCACCATGGGCGAGAGGCACGGAGTTCGTGGCGAAAAGCTCGATGATGGGAGATTTGGCGATGCGGCCACGACCTTTCTCACCCAGCACGGCATGGGAGACACCGGCGTAGATGTTCTTGGCACCATGCTTCAAAAGAAGTTCAGAGGCGGCGGTGAGAGTGCCGGCGGTCTCGGTGAGGTCATCCACGAGCAGTACGTTTTTCCCATTCACGTCACCGATGACATTCAGTGCTTCGACTTCATCGGCACTGACGCGATTCTTGGCAACGATGGCCATGGGAGCCTTGAGTGCCTTTGCATAGGCGTGTGTCATTTTGATGCCGCCGACATCGGGCGAGACGACGACGAGGTCAGAGATGTTGCGCTCCATGATGGCCTTCATGAGGACCGGACCTGCATAGAGATGATCCACGGGGATGTCGAAGAAACCCTGAATCTGCCCGGCGTGGAGATCCATGGTGAGCACGCGGTTCACACCGGAGGCGACGAGGAGATTTGCCACGAGCTTCGCCGTGATGGGCACGCGGGGACGGTCTTTGCGGTCCTGGCGGGCATAACCAAAGAAAGGCAGCACGGCGGTGATGCGGTCTGCGCTGGCACGGCGGACGGCGTCAACCATGATGAGCAGCTCCATCAAATTTTGATTCGTGGGCGGGCAGGTGGGCTGCACGATGAAGATGTCCCGACCGCGGATGTTTTCGCGGATCTGCACGAAGGTCTCGCCATCCGGGAATGTGGTGAGCTGGGTGTCGCAAAGTGGGATGCCTAGATTTAGGCAGATGAGTTTGGCCAGCTCGGGATGCGCGCTGCCGCTGAGAACCTTCAAAGTGTCGTTCATGGGAGGGGTCGAGATTGGCGAGTCCGTCACATAAATCAACCTGTGCTCTGCAAGTTGCAGCATTGCACCGCCTAAGGCATGTCTGCCTGCTCCGCCACGTCATGCTCCCCTGCCCTGATCCCACCGCCCCTCCGCCTGCTGAAAAGGCGGCCTGCGGGTCGGTCGTGGCGGCGGGCAAATTTTTCCGCCGAGGGGATGCAAAAACTTTCCCCCGTGGCATAAGTTACGGCCCTTTCCGCCCGAATTCACGTTCCGAGCCCTTCCCCGATGACCCGCAGCTAGCCGCAGACCTGGCCGACATTCAGAGGCTGGGCTTTGACACGGTGCGGCTCTACCATCCGCCCACGGAGGCTCTTTTAAAAGAGGCGGTGAGGCTCGGCTTGCAGCTCATCGTCGGCATCGCGTGGACGGATCATGTGGATTTCTTGCGCAGCGCCGCCTTGAAACAGGAGATTCTGCAAACGGTGCACAAGGAGACGACTCGACTGCGAGATCACCCCTGCGTCATCGCTTTCCTCGTCGGCAATGAGATCGAAAAGACACTCGTCCGCTGGATGGGACCGCGCCAGGTGCAGCGCTTTTTAGAAAGGCTGATCGAAGTTGGCCGCACCTGCGCACCGGTGAAGCTCTTCAGCTACGCCACTTATCCGAGCACCGAGTACCTCATCCCACGCAATGCCGACTTCCTCGCGGTGAATGTGTATCTGGAACAGCGCACCGACTTCGCCGCCTATCTCCAGCGACTTCAGCATCTGGCGGGTAACAAACCACTGCTCATCGCCGAGTTCGGCCTGGATACCGCCACGCATGGCGAAGCCGCGCAGGCCGAGGTCTTCACCTGGTTTGAAGAAGAATGCCGCCGCGCTGCCGTGGCTGGCACGCTGTGGTTCAGCTACACGGATGAATGGTTCCGCGGGGGCGAGCCAGTGA
>CAYMHJ010000120.1:0-17614 GCA_964390165.1 uncultured Prosthecobacter sp. | reverse complement strand
GGCTTGTTCGCGGTTCACGGGGTTGAGTGGGGCTGAAAATCGGCAATGAGAATATTTGAGGAGGCACTGTCTTCGATCCTTCGCAGGATGCTGCGGAGCATATCTTTGGCTCGGGAAAGACGAGACATCACGGTACCGATGGGCACGCCGAGCGTCTCGGCGATCTCCTTGTAAGAGAGCTCTTTGAGATAAAACAAAACGAGTGGAGCACGGTAGCTGGCGGGCAGCTCATCCAGCGCACGCTGAAGGGTGGCGCTATCGACTCGCGGCGGCTCGGCTGGCTCCTCATGCGCGGAGCCATGAAGATCAGGCTCAAATTCGATCTCCTCGTATCTCTTTTCCCTCCGGGCCTGGCTGAGCCAGTCGCGGTAGAGCGTGGTAAAAAGCCAGGTCTTCACTTTCGCAGCATCGCGCAGAGTGTGCCCCTTGCGCGCCCATTGAAGAAAGGTCTGCTGCACCAGATCCTGGGCAGTGGCATCACGGCGGCACATGCTGAGGGCAAAGCGGTAGAGCCCCTGGTAATGGGAGTCCACAATCTGCTCAAAGCTCGGGGTAGCCGGAGTCACGCGCGCAGCTATGGGACGAGCGGCGGTGAGGTCAATCGGGAAATGGAGAGCCATCTGCATCGGCGGTGAATAAGGGTTCAGCAGCCACTGAGAGACGTCTTCGCTGATCTTATTCCCGCGAACTAGATCTTTCTCCATCCTATCTCAAGACCGACTCAACCACTCAGCCAGACGTTTCGGCGTGGAGAAGCGCTCCCTCGTGATTTCGGCCACCGGAATGGTGACATGACAATCACGTTCGAGATGCAGCAGCAGTTGCATCATCGCCAGTGAATCCAGCCCGAGAGCAAAGAGATCACTGTCAGCCCGCACGGGTTCACTTACCTCCAAAAGCTCATGCTCCGACAAAAGAGAGATGATGGAATCTGCGGATAAGGAGACAATGGGCATGAGGAAAAGCGGCATCACAGGAAAAACCATGGCTTCACATGCCGTCAAGGAGTTGTGTCATTCCTTGCAAGCACGCCTCCACTGCTTACCATCGCCGCCGCATGTCCCCCCGTTCTCTTTCCGCCTTCGCCCTGCTCGCTCTCGTGTTTGCCTGGATGACCTCCGGAGCTTTGGCCCAGGCACCCGCCGCTCAGGCTGCCCCAGTTCCCCAAACTGAAGCCGCCGCAGCCTCCGATAGTCCGTATGGCGGCGCACTGACACTCGATGGCTTCGTGCAGCGCACGGGCATCATGGCTTACCCGCTGATTATCCTCTCCATGATCACCGCCTTCTTCATCGTGCTCTTCACCTTCACCGTCCGCCAGGGCACCGTGGTGAGTGATGCGTTCATGAACAGCGCAGACGCCCTCATCCGCAAGCAGGACTACCTCGGTCTGCTCGCTGTCTGCAACCGCCGCAACGAATGCATCGCCCGTGTCACGGCAAAGACTCTCGACTTCGCCACGCGCAACCCAACCGCCAGCTTCGAAGAAGTGAAGGAAGTCACCGAAGCCGAGGGCAACCGCCAGTCGAGTCTCCTGCTTGCACGCATCGCCTACCTCGGTGACGTCGGTGCTGTGGCGCCCATGCTCGGACTGCTCGGCACCACGCTGGGGATGATCACCACCTTCCACGAAATCTCGAACACCCAGTACGGCGGCAGCAACCAACTCGGCCTCGCTCAAGGTGTCTCTGAAGCGCTCTTCTGCACGGCCTCCGGTCTCGCCATCGGCATCCCGGCGCTCATCTTTTACTCCATCTTTCGCGGCAAGGTGAACCGCCTGATCTCCGAAATGGAGGCCGCCACCACGCACATCATGGCCCTGCTCGCCGTCCAGTATAAGCGCGCCGCCCGCGCCGCCGCCGGACGCCCGGAGTGATTACCTCACCAGACTGACGCGTCATGAACTTCCGCAAACAACACTCCATCGAGCCCACTCCCATGCAGCTCGCGCCGCTCGTGGACGTGCTCTTCCTGCTGGTCATCTTCTTCGCCGTGACCTCGCACTATGCTAAGAACGAGCAGGTCATGGACATCAGCGTCCCCGCCGCCGATCAAGGAAAGGAAAACGAATCCCGTAATGTCGGCGAGATCATCATTAACATCAAAAGTGAGGGTGAAATCATTGTAAACGGCCAGCAGCTCAGCGTTGAGGAACTGCTCGCCAAGCTGAAGAACATCGTCTCTGTCTTCAAGGATCAGGCCGTGATTCTTCGAGGCGATGAAGTCGTGGATTACAAACACGTCATCCGCGTTTTAAACACCTGCCAGGAAGCAGGCATCTGGAACATCGCCTTTGCCACACGCAAACCCGACGCAGAAGCACCGAAAAATCCGTGAAGTGACATGAGCCAAAGCCCGTCCCAAACGCCCATGTCCCGCCCTTCCGTCACTACCATGCGACCCACGCTTTGCATCTGGTTCCTTTTCACCCTGCTCTGCACCTCGCTTAACGCCCAGTCCGTGCCGAAAGCGGTCCCGCTCGAAGAGGACGAGCGCCCCGTGCCAAGGGCAATCCCCGTTGCCCCGAACGAAACGCGGATGGCAGAGCCAGCCAGGCCCAAAGGCCCGGACGAAGACCTCTTCGAATACGCCAGCATGTCCTATGACCGCAGCGAGTGGAACATCGCCTCCCAGTCCTACGGTCAGTATCTGCAAAATTACCCTTCGGGTCGTCATGTTCCCGCCGCACTGTTCCGCATTGGCGAGTGTTACAAAAACCTGAACCAGCTTAAAGTCGCCGAAACCTACTGGCAGGAAGTGGTGACCCGCTACCCCAATTCCGAAGGCGCTCCCTCCGCCGCGTACCGACTCGGAGCCATCCTCTTCAATGCACGCGACTTTGATCAGTCCGCCCGCATGTTTGCGTTGTGTGAAACCAAGAGCCCCCTCCCCCAGGTCCGCCTTGCCGCCAGCTTTAACAAAGCCCGCGCCTACCAAATGCTGGGCGACACCAAGCGCCAGATCGCCGCACTGAACACAGTGATCGCCGTCAAAACGGACAAACCGGAAGATAATCCTTACCGCGAAGCCGCCCTGCTAAGCCTTGGCGTCCTCCTACTGGCAGAGGATAAGAAGAGCGAAGCACTGCCACTCTTTCAGGAACTCCTTCTCACAGCCAAGGACAACGCCACCATCGCCGAAGCTTCAGTCAACGCCGCTGTCCTGCTCATCGAAACTGGCAAGCCCGAGGAGGCCATCCCGCTCTTCGAAAAAGCTCTCAAAATCCCTGAAACCAGCAACGCCAGCCGCAGCATCGCCCTCGTCGGCGTGGTTCAGGCCATGTTTGCCAAAGGCGACTACGATGGCGTCATCAACAACTACAACGCCAACGCCACCATCCTCCCCGAAGGCGAAACACGCCCCAAGATGCTCCTCATGGTCGGCAATGCCTTCCGTATGAAGAAAAGCTACGCCCGCGCAGTGGAGACCTACCTCATGGTCGAGCAGAGCTCAGCCGGTAGTGATGCTGCCTTCGAAGCCGGCTACTGGAAGCTCTACTGCTTTTATCTCCTCGATGACAAAGACCTCGCCGAATTTGCCACAGGCTTCATTGCGAAACACAGCGAGAAGCGCGCAAACCATGAGTTCATCAATCTCGCAAGGCTCATCCGCGCTGATCACCACTTCAACAGGCAGCGCTACGCCGAAGCAGCCAACAGCTACGCCGACCTACAAATCGACAAACTGCCAGCCAAACTCCAGCCCGGCACCCTCTTCAACAAAGCCTGGTCACTCGCCGAAGCCCAGCGTCCGCAGGATGCCATCGGCGCATTCTCCCAGTTTCTCACCCAGTTCCCATCAAATGAACTCACCGCCAAGGCTCTTGCACGCCGCGGCCTCACATATCGCGACACGAAGGACACTGCCAACGCCATGTCCGACTTCAAAAGAGTCGCCCAAGACTTCCCCAATTCCGAAGCCACCGAACTCGCCTACCTACAGATGGGACTCATCGCCGCCGAACAGCGCGACCACAAAGCTACCATCGCCGCCTTCGAGACACTTGTGAAAAAGTTCCCCACCAGCCCTGCCGCCGGACAGGCCTGGTTTGGCATAGGCCGCGCTCATTATTCCCTCCAGCAATGGGCCGAGTCGGTGAAGGCGCTCATCAAGACCATCGACGTCGATCGCAAGACCTACCTCGACCAGGCCAGCCAGATGATCATTCAGGCTCAGTATGTACAGCAAAACATCGAGGCGCTGAGCAAGGCCATCGACGACTACCGCCGAGCCAACGCCAAAGGCAATGTCCCGCCGAATGTCCTCACCTGGCTTGGTCTCAAGCTTTACGATCAAAAGAACTACCCCCGAGCAGCCCAATACCTCTCGCTCGCCTCAACACCTGAAGCCCCGGAAAACACCGATCCACGCGTCTGGAACTACCTTGGCATGGCTTTCCTGGAAACCAAGGACTACGAGACCAGTGTCAAAGCCACAGACCACTTCCTCAAAGTCACCGCTGATGGTGCCCCCAAGGCTCGTGGACTTCTGACCAAGGGCCGTGCCCTGCTTGGCTTGAATAAGTTCGACGAAGCCGAAGCCGTCGTGCAGGAAGGTCTCGCCTTTGCCAAAGACGGCAAACCCCAGGCCCTTCTCCTCATCCTTCAAGGCGACATCCTCATCGCCCTCGGTGACAAACTCACTGCCGAAAACCAAGCCGCAGCAGCAGCCGAGAAGTACAACGCCGCCGCTGGCAAATTCATGATCCCCGCCCAGTTCTTCGATGATGATGAGGTCACTCCCGAGGCGCTCGATAAATCCGCCCAGTCCCTGGAAAAATCAGGTCAGGCAGACAAAGCGGCGGAGTTCCGCAAGCTCCTCAAAGACAAATATCCGAGCTATCAGGGACGGTAGGACTCAAAGCGACACACCGCGCTTCCACGGCAGGAAATCATCCTGCCCCATAGCCACCGCCTTTGGCACATACTCACCGCTCGCTGTGGCGATGCATAGCTCCAGCAGACTCTCGCCCATTTGAGGCACCGTTTGTTCACCGGTAATCACCGGCCCCGTGTCGAAATCAAGGATGTCCCCCATGCGCTGCATCAGCGTCGTGTTCGTGGCAATCTTCAGCGTCGGACAGACCGGGTTACCCGTCGGCGTACCGAGGCCGGTGGAGAAGAGGATCAAATTGCACCCGCCACCCGCGATGGCCGTCGTGGACTCCACGTCATTGCCCGGCGTGCAGTAAAGCGTCAGCCCGCCGTGCTTCGTGATCGGCTCGCTGTAGTCCAGAACATCCACCACCGGAGCCGTGCCGCCCTTCTTCGCCGCACCGGCAGACTTGATGGCATCCGTGATCAGCCCATCGCGGATGTTCCCCGGCGATGGATTCGCATCAAAACCCGAGTTGCAGGCCTTCGCCGCACCTTCATAGGCACGCATGAGATGCACAAATTTGTCCGCCAACTCCGGCGTCGTGCAGCGATCACACAAACTCTGCTCCACACCGCAAAGCTCTGGGAACTCCGACAGCACCGGCGCACCACCGAGAGCGGACAGCAGATCCGCCGTATGCCCGATCACCGGGTTCGCCGACACACCGGAGAAGCCATCACTGCCACCACACTCCACGCCAACGATGAGATCGCTCAACGGACATGCCTCACGCACCTGCTCGTTCGCCTTCTTCACCCCTTCAAAGGTGGCCGTGATCGCCCGCGCCATCATGTCGCGCTCGGAGGCGCTCTTTTGCTGCTCAAAGATATACAGCGGCTTATTGAAGCGCGGGTACAGCCGACTCAGCGCATCTTGAAGCAAGCTCACCTGCGCGTGCTGACATCCCAGACTCAAGATCGTCGCGCCAGCCACATTCGAATGAGAAATGTAACCCGCCAGCAACTGCACCAGCGCCAGCGCATCCTGCCGCGTGCCGCCGCAGCCCAGCCCGTGCTCCAAGAACTTCACGCCATCCACGTTTGGGAAGAGCGGTTTAGGCGCTGCAAAAAGCCCTTCTTCCAAAGCCACCTCCAAGGACTCACCCCGCCGATGCCTTTCGACCAAAGTTTGCGCGAAGCTCTCATAAGGCGACGACCGTGCATAACCCAAGGCCCGCGTTAGCGCCTCACGCATGAAACCGAGATTTCGGTTCTCACAGAACACCAGCGGTATCACGAGCCAGTAGTTCGCCGTGCCCGAGACACTATCGCTGCGCTTGAAGCCACGAAAAGTCCGCCCCGCCCACGCGCTCACATCCGGCGGCGTCCACACATAGCTACCGCGCTTGCCCTCAAAGCCAGCCGCCTCGTGTTTCAAATTGTGCGAATGCACCAGCGCCCCGGCAGCGATGGCCTGCGACGTGCGACCGACAGTCACACCATACATCGTCACCTTTTCACCCACGGCAAAATCCTGCGATGCAAACTTGTGCTTCGCCGCGATGTCCTCCCGCAGCATGATCCCATCCACCATATTCCCCGCCTTGAGATCACGAAGCGCGACGATAAGTTGATCGTCAGGATGAACACGAAGAGTAAGGCGGGCGGCAGACATGGTGGTGAGTAGATAGAGCAGTCCAGAAACAAGCGAAGGCGTCAAGCAAGGAGCACACGCGCGAAGTTTAGTCTTTACTCACCACCCCGCTTCTCAGTATCACCCAATCATGCGCTCCCCCCACCTCGCGCTTCGCGCCATCATCCTGACAGCTTTGGTCTCCGTGCCATTCTGCGGCACCGCCCAAACCAAGGAGGCGTCACCCTACGCCTTCAGCACAAAAACTTACCGACTGCCTGCGGACGACCTCGCCACAGGCTTCGTTTCCACCGAGAAAGGCAAACTCCGCGCGCCCGACTTCCCGCCACCAAGCGCCAGCCATGGCGAGCAGGAAGCCTTCATCAAACGCAGCAGCGCTGTTTTAAAAGAGTACCTCCACCTCAACGGCATCGCACTGCCGCCCGGCTCACTGGCCTGCTATGACCCGACCAGCAAAACCCTGGCACTGCGGGCCATGAATACCATCCATGCCATGATGAACACGCTCGCCGAGTCCATCAACAATCAGCTTCCCAAGCACGTCTCCTGGCGGCTCGATGTCATCGAAGCTCCCGCCGCCGAAGTGCAGGCTATGATGACCACAGCCCACGGGAAAACGGATCACGCAGCCCAGCTCGATCAACTCACCGCCAAAGGCAAAATCGTCACCTCCATGAATGGCGAGAACAAAGGAGGACAACGTAGTCGCACACGCCAAGGGGAACTCTCCACGCTGCCCACCGACTACCTGCTCGACCCCGCCAAGAATGTACAAACAACCCAGGAGGAATCTTTATTCGGCACCGAGTTCGAGTTCGACCCGGTGATCGGAGAAAACGGTTGCATCGATCTCAACTACAGGCTGCGGAACCATTATCAACCAGCCATCCCGCGCTGGGAGGCAGTCACCTCGGGCTCGATGCCCAAAATGGAAGCGCAGTGGTTTGATCACCCACTCGCCACCATCTCTTCAAGCACCACTATTTACAGCGGCCAAACTCGCCTCATTCAGGTCTGGCATCTGGATGGCGTCACGCAGCCAGAGCGCGCAGAGAACATGCAGGCAGTGTTTCTTTGCTGCCACATCGTTTCCCTTTTGCCGCTGGCTGAACCACGAGTGGAGGCCATGCTCCGCGAGCGTGGAGAAAGCGTCGAACCCACGCCGAAAGCCGTCCGCCCCGTGGCCGATCCCACGCTACCACCGGGCATGGAGGTGCGCCGCTTCCGCCTTCCATCTGACTTTGAAACCATATCCGCTGGCGCTGGCGAACCACCAGCACCCGCAGTCCCCTTCGCGTCTGGCGCAACTCCTGTGAATGAGCCTCGTTTCGTGCGTTCGATCACCTCGGAAGACATCCTCAAAGCCCAGGGTATTCCCTTCCCCACTGGAGCCTCTGCCAACTTCGTCCGCGTCAGCAACGAACTCGTCGTGCGTAACACGCCTGCAAACTTGGATTTGGTGGCGGTTTTCATCGAAGAGATCCAAAAGCAAATGACCAAGATCAGCCAAACCGTCGTTCAAGTGGTCGAGGCCGACAGCTCTCTCATTCGTCGTTTGATGCGAGAAAACCAAGCAGTGGCAGATCACAGCGCTGCACTCAAAGCCCTGACTGCCGAAGTCGCCCAGGGCAAGGCACACATCACACGCACCGCATGGATCGAAAGCAAAGGCGGCCAGCAGGCATCTCATCAAAATATCATCGAACACCTCCGCACCACCGGGCTGGAGTTTGAAGAAACCACCGAGAAAGCCCCAGCCGACGACACCAACAAAGACGAAGCCTTCAAGAAAGCTCCCGTCACCCGCCCGACAGGCAAAATCGGCTTCCCCGGTGAACTCGACAGCGTGGGCTTCGTCCTGGAGATCGATCCTATTATTGGCGAAAACAGCGTCATCGACGTCAACTTCAGTTTCAAAAATGACACCGCACCCATCACTCAAGAAGCCGACCCAACTCCAGGCGAGCCCGGCGTCACACGCCTCGCCGCCCCAACGCTGAAGCGCCGCAAAGCCGACTTCACCCGCTCCATCAGCCTGCTCTCCGGCGCACCCCGCATCATCGGCATCTACCAGCCCGCCACGATTGCAGGCCAGCCCGCTGATGTCCTCCACGCTGTTTTTGTCCGCACGGATATCGTTCGTCTGGATTCCTCAGATTGAAATTCCCGTGCGCGCTTGGCGCTCTCTGCGGTTAAATTACTGCTGATGCCCTCCCCTGCTCCGTCCAACACCAGCCTCCGCGGTATCGTGGAGCGTGTGGCGTTTCACACGGAGGACACGGGCTACTGCATCCTGAAGGTGATCCCGCAGGGCAAGCGTGAGGCGGTGAGCCTGATCGGCAAAGCGCCGCGTGTAGTCGCTGGCGAGCAGTTTGAGGCCACGGGCAAGTGGGAGGCGACGAGGGATTACGGGGATCAGTTTAAAGCGGACACGCTGAAGCTCACGCGCCCGAACAGCAGCGAGGGCATCGAGCGCTATCTCGGCAGCGGATTGATCGACGGCATCGGGCCCGCGTATGCGAAGCGCATGGTGAAGAAATTCGGCCCGCGCATCTTCGACGTGATCGAGAACGAGTCCGTGAAGCTCGAAGACGTGGATGGCATCGGCCGCAAGCGCCGCCAGGAGATCCGCGAGTCCTGGCTGAAGCAGAAGAGCATCCACAACATCATGCTCTTCCTGCACCAGAACGGCATCAGTTCATCGCGGGCACTGCGCATTTATAAAACGTATGGCGACGAAGCGCTCGCCGTGCTGACGAGCGATCCCTACCGCCTCGCGCAAGACATCCACGGCATCGGCTTCAAGACCGCCGACCAGATCGCCCAGCAGATGGGCATCGCCCAGGATGCACCGGAGCGCGTCAGAGCGGCCATCCTGCATACTTTGGACACCGCCTCGCAAAGCGGACACACCTGCCTGCCCGAGCAACTCGCCATCGATAAAACGGCTGAGCTGCTGCGCATGAATGACGCCCTCATCCGCGAGCAGGTCGAAGTGCTTATCCGAGAGGAGAAAATTGAGAGGCATGCACTCGGTGACATGGCGGTGCTTTACCTCCCACATCTTCGTGCGGCAGAGCAAAGCATCGCACGCCGACTGGCGGAACTCGTCGCTGTCGCGCCCTCCTATCCTGCAATTCAGACGGATGAAGCCATCGCCTGGGCAGCGCAGGAAACAGGCAAAGCCCTCGCAGAGAGCCAGCAGCGCGCGGTCATCGCCGCGCTGTCGTATCGCTGCCTCATTATCACGGGTGGGCCCGGCGTGGGCAAGACGACCATCCTCCGCACCATCGTTGCCATTCTCAGTCAGCAGAATCTTAAGATTATCCTCGCTGCGCCCACGGGTCGTGCGGCGAAGCGACTGAGCGAGAGCACTGACCTCGAAGCCAAGACGATGCACCGTCTGCTGGAATTCCAGGGCAGCGGCTCATGGGGGAGACACCGCGGAAATCCGCTCACGGGCGATGTCTTCGTGCTCGATGAATGCTCCATGATCGACACACCGCTCATGGCGCAGTTTCTCTCCGCTTTGCCAGCAGGGGCACATCTGCTGCTCGTAGGCGATGCCGACCAACTCCCGTCCGTCGGTCCCGGCATGGTGCTTCAGGACCTCATCGCCAGTGGCAAGGTTCCCTGTGTGAAGCTCACGGAGATCTTCCGCCAGGCCGCCAGCAGTCTAATCATCACCAGTGCGCATGAGATCAACCGCGGACAAGTGCCCGATCTGCGACCCTCCCGCGACTCCGACTTCTTCTTCCTCGAAGCCGCGAGTCCAGGACAGATCAGCGACACGATCATCGACCTCGTTCATCGCCGACTGCCCGCCCGTTACGGCTTCGATCCTGCACGCGACATTCAGGTGCTCACGCCGATGAACCGTCATGAACTCGGCACCCACACGCTCAATCATCATCTGCAAAGCGCGCTGAATCCGCCGAACGAACTCAAATACGAACTCGAACGCTTCGGCACCACCTTCCGAGTCGGCGACAAGGTCATCCAGACTCACAACAACTACGACAAAGACGTCTTCAATGGTGACCTCGGCCACATCGTCAGCATCGAGACCGAGCCGCTGAAGCTCAGCATCCGCTTCGATGGCGAGCGCCTCGTGGAATACGAACCCGGAGAACTGGATGAACTCCAGCTCGCCTACGCCATGACCATTCATAAAAGCCAGGGCAGCGAGTTCCCCTGCGTCGTCATCCCTGTAAGCACGCAGCACTACGTCCTGCTGGAGCGCAGCCTCATCTACACTGCCATCACACGAGCGAAAAAGCTCGTCATCCTCGTCGGTGACCCGAAGGCCCTCGGCATCGCCGTGAGTAAGCAGGAGAGCCGCAAACGCTGGACGGGACTTTGCCAGAAGCTCACGCTCGATGATCATTCTTAAATTCACTGTCGCAAGACACTCACAACCAGCACGTTCAACGCACCTCCATGCGCTCTCTCATCGCTCTTCTCTGTCTCTCCGCTCTCAGCCATCTTCGCTCCGCAGAAAGGCCGAACATCATTCTCATCAACATCGACGATCTCGGCTACGCCGATATCGCCCCCTTCGGCGGCAAGGTGCCCACGCCGAACCTCGACCGCATGGCCCAGGAAGGTATGAAGCTCACCAGCCACTACGCCGCACCGGTCTGCTCGCCATCGCGTGCCGCCATGATGACGGGCTGCTATCCGAAACGCGTGCTGCCAATCTCAAGCGTGCTGTTTCCGGCCGCTGCCGTTGGCTTGAATCCCAAGGAAATCACCATCGCCGAAGCACTGAAGCCCGCAGGCTATGCCACCGCCTGCATCGGCAAGTGGCACCTTGGTGATCAGTCAGAGTTCCTGCCCACCGCCCAGGGTTTCGACAGCTACTTCGGCATTCCTTATTCCAATGACATGGGGCCTCGTGCGGACGGAGCGAAGAGCAATCCCGGGCAGCCGATTCCCGAAGGTAAAGAAGTCGCCAAGAAAGGCGTCGATCCCAAAATTTACGGCACTGACGAAACCGGCCTCAAAGGCAACAGCCAGCCCCCCTTGCCGATGCTTGATGGCTCGAAGCTTGAGCGCATCAAAGCCGCTGAACAGCACACCATGACCCGCCGTTACACCGAGCGCGCCACCAGCTACATCCACGAGCACAAAGACAAGCCCTTCTTCCTCTACCTGCCGCACAATGCCGTCCATTTCCCGCTCTACCCGCATCAAGACTTCATGGGCAAATCCGGCATCAGCCTGCAAAAAGACTGGGTCATGGAGGTGGACTGGTGTGTCGGTCAGATCCTCGACACCCTCCGCGAACTCCAGCTCGATTCCAAAACGCTCGTCATCTTCACCAGCGACAACGGCGGCCCGCTCCAACAAGGCTCCGACAACACTCCACTGCGTGGAGGCAAAGGCAGTACGCTCGAAGGCGGCATGAGAGTCTGCACCATCGCCTGGTGGCCGGGTAAAGTTCCAGGTGCAGCCACCACCAATGCCATCACCAGCCACATGGACTGGCTCCCCACCTTCGCCGCGATTGGCGGCGGTGAGACACCCTCGGATCGGAAGATCGATGGGATAGACCTCTCATCCTTGCTGCTCGGTGACCGCATGGCTTTCAAGCCTCGTGAAGTTTTCTATTACTACCGAGGCTTCACCCTGGAGGCAGTGCGCAGCGGCCCGTGGAAGCTGCACCTCGCGAAGAAGGAACTCTACGACCTCGACTCCGATCCCGGCGAGGCGGAGAACATCGCCGCGACCATGTCCGATCAAGTCACCCAGCTCACCGCCCTGGCTGAAGCGATGAAATCTGACCTCGGTCTCGATGGCAAAGATGGCCCCGGCGTGCGTCCACTTGGCCGAGTGGAGAATCCGAAGCCGCTCATCGATAAGTAGAATGAGTTTTCCAACTCGTTCATAGGTCTGGCGGGCGAGATAGAATCTCGGCTCACCAGTTCAACGACTTGAAAAGTCGTTCTACGGGCCGATTGAGAACCCATGCCCCGCCCCCTCCATCTGCCTGAGCTTCTCTCCCCCGCCGGAAACTGGGAGTGCGCGCGCGCAGCCGTCGCCAATGGGGCGGACGCCATCTACTTCGGCCTGCCCAAGTTCAACGCGCGGATGCGTGCGGACAACTTCACACCCGATGACCTGCCGGAGCTGATGAGCTTCCTCCACAAACACGGCGTCAAAGGCTACTGCGCCTTCAACGTGCTCATCTTTACCGGCGAGCTGGCCGATGCCGAGGTGCAGCTCCGTGCTCTGGAAAGCGCTGGAGTCGATGCGGTAATCGTGCAGGACCTCGGCCTCGCCCGCATAGTGAAGGCGCTCACGCCCAGCCTGCGATTGCACGCCAGCACGCAGATGACCATCACCTCGCCGGAGGGACTCGAACTGGCGAACACACTCGGCATTGATCAGGCGGTGCTCTCGCGTGAGCTGAGCCTGCGTGAGCTGGAGCGCTTCAAGGCCAATGACTCACCACAGCTTCCGTTGGAAGTCTTCGTCCACGGCGCGCTCTGCGTGGCTTACAGCGGTCAGTGCCTCACGAGCGAATCCCTCGGACGCCGCAGCGCCAATCGCGGCGAGTGCGCTCAGGCCTGCCGGATGCCGTATGAAATGATCGTCGATGGCGAATTGCGTGACCTTGGCGACAAGCGCTACCTCCTCAGCCCGCAGGATCTCTCCGCCGTGAATGAGATCCCGCGCCTCATCGAACTCGGCATCCGCAGTTTTAAAATCGAAGGCCGCCTCAAAACACCCGAATACGTCTCCGCCGTCACGCGCGTCTATCGCAAGGCCATCGACGCAGCTTTGGAGGATAGAGACCTCTCCGAAGTCATCACCGAAGAGGACCACTACGAACTGGAGATGACCTTCTCCCGAGGTCTCTACTCCGGCTGGATGCATGGCGTGAACCATCAGCAGCTCGTCGGCGCCATGTATGGCAAGAAGCGCGGCTACTTCGTCGGCAACGTCACCGCCGTAGAGCAGGACAGCATCCAGCTCGAAGCCGTGCCCGATCATCTCAAGAATGGTGATGGCGTCGTATTCGAGAACCTGAAGGACACCAACGACGAACAAGGCGGTCGTATCTACGGCATCCGCGGTCGCTGGCTCGACTTCCAGCGCGGACGCCTGCGCAGCCAGTTCATCCGCCCTGGCATGAGAGTCTTTAAAACCGGCGACCAAGTGCTGGAGCAGAAGCTGCGGCAGTCTTTCCAAGGTGAGATTCCGCTGAGGAAGAAGACGCGCATGGATTTGGTGGTGTCGGGTAAAGCAGGTGAGCCGCTCGTCGTGCAGGTCAAAGGTCAAGAGGTCAAGGTCACCTCAAGCATGGCGCTGGAAGTTGCGGCGAAGCGTCCGTTGACGCTGGAGAGCCTGAAGGAACAGTTCGGCAGACTCGGCGGCACTGGCTTTGAACTTGGCGAGCTCGAAACACATCTCGAAGGCGAGGTCATCGTCCCTGTTAGCGAACTTAACCGCATGCGCCGTGCGCTGGTGGACGCATGGAGCGCCGACGAGTTGTCGGCCATCAAGCCTCATGCGCCGATTACAGCGACTTATCGTTCTCTTTTACCTCAAAAGGCCGACGACTCGTCGGCGCTCCCTGGCCCGACACTCCACGTCCTCTGCCGCACCGATGAGCAGATCGACGCCGCCCTGGCCTGCGGCATCACCCATCTCTACGCCGACTACGAAGACATCCGCCGTTATGCCGATGTCGTGAGGCGCGTGCGTGAGCATGGCTGTGGAGCGAAACTTTACCTCGCCACGCCACGCATCCAGAAATCCAGCGAGGCAGGCTTCTTCAAACTCATCGAGCGTGCCGAGCCTGATGGTGTGCTCATTCGCAACCTCGGAGCCATCTCCTATTTTCGCGATGTCGGTATCCCGATCACGGGCGACTTCTCACTTAACGTCTCGAACCCACTCTCCGCCGACTTCCTCAAACAGACCGGACTGGAGCGACTAACCATCAGCTATGATCTGAATATTGAGCAAGTGCTCGACCTGCTCACTGCCGCACCGCCGGAATGGTTCGAGATCACACTGCATCAGCACATGCCCATGTTTCACATGGAGCACTGCGCCTTCGCCGCCTTCCTATCCAAAGGCACCGACTTCACGAACTGCGGGCGCCCCTGCGATCATCACAAGGTCCGCCTGCGCGACCGCGTTGGCATGGAGCATCCGCTGAAGGCCGATGTCGGCTGCCGAAACACCCTCTTCAATGCCGTGCCGCAAACCGGCGCGCAGTTCTTCACTGGACTCATGCAGGCTGGCCTGCGTCATTACCGTGTCGAGTTGCTGGAGCAGGACATTCCTGAAACCAAACGCATCCTTGAAACCTATCAGGCCCTCCTGCGTGGCTCCCGTGCCGGTGAGGTCATCTGGCGAGATCTGAAGGCCCAGTCCCAGCTCGGTGTCACGAGAGGAACGATGGCGGAAATGGTGTGAGACACTTGTTATCTATTCCAGCAACGGACTTCATTTGCGATAGTCCGCGCCAGTGAGGCTTTTCAGCACGCTGTTCTGCCACTGGCGGAGCTTGGACTGAAGTTCTTTGGCTAGCTCGGGTTTTTGTTCAAGCAGGTTTGTTTTCTCGGCGGGATCGGCTTTCAAATCGAAGAGTTCCATCTTTGGTTCACCCTGCTTCAAATCGTGAATGACTAGCTTGTGGTCGCCTTCGATGATGGAGCGCGCGCCGAGGTGATCCTCCTCACTGATGATTGGGTGCTTGAAGTTCGTGAAGTCGCGCGTGGCTTTGCCGCCCATCTTTTTGACGAGTGGTGTGGTGCCTTTTTGAAGCTCCGGGTCGATGTAAGGTTCACCCCTGGCTGATTTGCCTCCAGCCTGATATTCCCAAAAATGCAGCGTCGTGGGGCGTGCTGTCATCGTGCCATCAAGCACGGGTGCGAGATCGATGCCGTCCAGCGGACGATCAGGCAGTGATTGTCCGGCGATGGCGGCGACGGTGGGCAGCAGATCGCTGGTGCTGGCACGCACGCTGGTGCTGCGTGGTTTTGGGATGCGCGCGGGCCATTCGATGAGGCCGGGGACGAGCGTGCCACCTTCATAAAACGTCGCCTTGGCTCCGCGATGCGGAAAGCCGAGCGCGGCGTCAGGCGAGGTGCCGTTGTCGCCGCAGTAGAAGAGCAGTGTGTTCTCGCGCAGGCCGTTTTGGGCGAGATGTTTTCTTAAGGTGCCGATGGCGCGGTCCATGGCGGTGATCTCGGCGTAGCGCTCGCGCAGCACCTCTCCCTGCGGGCGTTTGGTGGCACCGCCGGTTTCGTTGGAGGTGAGTTTGACCTGCTTCGTGTATTTCGCGGGCAGATCATCGTAGAGCGAGAGATCCTGCGGCAGGCCGCTGTAAGGCTCATGCGGAGAGCCGAACCAGATGACCTGGAAGAACGGCTTTCCGACCTTTTGAGCGCGTTCGATGACCGCAATGGCCTCGCGGATGAGGATTTCGGAGCTTTCGCCTTTGAAAAGCTCTGGCGGGCCGCCATTGCGCGAGAGCGAGGGGTTCATCTCGAAGAAGTTGTCGTGCGAGAGGCACTCATGAAATCCCATCGACAGCGGACTCACAGGCGACTCCTTCTTCACCGCGCCGACATGCCATTTGCCGAGATGCGCACAGTGATAGCCTGCTTTCGAGAGGAGGTGAGCGCTTGTGATTTCCTCCGGTCGGAAGGACCAGCCCGGGGTGAAGGTGCCCATGCGGTTCGGGTGCCGACCCGTGAGGAAACTCGCGCGTGTGGGCGAGCAGCTCGGATGCGCGGCGTAGAAGCGCTCGAATTTCAAAGCCGTGGCCGCCATCTCGTCCAGCACGGGCGTTTTGACATGCGGATGGCCGTTGTAGCCGGTTTCCTCCCAGCCGTGGTCATCGCCCATCATGAGGATGATGTTCGGCGTGGCAGCCTGGAGTGACGCGCACCAAACGGTGAGGCAGAGGGAGAGAAGCAGTGATATTTTCATGAGATGGGATGGGGGCGGGACTTCAACGGACTTTCCAGATCTTCACATCGTCGATCCAGACGGTGTTGTTCACGAGAAAGCTGAACCAACGTTTCATCGGATGTGCGAAACCTTCGGAGCGATGTTTGGCTAGCCGTTTGCCGTCGATGCTGAGACGCATTTCATCGCCTTCGGTGACAAGAACGAGCTCATGCCATTCCGTGTCGGCTTTGTAGGGCACGCTGATGTTCTTGGTCTTCAGCAGAGCTTCGAGGTCGGCGGGGACTTTTTCCTTCTTCGCCACCGCGTCGTCACGGCGTTTGCGGTTCTCCAAGTTCATGATGCCGGTCTTCTGATCGGTCAGCGTGATACTGTATTGCGAAAGGATGCCGTAGCAGAGGTGCCCCGCCCAGATGCCCTTCGTCTCGCGGTCCACGAAGCCGAGCTGAAGTGTCTCCGCCTTGTTAATGCCTGGAAAACGAAAGCGAATCACCGCGCCACCATCGGCAAAACCAGCCTCATGATGGATGTGCGCCGCGTGTTTGGCCTCGACGGAGGCACTGGCGATTTTGAGGATGCCTTCATCCAAATCAGCCATCTTGATGTGTGGCACACGATCAGCCGTGGCGCTGTTCCAGCCGTTGCCGATGGCCTTGGCGAGGTTACCGTCTTCATCGCGCTCGAACGCATCGTGGAAGATGAGCGTGCCTTTTTCGCGGATCCAGATGGCGTCATCTTGCGCGGAGGCGGAGAGCAGTGGGCAAAGGGCGAAGGCGAGCAGCAGTTTCATGGGCGGGACAGTTCGAGGAGCTTGGTGGCAAAACGCTTCCCGATCTCATTCTGTGCGGCGGTGTCGAAGTGAACAGCATCGCCGATGTGGGTCTTCAAATCGCGCGCATCGACGCAGGCCGTGTGCGGCACCGACTTGGGCAAGGCGAGCTGGATTTCATTCATCGCCTTGAGATTCGTGACCAGCGGCTCCGGCTTCATCTCGCCGATGGTGCAGGCAATGAAGGGCAGCTCCGGCAGCGCGAGATCGGCGCGGAGAGCTTCGATCATCGCACGGAGACGTTCCGCATGTTGAGGAAGCTCCTGCGGATTCGCGTTCGCCTCGCCTTGCAGCCAGATGACGCCACGGATACGGGCTTTGACGGGCGCGGTGGTTTGCAGGGCGAGCTTCGCCCGCCACAGCGCCTCGTCGTAGAGCTTC
>CAYMHJ010000119.1:0-17753 GCA_964390165.1 uncultured Prosthecobacter sp. | reverse complement strand
TCACGAAAAAAGGCACCGACTTCAGCCTCGAAACCTTCCGCCCACTGCTCGACGGTACCACGAACTGGCCCGCCGTCACCGACGCGCTTGCCGACACTGGCTACAAGGGCTTCCTGACCTTTGAATACTTCCATCCATATGCCCATTACCCGGAAGCGCTGATCTGGCAGACATCTGATTCTATGGATCGTATCCTCGGCCGCAAGGCATGAGACTTCCTCCAAGACCAGGCAGCCAAAAGCAAACAGACAAGAGAGCGGCTCATGCTATGCTTCTACCGCTTCCGTTGGGATGCGATTGCAGGGAAAATGAAGCAGACCCTGGCTGCGAAGCTGTTCGGGTTATCGCAGTGAGGCCCGGCTGAGCGCGGACTTGACCAAGTAAGCGGCTCCAGCCGAGAACATGATCTGAAACAGCGGCACCAGCACCTCGTAGATCTTCGGCGGACTGCCGGAAGCCGTGGGCAGCAACCTCACCACATAGGGGAATGCGATGGCAGCAGCCCAAAAGGCCAAGTTCACGGTGACGACTTTCCTGATTTGTTCTTCGTTCATGGAGTCCTCCAGATTGAATTTCAGCCATAGAGTTATCAGGCGCAGCGGGAGATGGGAAGGGTAAAGGCCGCCAATTCAAATCCACGCCGCTGATCCAGCGAGTGATCAGAACGGAATCACATCCTCATGCATGGCACGGGCGTGGTCGTCCGCCCAGCGGTTGATCATCTTGGCACACTCCGCGCCGCCTTTATGCAGGACTCTCAGCATTCCCTTGTGCCGCTTGATCTCATCCAGCAGGTCAACCTTGATGAAAAATGGGTCAGGCATGTGGCCAAAAAACTCGCTTCTGAAACGGTGGAGCAGAGCATACTGCGGCTGATCCATAAGAGTGTGCATCTGCATCTTGATCTCGGCGATCTGCTCTTTGAGAACGGCGCAGTAAACCTTCAACTTCTCGTCCGTGGCGCTGGCGAGGTTGGATGCCTCCACGCCCAGCCATTCCATTTCGATGCATAGCAGTTCGCGCAGATCACCTGTGGCATGTGCCGTGGTCAGTCGCTTCATCCATTCTTCCTTCTGGAACTTCCGCACAGGGTCGGTTTCGAGATCAGGATGCAGCACCTTGGCGAGCTGCTTATAGAGGGACTTTAAATCCCGTCGCTTCGCCTCCTCGGCCTCCTGCTGCTTCCTATCCTTTTCGAGCTGGGCCTTGCTCGGTTTCCGCCCGCGGCTTTGGGAGGATTCAGGCTGCTGCCTGGCTTCGCGAATAGTTGCTTCGAGACGCTCGCGCAGCTTGCTCTCGAACTCGGCGGGATCGCCATGAATGTCGAGATCACCGAGGTCTAGTTTCACGCCTGCCTGACGCGCGACATCCTCCATCATGCTGCGCAGATAATCGAACTCGCTCGCCTTCTGAGCCTTTTCCTCTTCGGGCGAAACATGGCCAGCCAGTTCCTCGATCACACGCTTCATCTGCGTCACCTCATCAGCGGTGAGGCCGCTGGAGTCAGCCATGGCATCCTCCGCCTTGCCGCAGAGCAGATCACCCAGTGCCTCCCGGCGGCGGGCGGCGAGCTTGATCGTTTTCAATGCCACGACACCCTGATTCACCAACTGAAAGTTCAGCCGGTGGATCTCATCCACCAGCGGCATTAGTTCCCGTGCACAAGTGGTCACCAACGCCTCCAGCCGATTTTGCTCACGCTGGTGCTTCTGACGCGCGTTTTCGAGCCGCTTCATCAGTTTGTTGAACTCCGTCTGCGCGGGACTCAGCACCGCACCATCGCGGGCGGTGACTATCAGTTCATTCTTCATGGTCCGGCCAGCGGCTGGCTGCAAAGCCTGATCAAACTCCTGCTCGGCATTTTTTATTTTTTTCACCAAACTCCCATCGCCACTCGAAGTCAGGCTGTCAACCAACCCCACACTGCCCGGTGATTCTCACGCTGTAATCCTTCGACTCACCCATCATGCGAGGACGGTGAGCGCACGCGCGATCCCTGGGGAACGAGTTGCCGAGTTCACCTTCTGCAATCTCAAGGCATTATTTCGTGAGGGCCGCTCACTTCTTCGCCTTCTTTTTCGGGCCGGGTTTGCCAGCGCGGGGACTTTCAAAGATGGGGGGGATGGTGCCTTTTTCCCATTCGGTGATGGCGGTCTTGATTTCTGTCACTAGCCCGGGGTTTTCAGTAGCGAGATTCTTTGACTCGCCGATGTCGGTGGCGAGGTCGTAGAGTTCGGGCTCTCCGGCGGTGGTTTGCACAAACTTCCATCGGCCCTGACGAACGGAGTGATTGCCCGCAGGTCCGCCTGTGCGCCAGAAAAGGCGTTCGTGTGGAGGGTCGGTTTTTTCGCCATTGAGATGGGGGATGATGTTCACGCCATCCGTGGTGCGGTCCATAGGCAAAGCGCCAGCTGCGAGGGCGACTGCCGTGGGTAGGATGTCGAGCGAGCTGACGGGCTGGTCATACACACCGGGCCTCAGCTTTGCGGGCCAACTGACGAGAAAGGGCACGCGTGTGCCGCCTTCGTGGAGATCGCCCTTCGCGCCGCGCAGCGGGGAGTTGTCGGTGAAATTGCCAAGACCTCGCCCGCTGAGGTTCGGGCCACCGTTGTCGCTGATAAAGAAGACCAGCGTGTTGTCCCGCTGCTTCGTTTCATCGAGCTTCGCGACGACTCCACCGATGGCGGCATCCATGGCACAGACCATGGCGGCATAGGTGCGGCGTTTTTCATCGGGGATGTGGGCGAGCTTTTCGAGCCATTCCTCCGGGGCCTGGAGCGGGGTATGAGGTGCATTGAAGGCCAGGTAAAGGAACCAGGGCCTGACATCGGCGGCATGTCGCCGGACGTAATCGGCTGCCTCTTCGCCGAACTGCGTGGTGAGGTAGCCGGTCTGCTCGGCATCGGCTCCGTTTCGATTCAGCGGGATGGTGTACTCCACGCCGCCTTTATCACCGGGGAAGTATTGATGCCCGCCGCCGAGAGCGCCGAAGTATTCGTGAAAACCGCGCTTCATCGGATGAAATTGCGGATGTGCGCCGAGGTGCCACTTGCCCACGGCTCCGGTGGTGTAGCCTGTCTGTTTCATGAGTTGAGGCAGGGTGATCTGATCCAGAGGCAGCCCCTCCACGGTGCTCTCGGTTTTCCAGCCGGGGTTGTTTTCATGCCCGAAGCGGTGCTGATACCGGCCCGTCATCAGACCCGCGCGCGTCGGACTGCAAAACGAGTGGGAGACGTAGCCGCTGGTGCAGCGGATGCCGGAGGCGGCGAGCCTGTCGAGATGGGGCGTGGGGATGTCTTTCGAGCCCTGGAAACCGACATCGTTGTAGCCGAGATCATCCGCCACGATGATGAGCACATTTGGGCGTTGCCCGAAGAGCGAGGCTGTAAGGCAGAGAAGGCTGGCGAGAAAAAGGCGGCGCATGATGGCAATCTCAAACGCATCCCGCGCGTGCGGCTTGCGTGTGTTTTCCGGCGGGTTTCAAACTCGCCCCACCAGACTGCGAGTCGGAAACTCGTTCTACGGTCCCCGGTTGCGCCTGCGGGTCGTCGCCGCTAAGGCAGATGCACACATGGCGAAGATTCGCATCAAAAACCTTGGCAAGATCGTGGCGTGGCTCATCCGCGCAGTCGGCGTGACGCTTCGCTATGAGGTCGAGGACCGCGCCGGTGTTTTTACCATCGGGCGTTCCAATGAGATGTGGGCCTTCTGGCACAACCGCATGTTTGTCATCCCCTACCTCCACGACCGATGGTTTCCTCACATCCCAGGCGCTATTTTGAGCAGCCCGAGCGACGATGGGCAGATCATCGCGGATGCCTGCGCTCAGTTCGGGTTTGAGGCCGCCCGCGGCTCCAGTTCGAAGCCCCAAAAGGGCTTGAGCGCTCTCATCATGCTGGCCGAAAAGGTGAAAGAGGGCCGCGATGTCGGCATCACGCCCGATGGCCCGCGAGGACCGATGTATCAGATCCAGCCAGGCATCATCAAGCTGGCCCAACTCACCGGTGGTTCCATTGTTCCAGTGCGAGTGCTCTACTCGCGCGCCATCCGTTTCAAGACCTGGGATGAGTTCATGCTGCCGCTGCCATTCTCCACTGTGCACATCATCTTCGAGCCGAGGATTTCGGTGCCTCGCCGCATGACGGAGGAGGAGTTTGAGACGCAGCGCCTGGCTTTGCAGGAAGTCCTGCGGCTGGAGGCATGAAGGGTGAAAAACCCGTTTGCCAACATACAGGACATGCGTCCAGTATAGTGGCCGCCATGAATCCAGCCTTTTCCGTCCATCTCAATTCCCAGCTTGATGCCATCCGTGCCGCAGGCACCTACAAGCGCGAGCGAGTGCTCTCCACACCTCAGGGCACGCTGGTGCGTGCGAACGGCGGTGCTGCGGTGCTGAACATGTGCGCGAACAATTACCTCGGTCTCGCCCAGCATCCGAAGGTGCGTCAGGCGGCGCACGAGGCGCTGGAGCATTGGGGCTACGGGTTGGCGAGCGTGCGCTTCATCTGTGGCACGCAAGGCGTACACAAGGAACTGGAAGCCAGCTTGAGCGACTTCCTCGGCACGGAGGACACCATTCTGTATGGCTCATGTTTTGATGCCAACGGTGGGCTGTTTGAGACCATTCTCGGACCTGAAGACGCGATCATTAGTGATGAACTCAACCACGCCTCGATCATCGACGGCGTGCGTCTTTGCAAAGCGCAGCGCTACCGCTACAAGAACTGCGACATGGCCGATCTGGAGGCGCAATTGATCGCCGCCGATGCCAAAGGCGCACGCTTCAAGCTCATCGCCACGGACGGTGTTTTCTCGATGGATGGCTTCATCGCGCCACTGAAGGCGATTTGCGATCTGGCGGACCAATACGGCGCTCTGGTGATGGTGGATGACTCCCACGCCGTCGGTTTCATGGGTAAGACAGGGCGCGGCACGCATGAGCACTGTAATGTCATGGACCGTATTGACATTCTCACGGGGACGCTCGGCAAAGCACTCGGCGGAGCCAGCGGTGGCTACACGAGCGGACGGAAGGAAATCATTGAGCTGCTGCGCCAGCGCTCGCGGCCCTATTTGTTTTCGAACACGCTTTGTCCGAGCATCGCCGGAGCTTCGCTGGAAGCGCTGCGCCTGCTTAAAACGAGCACCCAGCTTCGCGATACGCTGGAGGCGAACACGCGCTACTTTCGCACTGAAATCAGCGCGGCTGGCTTTGACATCGTGCCCGGGGATCATCCCATCGTGCCCGTCATGCTCGGCGATGCGGCTTTGGCCTCAAAGTTCGCCGAGGCCATGCTCGAGCACGGTGTTTATGTCATCGGCTTCAGCTACCCGGTCGTGCCACAGGGGAGGGCCCGCATCCGCACACAGATCAGTGCCGCGCACACTCGCGAAGATTTGGTCAAAACGGTGAAGGCTTTCATTGAGGTGAAACGTCTTGTGGTGCCATGAAATGCACCCGGCTTCCCGTCCTTGCCTCCGCTGAGCTTTTCCGTCTTGAGCATGAGGATTTCAGTGGTTTCGTTTCCAGCATGAATGGGCTTCCCGACCCGGCTATGGTGAGGGCAGGCAGGACATACCTTCCTCCTTCAATAAGAATTCTGCCCCGGGTTCACCTATTTGCTCATTTGGGTGCAATCTGGACAGCGTTGATCGCGAGTATCTAAACCGGAGCATGGCAGAAGGCGCTTGTTCCGGTAAAACCCGCCCCATGCACGAACATGACGACACTGGCGACAAGCTGGAGCAAGCTTACTTCTGTTATTTAGAAGACAAGTTTGAGCGTGAGCCGGAATTGCTGGAGATACCGCTCGCGACGATCTCGCGCTGGCGGCAGCGTGGCACCCGGGGATTGGAGCATGGAGCATTTCACACCGTGGAGAAGTGGATCATGCGCACGCATTAGGTGTTCGAATAGGTGGTTCGGCAAGCGGCGGCCGCTGCCTGAGCCTCATTCCGCAGGCCCCGGCACGGGATCGTTTTTCAAAGGCTCCACCATGGCTTTCAGCGAGGCTTCTTTGCCGTAAGCGGTGACGATGTCGCCGGGCTGGATGACATCGGTGGGGCCGGGGAGACCGGGGATGAGCTCGCCGCCCCTGCTCACGGAGAGGATGACCACGCCGCGATCCCAGGGGCGCGAATCACGAAGGGCACGACCCGCGAGGTAGGTGTCCGCCAGCACCTCGATCTCAGACACGACGTAGCCGTGCTGGATTCGCAGAAGCAGCTCGTAGTCAAGCGCACGGACCATACCGGTGCTTTCCAAAGCACGTTGGATGGTGTGATCGAGCAGCTTTTGCAGCCAGCCGACCTTTGAGAGCATCAGCAGGGCGATCAGGCCCAGGACCGCCAGCCCGACGAGCATCAGCAGCCGCGCGGTGCTGGCAGACTGCATGAGCGTAACCACCAGTGTGGCGAGCGCGGAGGTCAGGCCCACATTGCCTGCCAAAATCAGATCCCGGATGATGCGGCGGCGGACGGGGTGATTCACCACCATCTCGGCCTCCCGAGTGGTGAAACCGACGCCAAAAAAGGCGGAGTAGGCCTGGAAACTCGCCGTGTCATAGCTCAGGCCGGTCATCATAAGCGCCGTGGATCCGACCCGCACGACGATGAGCGAGACGAGTGCGATGACAAAGAAGGCGATGATGGAGGTCACAGGTTAGATCAAACGCGCCGAGGCTACCCTTCCTCACGCCGCCACGCCCACTCTCCGCTGCGGGAGAAAGGCTACGGCTTGCGAAAAAGGGCCTTTGCCGTGCTTGTGAAAACTTTCACAAAGGGGTTGCCGGGGGGGAGGCAGGGGCGTATCCCTGCGGACAATTTTGCCCCCCAAAACCATGGTCGCCCCTGCTGAAACCCATGCCGCCTACGACTCGAAGATCGAAGGAAACATCATCTTCACGAAGCTCGATGCGGCCGCAAACTGGATGCGCAAAAACTCCCTCTGGCCGATGCCGATGGGCCTCGCCTGCTGCGCCATCGAGATGATGGCCGCCGCGTGCAGCCGCTATGACCTGAGCCGCTTTGGCATGGAGGTCATGCGCTTTTCCCCGCGTCAGGCCGATGTGATGATCGTGGCCGGCACCGTCACTTATAAAATGGCGCTCTCTGTGAAACGCATCTGGGATCAGATGCCCGAGCCAAAGTGGTGCATCGCCATGGGTGCCTGCGCCTCCAGCGGCGGCATGTATCGCAGCTATGCCGTGCTCCAGGGCATCGACAATCTCATCCCTGTGGACGTGTACATCTCCGGCTGCCCTCCACGCCCTGAAGCGTTGCTTGAGGGACTGATGCGCCTGCAAAAGAAGATCGAGACCGAGCACGCTATCGAAGATCAGAAGAAGGAATTCTTCGAGGAAATGACCGCCTGATCTGCCGCCCCACTGAATTTTCAAGACAATCGCCTCCGCCCATGAACGCCGCGCAAATGGTCACCGCCCTGAAGGAAAAATTCGGCGAAGCCGTGCTCAGCACCACCGAGTTTCGTGGCGAGCAGACGCTCCACGTCACCCTCACCTCCGCGAAGCCGCTCCTGAAGTACTGCCGCGATGAGCTGAGCTTCGACTACCTCGTGGACATCTCCACGCTCGATCACATGGGCGAGGAGCCCCGCTTCGAGGTCGTCTATGAACTCTACGGCTACGGCCACCACGAGCATTTGCGCGTGCGTGCCAAAATCCCCGATGGCGAGGATGTGCCCAGCGTCTGCGATGTCTGGCCCACGGCCAACTGGCACGAGCGCGAAGCCTGGGACATGATGGGCGTGAGGTTCTCCGGTCATCCCGACCTCCGCCGCATCCTCATGTGGGAGGGCTACCCCTTCTTCCCCCTGCGGAAAGAATTCCCCCTCGCCGGCAAACCGAGCGACATGCCCGAAGTCGGCTTCACCAACGTCGCCCCGATGGCCGATGGCCCCTTCGTCACCAGCGCCGGTGGCAAAGACACCGTCGCCCGCGAGCCACGCGCCAAGAAGGCTGAGTAGCTTTCCCGCTGATACTCGCTCGGTTCACTTCCCTGACTTCTTTTTAGTCACGGATTTCACAAGCGCGGCGGGCTTCCAACCACGTGGTTGGGCGATGCCTTTGCTGGTCCACTCCATGCCACGCTCGATCCAGTCTTCGCGCCATTCTTCATAGGAAAGGCCGTCGTCATCATCACTGACGCCAAATTGGAAACCGCAGGCAGGGCAGATCTCGAAGGAGCCACCGCCGGACTTGCTACGCGGGGCTTCCTTCAGGTGGTCGAACCCGCAGACGGGGCAGTTATGGGTGGTGGTTTTCATCACTTGAAAGGGATTTGCGCGGGCTGGATGAGCCTGCCCGGCTGGCGCTGCCAGTAGCTCGGGCTGTTTGGGCGGAAGTAGGTCTTCGTGGTGCCGTTGCGGTTGTAGGCGGCAAAAGCACGTGTCTTCGGATCATAGACGCGGAGGGTTCCATCCGTGTCGTCCCACTTCATCTGGTGCTGACCGGCCTTCGCCCGCTGGAGGAAGTGCCAGGCCTGGGCGGCGTAGTCCTCCGGGGACTGGCTTCCAAAATCAGGGCCATGGCGGTCGAAGTGATCCTGGAGCGACTCCCAGTAACCCCAGCTCACCCGCGCTGGTGGTGCTCGGGCAGCGGTGGACGGGGCAGGGGATGGTTTCGGCTTCGGTGTTTCGGGCTTCAGCGCATCGACGAGCTTTTCGAGCATGGACTTCGGTGCCTCTGCTTTCGGCTGCACGGTAGCTGCGGGCTTGGTTTTCTCACCGAAGGTAAAGCTGCCAGCACCGAGCTGCTGACGGGCGCTGCCAACCTGATAAAAATAGGTGGTGCCCTCGACCAGACTGCCGAGCGTGACGGCATGGTCCGCTGTGACCGGACCTTCCAATTTCTGATCCAGCTTTCCGACAGCCGTGCCGAAGCTCACGCGCGTGCCGCAGGCCACATCCGTGCGCCATGTGATGGTGACACTGCCTCCACTCTGCGTGACTTTCGGGCCAGACACTAACTCAACTGCGTAAACCGCGAGAGCTGATAATAGAAGGAAAATGGCAGCGATGACTCGTGACATGATTCCGAGACTAGCGGCAGCCTGTGAAATGCCAAGCACTGGAATCTCAGCTAACGAAATCGCATTCGATCCGTTCTGACTTGCCGTCCTTGCGGCCTCCTGCCAGTCTCGCCCCCCTTTCCCCATGATTCGACCTTTCCTGACCTCCGTCGGCCTCGTACTGGCCATCGCTCTGACCGCCTGTGACAAGAAGCCAGCTGCACTTCCTACCCCTGAGAAAGCTGAAGCCAAGGTCGAGGTAAAACCCGTCAATGCCGAAGCGAACCCGGCAGCTGAACCGACGAAACCTGCGGCTGAGATGCCCTTTCCCGATTCCGTGGACATCGGCGACTTTGGCAGTGAGGAACCTGTGGAGCGTGAAGACATGCCCACACGCGGCATCATTAGCTTTGGGCCAGCTGACTACGAGCATTCTAATCAGGCACACTGGGAAACGTACCTTTGGTCGAAGTTCAAAGCGAAGCGCTGGGGCAAATATCAGGTGCGGCTGACCTACACGCTGCGTCGTGCCTCGCTGGGAATGCAGTTCCGCATCGGCGACCTCGTTTCGAAAAAGCCGCTCAAGTCATCCGTGACACCGCGCAGGGTTTATCTTGGCACCGTTCACATTCAGACTGCGGGTGATCTCCCCTTCTCGATGATCACGCCGCCCGCAGAAGACGGCAGCTTCAAGCTCCTCGAAGTAGCGCTCATCCCAACGTCTGAGGGTGAAGCTATCACCCAGGCTGCTGATGGCAGCATCACACTGCTGGCCAAGGACGCGACGACATGGTCGGAGAACATGCGCTATGAACCCAAGCCCGAGAAGAACTGCCTCGGCTTCTGGACCGAGGCAGACGACTTTGCCGAATGGGAGTTCACAGCGACGAAGCCTGGGAAATACAAGATCAGTGTCAGCTATGGCTGCGGTGGTGGTAACCACGGCAGCGAAGTCGAACTGAAGCAGGGAACACAATCCCTGAAGTGGACGACCCAGGACACCGGCGGCTTCCAAAAATGGCAGGACGTGAGTCTAGGTGAGATTGAAATTACCGCCGCTGGCACTCAACGTCTGGTGATCGATCCCGTGAACAAAGTGAAGTCAGGAGTGCTGGATGTGCAGAAGGTCGTGCTCACGCCTGCTGGTTGATCTCATGCGTGTGTTCAAGGCGCTCGCTTGGCTGGCACTCATCGTCGGCATCGTGCTGCAACTGTGGTTGAAGGATCGTCATGTCAGTTGGGCTCTGCTGTTTTACGCAATGCCCAAGCCATGCCTCATAGCCCTGGCTTTCGTGCTCGCGGTTGATTCGCGCCGCGTCCGGTGGCAGCAGATCACCGCAGTCACGGCGATGATTTCGCTGACGATTTGGTGGGCGATGACCTCCTTGTCGTTCGCGGCTGGTCCGGCGAAATCCGGAACTCCGAATGAAGTCACACTTCTTTACTGGAATCTCTGCCGCCCGAACCAACTGGACCGCGAAGCTGTGGAAATGGTGAAAGAGCTCAACCCGCATCTCGTCGCCTTTGTCGAACCAGGGAAGAATGTCAGCCCGCTGCTTCCATCATATGAAGCCCTGCTGCCCGGCTACACCGTAGCCTGGATGCCGCGTGGTATTTTGTGGCTTTCGCGGGTGCCATCGCGCTACCGCGAGCGTGGGAAGCTGGATGGCGCTGGTGCTTATGCACGCTTTGAGGTGAATGACCTCGGCCCGGCTTTTCCCGTCGTCGTCGCCGATGTGACACCGCATTTCTTCCACTCGCGAGAACAGCAGCTCGCCGAAGCTCTAGCACAGAGTCAGGATCGGAGTGACGCGATCATCGTCGGTGACTTCAATACGCCGCTGGAGTCGGCGATGCTGGACGGTTATCGCGCACGGTTTGAGAATGTACTC
This sequence comes from uncultured Prosthecobacter sp., assembly GCA_964390165.1. Lineage (GTDB taxonomy): Bacteria > Verrucomicrobiota > Verrucomicrobiia > Verrucomicrobiales > Verrucomicrobiaceae > Prosthecobacter. Next base: position 6,834 of record CAYMHJ010000119.1, on the reverse strand, counting down.
GAAGTCGGTGGCACCGGCTTTCGCGAGACCTGGCCGATGGGGCTGCCACTCCTCAGCATCGACCATGTGTGGGTCGGCAAAGAATGGGAGGTCATCGAAGCAAAGAAAATCTGGTGCCTGACGGGCAGTGATCACGCAGCGATCTTTGTTCGGCTAAGACGCCGTTGAACCTCAGTCAAGGCTCCACTTCACGTCCACTTTTTGTTCGCGGCCGTTCTTGTCGTTAAACTTCACGAAACCGTTCTTTGCGCCATATTCATGGACCTCCTTGGTGACTTTTACATCATAGGCGCAGTATTCGGCGATCTCCAGAATCTTCCCCTGCTGCCACCAGCGCAGCGCCTGAAGACCGTCCGCCGTCTTGCCTGCTCCAAGACTCGCCGCCGCCACATCCTCCAGCTTGATGCGATGCCCGAGCTGCTTTTCGAGATCAACCAACAGATCAAAACTGTTCACTCGATCCCGGAAATCAAAGATCGTGTGACCCATGAGCACCTCGTAGTCGAAGCTGATGTGGTTGAAGCCTACAACGAGGTCTGCACGAACCAGTTGTTCGATCAGTTCATTTGTCTCATCCTCTTCATAGATGAGGTACTCGCCGCGCCCGGTGCTGTAGGTCACGGCGATGGAGATGCCCATCTTATGCTTGTTTCCCCAGCCGCCCACGTCATTCGCAGTGCGGCGGGTTTCCAGATCGAAATAGACGATGTCCTTGCCCATTCGGTGCTGCTTCAGAGTCGATAGACGATGCGTGCCTTGTCCATGTCATACGGGGACATCTCTAACTTCACACCATCACCGATCACGAGACGGATGAACTTCTTGCGCATCTTGCCCGAGATGTGGGCCAGCACTTCGTGTTCATTTTTCAGCTTCACGCGGAACATGGTGCCAGCGAGCACGGCCGTGATCACACCCTCCAGCTCGATAGCTTCTTCCTTTTGCTGAAGATCATCGACCGGGGGTGGCTCAGGACGGCGCTGGGAGGGACCGCCGCGCGATCCACCACGTGAGCCGCCACGATAACCACCACGGCTAGGGCCGCCGCGATTCCCTGGAGGGCCACTGCCGCCTGGACGTGGTGGACCACCGCCTGTTCCACCTGGGCGTGGCGGGCCTCCTGCTGTACCACCCGTACCGGCTGGGCGTGGAGGACCACTACCGCCTGGACGCGGTGGGCCGCTGCCGCCTCCTGGACGTGGTGGACCACCGGGACGCGGGGGTCCGCCTGGACGTGAAGAATTGCCTCGATTTGGGGGTACGCTCATGGAAGGTGGAGAGTGCTGGAGACCGGGGGCGTTGACAACCAAAAAAACTACTGGCACACGCAGGCGGTTCAGCTACTATCCCGGCCTCAAAATGGTGGTCGTAGCTCAATGGTAGAGCTCCAGATTGTGATTCTGGTTGTTGCGGGTTCGAGCCCCGTCGATCACCCCACTTTGGCAACCTTGCCGGAACACTCGTCCTAAGTTGCTTGCCAAAGCCTTCTCCTTTCGCTCCCCATCGCGTTCATGGAACTCCTCGAATCCGTCCTCGGTTACACATTCCGGGACCCTTCTCTTCTTACCCAGGCACTCACTCATTCCAGCCTTGGCTATGAAAGCCAGCGAACTCTCCCTGATAATCAGCGCCTCGAGTTCCTCGGTGATGCCGTGCTCCAGCTTCTCCTCTCCGAGATGCTCTTTCACCGCTATAAAAACGCTGACGAGGGATTGCTCACAAAGGTCCGCTCCCAGCTCGTCTCCAGTAAAGCCCTCGCCAAGGTGGCTCGTCACATCAAACTCGGCACCTTTCTGCTCATGGGTCGCGGTGAGGAAAGCCACGGCGGCAGGGATCGCGATTCCTCCCTCGCCGATGCTCTTGAAGCTATCGCCGGCGCCGTCTTCCTTGATGGCGGCATGGTCTCCGCTCGGAACCTCGTCACCCTCCTCTTCACTGAAATGCTCGATGGCCTCGGTGCCACGCCTTCGGACAAAAATCCCAAAGGTCAGCTTCAGGAACTGCTGCAGGCCATCAATCCCACCTCCCCTCATTACGAAGTCGTCTCTCACTCAGGGCCTGATCATGCCAAAACCTTCCTTTGCGCAGTCATCTGGTGCGGTCGTGAGCTCGGACGCGGCACTGGTCGAAGTAAAAAGGAAGCCGAAGTCGAGGCTGCGCGAGTGGCTTTAGAATCAGGAACTCAGGGCCTGAGACCCGATTATACAGCCACTAAAATTTCCACCATTCCATGTGAGAAGACTGGGCAAAAGTCCCCTCAACTCTGAGAGCAACCTTCACAACTGCGACTTGTTGCTGACCGCTCACAGGCTGTGCCCAATCTTATCGGCCCACTTGATCGTCGTGGAACCCTTGAGCCAGAGAGCAGGAACACGGTTATTGCAGTTATCCGCACCCTATATGACTGAGAGAGGTAAAGGTTCTCATTCATCCCCAATCATAGAGGCTGGGTAAAAGTAGCATAACTCATCTCTGACTCTGAGCGTTTGCACATTCACCAGCTTCCGCCAATCTACGCGCCCTTATGTCCAGCAGCCTCGGCACACTCTTCCGCATCAGCACTTGGGGCGAATCCCATGGTCCCGGCGTCGGTGTCGTCGTGGATGGCTGCCCGCCGCGCATCCCGCTCACAGTGGAAGATATCCAGCATGAGCTTGATCGCCGCCGCCCAGGCCAGAGCAAGATCGTCACCCCCCGCAAAGAGGACGACAAAGCCGAGATCCTCTCCGGCGTCCTTGATGGCCAGACGCTCGGCACCCCCATCGGCCTTTTCGTCCGCAATACCGACCAGCGCCCCTCGGCCTACACCGAGATGCAGCAGGCTTACCGCCCCAGCCACGCGGACTACACCTACGATGCCAAATACGGCATCCGTGCCGTCTCAGGTGGAGGCCGCTCCAGCGCCCGCGAGACCATCGGACGTGTCGCCGCCGGGGCCATCGCCCGCAAAGTCCTCCAGCACACCCTGCCGGCCTACGAATGCCTGGCCTACGTCAAGACCATCAAAGACATTGAGGCCAAAGTCCGCGCCACTCTCACGTCCGAGCTCATCGAATCCAACATCGTCCGCACCTGCGATCCCGAAGCAGCCGAGCGCATGATCCATCTCATCGAAACCGTCCGCAGTGAGGGCAACAGCGTCGGAGGAATCGTCGAATGCATCGTGCGCGGCGTGCCTCCCGGACTTGGCGAGCCCGTCTTCGATAAACTCGAGGCCGATCTCGCCAAAGCCATGCTCAGTCTCCCTGCCACCAAAGGCTTCGAGATCGGCAGCGGTTTCTCTGGCACCCTCATGACCGGTCTGGAGCACAACGATGAGTTCTTCATGGACGGCAGCAACGTCCGCACGCGCACCAATCGCAGCGGCGGCATACAGGGTGGCATCAGCAATGGCGAAGACATCGTCTTCCGCGTCGCCTTCAAGCCCACAGCCACTGTCCTGCGCGAACAAAAAACAGTGACCAACGACAAGCAGGAAACCACCCTCTCCGCCCGAGGCCGGCATGATGCCTGCGTGCTCCCGCGCGCCGTCCCCATGGTCGAGGCCATGGTCCACCTCGTCCTTGCCGATCACTTCCTGCGTCAGCGGGCACAGTGCGCTTGATTTACGGAGTCGGCGGCTCGGTAGGCTCAGGCTCTTCAGGAGCCGCAGGATTCTCCAGCAGGTGCTGCTGCATGTAGATCGGCATCTTCTCCGGCTGGCGGGGGAACATCTCCATGAGCTTCACCAGATTCAGGTAAAGCATCTCCTGCAGTCCCTCGCGTGCCATTCTTTTGCCATCCTGAGTGACAGCTTTGCTGCCCGTCGATGCTTCACTCGCCGCATAAACAGTTAGCCAATTGGCTTTCAAAGCCGTGGTCAAAGTCACGATTGCCGGCACCAAGTCAGCTTGGTGGGCGGTCACTGCCTGGGAAAGGATCTCCAGCTTTGCTTCCACCTGATCATCACGGCATGCCTGGAAGATCGAGCGTCCATCCGGCAGTGCCTCCAGGATCACCGGCGAATCTTCACCATAGGCACTGACAAGCGCGCCCTCGATGCGTGCCACATCACGCGGGATCGTGATCTCCCGATAGTTGTTTTTCGCCAGCTTCCGTGTCTTACGGATGGCCAGTCTCGCCCCGTCATCCGTCACACAGTCGGCGAAGAGATCATAGGCACTCTGCGTCGCCGTGATGCGTGCGGTGAATTCGTTGTTGGTATTGTTGGCGATCAACCGCTCCAGATGATCCGTGGTGAAAGCGGCCAGTTCGGCCTCACTGATTTCCTTGTCATCAAACGGGTTGTCGAGGAAGTGCGCTAGATTTCTCATGGAGGAGGATGGGTTGGCATCCGGAGTATCAAAGCGAGCTCCGCTGTCAAAGAAGCTGAAATCAAAGCGTGCCATGACCTACAGATGAATTTTTCGTTAACAGTCCCGAGGATAATCAATTCTCACTCGGCAGGTCAATCCTTGATTAGAACATGGGCAAAAAAATCCTTTTCAAACCGCGCTGCTTTTGAGAGGCTTCACGCATGGACGGACAATTCAAACCCCAGTGGAGACCCGAACCTGAGCCGAGCAACGCCCTCGAACACCTGCTACAAAAAGCGCAAGATCCCGCCGTGCATGGCCGCATGATGCGTGCCCTCTGGGACACCGAGCTGCACACCCTCATCGCCTACCACCCTGAGCTGGAGGGCATGATGGAGCTGCAAAACGGATCACCCATGCCCCAGTTCGTTCAGATCGATGACGGCAGCGGCCCCTTTCTCCCCATCTTCAGCAGCGAGGATGTCGCAGAGTATGTCGTCGCGAAAAACGGTGCCAAAATGGGCCCGCAAACACTCGCCTCCACGCCTGGGGAGTCCCTTTTTCAAATCATCAAGCAACTCGAGTGCGATGTCGTCTTGAACCCCGGCATGACGCACAGCCTCAGGCTCCAGCCCGAAGCCATCGCCTCACTCATTGATGGCGAGTTCCGCCACAGTCGGCCCACTCACGACCACACTGAAAAGACCACACTTCGCCCCATCGAGTACCACACACTCCCAGCCACCCTGAGCGAAAGCATCCGCCGCTTCTGCGACCGGGGCCGCGTCCCCATCGCCGTCTATGCCTTCGTCGCCTGTGATGAGGCGACCGGCCAGCCTGACCTCCATGACTTGCGTGTCATCCTCCGACTCCGCAGCGAGGACAATGACTTCTACAACGACTTCCGGCTCATGATCGCCAAACTCTCCACCCCCAACCTCCGCCTCAGCACCGGCGTCACCATCGACACCGACGAAAAAGGCCTCACCTGGCTCAGCCAGCAAAAGCCCCTCTGGCCCGTCCTGGAACTCTGATCGTCGCCCGTCCCCGTCCTTCCGAGAACTCAGAATCGTCGGGGAAGCGTCTGGGAAGCCCCTCCGAAAAGTCAGAACCCCCGTGGACCTCAATGGAAAGCCCTTCTGAAAATCCGAAAGGCCGTGGAGCGTCATGGAAAGCCCTTCCGAAAACTCGGAAGCCTCATGGATCTCGATGGAAGGTCATTCCGAAAATTCGGAAGTGTTGTGGATCACGATGGAAGGGCGTTCTGAAAACTCGGAAGTGCTGTGGATCACGATGGGAGGGGTTTCCGAGAACTCGGAGACGACGGGGAAGGGGAGGGGATTGGTTCAGCGAACCTCGAAGCGGAAATGTATTCAAAAGAACACATTGTCGGATTGTGCTATTTGCGCCGCTCGTCAGGGATTTGAAGTAGTTCGTCTTCAAACTGAAATGAGTTGAGGCTAAGCTTTGCCTTTGCCACCTCCCATTGGGCTTTCCGCTTTTTCCGAATCTCAAATAGAGAGGTGAGCAAGGATTCGCTGCTTCGATAGCCCACAGTCACTCGCTGAATACACTCATCACTGAAAGGGATGAAGGCTTTCATTTTTCCGTTAAGAAGCTTCGTAGATGAGCCGTGGATATTGAGATCATGACGAAAGAACCAACGAAACTCCTCTTCATGCTTCCAATCTTTGCCTTTTCGCGTGGCAAGACTCTTCATTATCTCGCCCTTTTCTTTTGGACTCAAATCAGGGTCTATGAGCTTTGAGATATCGTCTCGTGTTGGCTTATCATAGCGAACTCTTCTCACACCACCTCTCATGTCCTCTGGTAACCTCAGAGTCAGTTTGATGCCCGCATGATTGCCGCCATACTGCGCCCACATGCGCACATTGTGCTCTGCGGCAGAAAGGGATGTGATGAACCAATCTCCCGACACTTTTCTTATCCAGTGGTGTGCCAGTTTCGTCAGCAAGAACCCTGATGGTGTTTCGCTGGCGATATGTCCAGAGGCAAGAGCCAAATCAGATAGCGTTTTAGGCTCAAGCTTGCCGAAGAGAAAATGTAGATCAGGTAGAAACTCAAATGGATCATTGAGGTCGATTGGCTTCGAAAACATCATCGTGCCGTCATTGAGACCTGCAAGCACGCCCTCGTCGCAGTATTTGAAGAGCGTGTCTGGAATAGCGGACTCGATGTTTTCTTCCATATAACGAAGCTTACCCTTTCCTTAACATCACCGCCAACAACGAAATCTCCGCTGGGGTGACGCCCCGGATGCGGGCGGCTTGGCCGAGGGTGGTGGGGCGGATCTCGGTGAGGCGGAGTTGGGCTTCTTTTTTCATTCGCCGTATCAGCAGTTGAAGAGCTGGTAGTAGTCTTTGAAGTAAAAGACCCGGTTGCGGCGTCTGCCGGTGAGTTCATGGAGGAAGCCGAGCTTTTGAAGTTCAGCAATGGTGCGGTCGGCGGTGGGTTGGCTGATACCTAGACTGGTTCTCGAAAAGGCTGTCATAAACTCGTCTTTGGGCGGCACTGAGAT
>CAYMHJ010000118.1:0-18039 GCA_964390165.1 uncultured Prosthecobacter sp. | reverse complement strand
GGGGTCGAAGTCGGTGGCGGGATGCGCGTCTATGAACTTGCCGCAGGTCTCGCAGTGGAAGTGGACGTGCTCGTGGAGGTTCGCGCAGTAGCGGGACTGGCCGCGCTCGAGGTGGACCTGCTTGATCAGCCCGGCAGAGGTGAGGTGATCGAGACAATTGTAAACCGTGGCCAGAGAGATGTGCGGGGAGCGGTCCTTCACCCTGGTGTAGAGGTCGGTGGCGGTGGGGTGGTCCGTGGAGGCGGCGAGCATCTCGAAGACTTCACGCCTGTGCGGGGTGAGGCGCACATCGGCTCCGAGGAGGGCCATGCGGCATTCCAGGCCGGTGGGCTTGGCGGGTGCGCGGGTGGTGGTCGAGGACATCTTATTTAGAATTAGAATGATTCTAATTGTATGGGAAACGACCTGCCGCAAGCGCCGGATGCCCTTTTGCCAAATAAAATCTCCAGTGTCTGCGTTGCCCCACGTTTTGCAGGAGCAGGGAAAATGGGCTTGCGGGTGGTTTCAGCCGCGCTCCGAGTGGGCGGCATGACCCGCACTCAAGCCGACGACCTCCCCTGGACCGCCCAAACCTCTCCCCAAGGCAAGTTTGGTGTGCTGCGGCGGACGCTCACCCAGGCGGCAGGAGGCCAAAAAGACATCGGCACCTGGGGTGGCGGGCACCCTTTCGATCTGGAAATCCACCGCGTGCCGCCGGGGAAGATCAATTTCCCTCTGCATGAGCACGCGGCGCAGTGGGAGGCCTACTACATCCTCTCCGGCAGCGGCAAAGTGCGCACGTCCCAAGGCAAGGAAGCGATCAAGGCGGGCGACTACCTCGTCTTCCCGCCGGGTGAGGCGCATCAGCTCATCAACGCCGGCTCGGAGGACCTGACCTTCCTCGTCATCGCCGACCAGCCGCAGGCAGATGTGATCCGCTACCCGGACTCGGGGAAATGGCTCGTGAAGCCAGCAAAGAAGGTCTTTGAGATGAGCGAGGTGGACTACTTCAAGGGAGAGGAGTGAGCCCGCCTCAGCTTCTCCAGATAACGCCTCGACCAGTCTGCCTCCTGTTTGAAGCCCAGTTCTTCGTGGAATCGGAGCAGGCTCTCCTCCCGCTTCACGAGATCGCAGCGGACGCTGAGCTGTAGTTTGCGCAGACACACAGGACAGAGGTGCATCGGACGTGAATCCGTCTCACCGAGGTGATTGGAGCCGTTCAGGATGCACTCGAAGAAGACGCAGTGCTTCAGACCAAACATGTGCCCCATCTCATGCGACAGAACCTTGGCACTGCGGGCGAGAATCAGCGACGTCTGGTCGCCAGCGGAGGTTTCGCCATAGAAAGTCGGGTCGTAGCGGGCGAAGCTGAAGACACCGACTCCGCACTGGAGGAAGGCTTGGCCAAAGACGAAGTTCCAACTCTCGTCCGGGTAGAGGTCCTCCATCGTCACGGCGATGACAGCATAAGCATCCCTCGGCCTCTGCCCCTGCAACCACGTGAGGATGTCAGTCGTTAGCAATTGGCGTTTCTGCGTGTCTTGATTGATCCGTGTTTTCGCAGGCACCTTCTCAAGGGGCAAAGTCGGGAGAATGCGTGTCTCGAGCGTGAAGAAGCGCTCGCAGTAGATGCGCAGCTTCTCGAGCGAGGGCGACTTCGGGCCGAACTCGCCGAGCGGCAGGATGCCAAGCGTGCGCTGATCCGAGCGCGGTTTGACACGTGAGATGATGAGCCGGAACTGATCATAGGTCTGGCCTTCTCGGCTTGTTGCGCAAGCCAGTCCTGTGGCTCAGGCTCACGAATGGGCAGATGAAGGGAGGTGTCGTCCTCGAAGGCAGCCTTTTCCACCGGAGTAAGAAGACTAAGAGATCCGATAGCCTCCACCCGTGAGGGCCAGCCACGCTTCAGCATCTCTGGGGGCACTTGGACCGCAACTAGCAGAATTAGCCAAAGCTGTAGCGTGTGGAGAAGCAAGTGCAAGGCAGGACTGAGTGGGGGGAGCACAGAACGCATGCTGTGGATACTTTCAGAAGCACCGTTGCCTGCCAATCTTTTCCTCAGCCCAAAGTGAATAGTGTCGAACATTCGGGTTTGCAGAATGGGTGTGAAAACGGCATCTCGAGAACAACTTGCCTTTCGCCCCCATGCCCCGCCTCATCGCCATAGTCGCCATGTCTTCCAATCGTGTCATCGGGCGCGATGGCACGCTCCCGTGGCATTTCCCGGAGGATCTGAAGTTCTTCAAACGCACCACGCTCGGGCATCCGATTCTCATGGGCCGCACCACCTTTGAGTCCATCGGGCGGCCTTTGCCAGGAAGGCAAAACATCGTGCTGAGTCGCGCCATGCAGCCGCGTGAAGGCATCACGGTCATCCGCACTGTCGCGGAACTGGCGCAGCATGTGCCTGCGGACAGCACCGTCTTCGTCATCGGCGGCGCGCAGGTCTATGGCGACCTCCTGCCGCAGTGCGATGGACTCTACCTTACCTGGATCGAGCGGGCGTATGAGGGTGATACCTTCCTGCCGCCTTTCGAGCATCTTTTCACGCTGAAAGAGGTGACGGAGAAGACGGAGTCGCTGGAGTTTCGCTATTACGAGCGGGCTGCGAATTGAGAGGTTCCCAAACGCAAAACACCTCCGCGTGGTCTCGCGGAGGTGCTCTGAACGTCGATCAACAAACCAACCACAGACAGGCTCATCAGGCCTGATGCCGTCGGAAATTCTTATTTGTCGCTCTGGACCACGTCTTTCACGGTCATGGCCTCTTTGCCTTTGCGGCCACGGAGATAATGGAGACGGGCGCGGCGGACTCGACCAGTCTTGGTGACTTCGACCTTTGCCACTTTCGGGCTGTGCAGGGGGAAGACGCGCTCGACACCTTCGCCATAGGAAATTTTTCGGACGGTGAAGGCTTCGTTCAGGCTGGTGCCTTTGCGGGCAATGACGATACCAGCGAAGATCTGGATACGCTCTTTGTCACCTTCGATGACTCGGGTGTGAACTTTCACGGAATCGCCGACGCGGAAGGCTGCCACTTCCTTCTTGAGTTGTTCGGCTTCGATTTTGGTGATGATATTGCTCATGATAACAGTCGGTAGATTTCCTCGCCGCACGGTTTCCTAAAGAGGCCGAACCGGGCAAGGGGCGCGCATAGTGGCGGTGATCTCTTCTTTCGCAAACGGTTTTTCCGTCCTTGCTGCCGAGACCTGTTCCGGCCAATAAACACCCCCGATGACCGCCGACTACCTTTTGATCGATGTGGGCAATGGCCGCACGAAACTCGGCCTGTCCACCCCCGACGCCCTGCTGGACCGCCGCGACCTGCCCACCCGCGGCGTGACGCCAGAGATGATCCGCCAAAGTGTGGCGGGGTGGGATTTCCGACGGGCGGTGATCGCCAGCGTCGTGCCAGCGGTCGTGCCGGTCTGGCGCGCGGTCTTTCCCGACCTGCTGGAACTGCTCCACGACACGCCTATGGGCATCGGCGTCCGCTATCCGAAGCCCGAAAGCATCGGCCCGGACCGCCTCGCGAATGCCGTCGCGCTGGCCCATCTCCACGGTGCGCCGGGGATCGTGATCGACTTCGGCACGGCGGTGACTTTCGACATCCTCTCCGCTGACCGGCACTACATCGGCGGAGTGATCGCTCCTGGCCTGCGTTTGATGACCGACTATCTCCACGAACGCACCGCGCTGCTGCCGCAGGTCGAGCTTTGTGAGCCTGACAGCGCCATCGGCACCTCCACCGTCGCTGCCATTCAGGCTGGAGCGGCCATCGGCTACCGCGGCATGATCCGCGGCATCCTGCAGGCATTGAAAAAAGAACTCCCGCAGGGCCAGCCCGTCCACGTCGTGGCCACTGGTGGAGATGCCGGGTGGATCATCGCGGGCATTGGTGAAGAGATCGCGGTGGACCCGGATTTGACCTTGCACGGACTGCGCTTGGTGGGCAATCTCGCACCCCTTTCCCATGTCTGATTCTCCCCGCACCTCTGTTGGCATCGATTTCGGCGGCACCGCTGTGAAGATTGGCGTTTGCCGTGATGGCGAACTCCTCATTACTGACGAGCCCATCCCTACCGCGAACTTCGCCGGCCCGGCCGCGCTCATCACTGAGATGGCTGCACGCGTGGAAAAGCTCCGCCAGACCTATCCCGATATCTGCGCCATCGGCGTCGGCGTGCCGGGGCTTGTCGATTTCGAGCACGGCTTCGTCCACATCCTCACGAACGTCCCCGGCTGGAAGCACGTGCCTTTGAAAGCCATCCTCGGTGAAAAAACAGGCCTGCCAGTGGTTGTCGAAAATGACGCAAACGCTATGGCTTGGGCCGAGTTTCGCTACGGTGCAGGTCGCGGTCTACAAAACGTCGTCGCCCTCACCATGGGCACGGGCATCGGCGGTGGCCTTGTTTTGAATGGCCAGATGTATCGCGGCAGCGGCTGCGCGGCGGGTGAGATCGGCCAGATGAGCATCGACTGTGATGGCAAAGCCGGCCACTACGGCAATCTCGGCGCACTGGAGAAATACACCGGCAACAAAGAGATCGCCGAACACGCCGTGCAACGCTACGCCGAAGCACACATCACGAAGAGCCTGGAAGAATGCACCCCCAAGATGATCGCCGAAGCCGCGAAGGCTGGCGATGACATCGCGCGGCAGGTCTGGGATGAAATCGCCGACTGGCTCGGCACCGCCATCTCCAGCATCGCCTGGCTTTTGAATCCCGACGCCTTCGTCATCGGTGGCGGCGTGGCCCAGGCGGGCGATCTCATCTTCGATCCATTGAAGCGGAAAGTGCAGTCCATGCTCAGCACCGTCGTCTGGGAGCGCCTGCAAATCGTGCCCGCCAAATTCAGCAACGAAGCCGGCATCATCGGCAACGCCGCACTGGCTGCGGATGCAGTCGTCTGAGTGTCATCTCGAAGTGCGGGTGCCAATGCCCGCAGCGGTGCGACAGCGCGAGTGCGTATTCTATTTCAGCCAATAAAATGTGATGAACCCATTGTTTGCCAGAGTAGAAGGCTGATGGTGGAAGTGAGGGCGAGCCGTTTGGCGTTCGTGGAAGGATTATCCCAGGATAGCCGCGACAAGTTCGGTCCGTGGCGGAACGCGGAGCGCGTAAGATCGCAGAGGAAGTTGGGGCGCGCTCTTCGCTTTGCAGCCATCACGGCTGCGAGCAGTCGAGTGATAACTGGCGTTTTGGTGGGCACTGCGATAATCACAGATAATCACTTCTGCTAAAAGAAGAGTCTTGCCTTCACGGCGGAAGTTTCTCAAAATCCGTCCGTGCCCGTGACACGTCTCAGCTCCGAATAACAAATACAAGCCTATGAAACTCAAACATATCCTCATCTTGGCGGCACTCGGTACCGTCGTGTCCACATCCATCGCTGATGCTGCTCCGCCGGCAAAAGAAACAGCCGCAGAAGCCAAGAAAGCTGCCCCAAAGAAAGCGGAGCCCAAGGCCAAACAAGACACTTATCCTCTTTATGCGAAGGTCGTCGCCATCACATCCAGAACACTCACCGTAGTCCGAAGTGATTCGGCAGATGCGGAGCAAACCAAGTATACCATCAACGCCAGCACCGAGTATGTGGATGAGGAGAAGCCGACAACCATTGAGGCCGTGAAGGTTGGATCGTGGATCGGAGGCACCCTGAAAAAAGCTGAGGGCGACGGCAACGACACCGTCGTGAAGCTCAATGTCGGAGTGAAGCAGAGGACGGCCAAGAAGGCATCCAAAGCCCCGAAGAAAAAATCGGAGGCCAAGTCAGACACAAAGAAAAAGAGTGAGTAAACTGAAGTTTATCACCTGTGGTTAAAATCAGCGGCGCAGATTCATCTGTGCCGCTTTTTTGTGAACTCCGAGAGGATTCAGACTTTCAACCTGAAAACCGCTTCAGAACTGCGCTCAACGCAGTTTTACATCAGCCGTCACTGACTCGGCATGCTCAGTCCAGCTTCACCGTGGAAACATCGCCTCGTGCCTTGCTCGGCGAAGACCCCGCCGCTGCGCCAAAGAGCCAAGAATTGAATCCCAGGCGTTGGAATAGCTCGAAGCGCGTTTCACAGCCCTGGAGCAAACCTATTCGGCCAAGTACAAACTAGCAGCTTTAAGGGTGCCCGCCCTCACTCCCCATACTTCGCCGCATCCCAGGCGGCATCCATTTCTTCCAGGGTGGCTTCGCCGAGTTTTTTACCTGCGGAAGTGAGCTGATCCTCCACAGAGTGGAAGCGGCGGATGAATTTCTCGTTCGTTGCGGCCAGCGCCGCTTCGGAACCAATGTCCAGCTTGCGGGCGAGATTGACGACGCTGAAAAGCAGGTCGCCCAACTCTTCCTCCATCGCGGCGGTTTCCCCTTTGGCGATGGCATCTTCAAGTTCGGCGATCTCCTCGCGCAGTTTGCCGAACACGGGGGACACATCAGGCCAGTCGAAGCCGACTCGGGCGGCCTTTTTTTGCAGCTTCTGGGCACGCATCAGCGCAGGCAGACCATTGCCGACGCCGTGGAGATAGCCCTCCTCCTGCGTGCCTTTTTCCTGGCGCTTGATGGCATCCCATTGCGTTAACACCGCGTCGGAGGTGGCGGCGCTGGCCTCACCAAAAACATGCGGATGGCGGCGGATGAGCTTTTCGCAGAGGCCGTGCGCCATCTTGTCGATGTCAAAGGCACCCGTCTCACTGGCGATCTCGGCATGGAGGACGGGCTGGAGCAGCAGATCGCCTAATTCCTCGCAGATGAGGGTGGGGGCGCCGCTCTTGATTGCATCGACGACCTCGTAGGCTTCCTCCAAAACGTGCGGAATCAGGCTCTCATGAGTCTGCTCCATATCCCAGGGGCAGCCGCCGGGGGCACGCAGGCGGTGGACGATGTAGCGGAGGCGGGTCAGGCCGTCGGGATGATCGAGACTCATGTGCTGCCGCTAGCGCGAAAAACCGCCGCTCGCATGGAAAAAGTTTGCGCCATCCGCTGATGTGCTTACCGACTCGCCTGTCTCCTTTTCGGACGCACCCGCGTAACCTCTCATCCAAACCCAAATACTGACATGGCCTCTGATCTTGTTTTAAACCTGAACGATTCAAATTTCGACGCTGAAATCGCCGCCTCCACCGTACCTGTGATCGTGGACTTCTGGGCCGAATGGTGCGGCCCCTGCCGCATGCTCGGGCCTGTGCTCGATCAGCTTGCAGAAGAGAAAGCCGGAGCCGTGAAAGTGGTGAAGGTGAATGTGGATGAAAATCCTGGCCTCTCCCAGAAATACGGCGTCCGCTCCATCCCGATGCTGCTCTTCATCAAAGGCGGTGAAGTGAAGGACACCGTCGTCGGCGTGCAGTCCAAAGCCGCGCTCGCCAGCAAGCTCGACGCGCTGGCCTGATCAAAGCAGGCGTAAATTCCGATTCCATTGAAGCGGGCAGCCTGTGCTGTCCGCTTTTTTGTTGGGTGCCAAAAACGCTATTGATGCTCCTGGACGTCTGCTCAGTCCACGCCGAGGTCTTCGATAAATCGTCTATGCTCCGCGTAGATGGCTTCGGAAACACCTATCTGGCGGATCACGATGGCTTTGACCACCTCCGCGACATCCTGGCGGCTGAGACATGGTCGTTCCGCAGTCGAAAAAGGCAGCGCAGCACGTTGGCGAAGCCACTCGGTGAGGTCGCCGACCGTCTCGAAGTCCGCTGGAAATCCAGCACCCATTCCCAGCCAGCTCAGACTGGGCCAGGCCCGAGCTTGGAGTGCATCACGTAGCTCGATCCACCGTCGTTTTCGTTCCGACCGCTCTGGGAAAACGGTTTCGAGTCTGCTAAACTTCGTCGCCTCCACTTTCGGTAGAAGCTGCTTCAGCGCCCTCTCCACCTTTGTCCCGTAGTTCTCCGCTGAAAGAATTCGGGGCGCAGGGTTTTGTGCAGACGGGGAGATGGCAAGCTCCCGGCAGATGAACTCGATGACATGCGCTGGCGTCAGCATTTTCTCAGCTTCACGATCAGGTATCTCTAACTGAAAAACGGCTTCGAAATCCAGCACGAGTTCGACAGAGTCTAATCCCATAATCAGGTGGACATAGGTTTTGCCAGAAGCCATTCCTGCAGAAATCCGAAGATGACTTCTTCATTTAAAGCGGAATGGCCGTAGGGTCGATGCCAGAACCCAGTTTTCCACTCACAGCGGATTTCTGAACTTTCAGGCGTACCTTCAAAAGTGCCGATCAATCGCTTCGAAAAAGGGTCGGCACTGCTTTCCATCTGGAAAGTGTTTCCCTGAATTTTAGCAAACACGGGTGAAGTGCGGACTTGTAAGATGTTAAAATGCGAATGCCATTTCAGAGCCTGGGTTTGCGCACGAAGAATGCGAACGACTTCCGGTGGTGGCAGAGGCGTGTGAAGCACGAAAGGCATGGCTGGATGCACCTAAGGGCATTGCTTTTATTTGGCAATCCCGCAGCGGGTGTCATTCGAGCCCTGGGGTAGCAAAACCGTAGCTTGGCTCTCCAAAGCAGAGATCGCGTGCACCGGAGTCTCACGACGTCGTCACCTTCATTGATCTCGGCTTTGGAAATCCGAGCTACGCCCCGGCCAGCAATCCCCGTGCGTGCTCTCTCGCAGACTCGATTTTGCCGCCCAGCATCCTCGCGAGTTCTTCGATGCGTTCTTCGTTGGCGATCTCGCGGATGGTGGATTTCGTGCGGTCGCCGATGATGTCTTTGGTGACGACGAAGTGGCTCTGGGCCAGGGACGCGACCTGCGGGAAGTGGGTGATGGCGATGACCTGATGCGTGGCTCCAAGGGAGGCCATCTTGCGGCCCACGGCTTCGGCGATGTTGCCGCCGACGTTGGCGTCGATCTCATCGAAGACGAGCAGAGCGACGCTATCCTGCTTCGCGAGGGCGCTTTTCACGGCAAGCAGGACGCGGGACATTTCTCCCGAACTGGCGGTGAGGCGGAGGGGTTTTAATGGCTCGCCAGGGTTGGGGGCGAATTGGAAATCGACTTCCTCGAAACCGTGACGCGCGGGTTCGCCTAGCTGGTTGAGCTGGGCTTCGAAGACGCTGCGCTTGAAGCCGAGGTCGGCGAGGTGGGTGGCAACTTCTTTGGCGAGTTTGGGGGCGGCTTTGCCACGCTTTTCGCTGAGCTGTTTGCCGAGCTTGTCCACCTGGGCACGGCGGTCTTTGACGAGTTTGCCCAATCGCTCCAGCTCCTCGCCTCGGTTCTCGATCTTGCTGAGTTTCGTCTCGGCTTCGGAAAGGAAGTCGAGGATGGCCTGCACGGTGGGGCCGTATTTGCGTTTGAGTGTTTGGATGGTGTGGATGCGCTGGTCGAGCTGTGCGAGCTCAGCGGGGTCGATTTCGAGGTCGTCGGCGTAGTCCTGGACACTGCTTTCGAGGTCGGTGAGCTCGATGAGCGCGGACTGGAAGCCCTCAAACATCTTCGCTGACGCGGGGTCGATCTTTTCGAGGTCGTGGATGCTGCGGCTGATCTCCCGCAGGGCGTTGAGCACGCCGCCTTCATCGCCGCTGAGTCGGCTGGTGATGGCTCCGCAGAGTTCGGCGAGGCGGGCTCCATTCGCGGCGATGCGGTGGCGGGACTCGATCTCTTCTTCCTCGCCGGGCTTGAGGTTGGCGGCGGTGATTTCGTTGACCTGGAACTTCAGCATGTCGAGCTGCTGGGTGCCGGCGCGCTCGCTGTTTTCGAGGTCTTCGAGTTCGGTCAAGGCAGCTCGCCATTGCTTCCAAGCTTCCTGATAGGTGGCGAGCGTCTCTTCCAACCCTGCGGCCTTGTCGAGCATCTCGAGCTGGCGCTCCTGGGAGTTCAGCGACTGGTGATCGTGCGGTCCATGGAGATCGACGAGCAGCTCGCCGAGGGATTTGAGCACCTGAGTGGTGACGGGGGAGCAGTTCACGAACTGTTTGTTTGCCCCGCCAGCACTGACGGCGCGTTTGATGAGCAGCTCGCCGTCCTGGCAGGGCTCCAGCCCGGCTTCATCGAGCACGGCATCCACGGCGCGGCTGTCTTTGAGATGAAAACTGGCCTCCACGGTGCAGGTGTCCTGACCGGTACGGATGAGACTGCGGTCCGCGCGCTCCCCGAGGATGAGTTTCAGAGCACCGACGATGATGGACTTCCCCGCACCCGTCTCCCCCGTCACGCCGACGAGCCCCGGAGCCAGCTCCCAAGTCACATCTTCCACGAGAGCGAGGTTTTTGATTTTCAGGAAGGAAAGCATGGTGCTGGGGTGAGATCGATGAGTGCTGTTCGTGCGAGTATGGGGAGTGTGCGAATCATTTCAAGATGCGTGCTGCGACATTTCAGGCGATGGGCGGCGCACTTTGAAACCTTTTCTTCATTTAGCCACGGCACGCACTCCTGAGGGTGCGGAGATGACGCTGCACTCTCATGACACGCACTTTTATATTCGGGTGGATCGTCAGCCGCTCATGGGGACGAACGCGAATGAGTCGGAAAAGGTGCTGGCGGAGCTGGCTTGCACACGAGTGGTGGAGCAGCCGGGGATGCGGGTGCTGATCGGTGGGCTGGGGCTGGGGTTCACGCTGCGGCGGGTTTTGGAAATGGTGGGCCAGGATGCCATCGTGGAGGTGGCGGAACTGCTGCCGGAGATCGTGGCCTGGAACCGCGAGCATCTGCGTGAGGTGAATGGTGCGCTGCTGGATGATCCGCGCGTGAAGGTGATCGTGGGGGATGTGTATCAAACCATCACCGATGCGCCGAAGGGACACTACGATGCGATCATGCTGGATGTGGACAATGGCCCCATCGCTATGGTGCAGGATGGCAATGAGCGGCTGTATCAGGCGCAGGGTTTTGTGGCGATCATCCGGGCGCTTAAACCTGGGGCTCGGGTGACGTTTTGGTCGGCGAGTTCGGACCAGCGTTTTGAAAAGAAGCTAGTGAAGGCGGGCTTCAAAGTCGGCGTCGTGCCGTGCAAAGCCTACCCGCAGGCGAAGCGCTGCACTCACACGATCTTCGTGGCGGATCGGGCAGGGGGACAAAATAAAGAGTCACCCGGCACCATCCCTGCTTAGGCGGATGGGATGCTCTCTCCCATCCAAGAGTACCTTGAGACGCTCCATGCTCGCTATGCGCCTGTCATGGAGGGTCATGTCGCCGACTACATCCCCGAACTGTCCAAGGCCGACCCCAAGTGGTTCGGCATCTGCATCGCCACACGCGATGGCCACGTCTATGAGGTTGGGGATACGAGACAGCTCTTCACGATCCAATCCATCTCGAAGGCGCTGGCCTATGGACTCGCGCTGGAGGACCGAGGTGAGGAGCATGTGCTGAAGCGCATCGGCGTGGAGCCATCGGGGGAAGCTTTCAATGCGATCAGCCTGAAGGAAGGCACGGGTGCGCCTTTTAATCCGATGATCAATGCCGGGGCCATCGCCACCTGCGGGCAGGTTTTGCCGAAGGACGGCAGGTCACGCTTCGAGCGGCTGCTGGCGTATCTGGGCGGCTTTGCCGGACGTGAGCTGGACATCGATGATGTGGTGTATCGCAGCGAAAGCGAGACGGGGCACCGCAACCGCGCCATTGGCTGGCTTTTGAGAAACTTTGGCATCGTGGATGAAGATCCGCATGAGACGCTGGAGACATACTTCCAGCAGTGCTCCATCCGCGTGACCTGCCGGGATCTGGCGCTCATGGGGGCGACGCTAGCGAATCAAGGCGTGCAGCCGGTGACCCGGAAGCGTGCCATCGCTGCCCAGTATGTGGACAATGTGCTCGGCGTGATGGCGACCTGCGGGATGTATGACTGGTCTGGCGAGTGGATCTACCGCGTGGGCCTGCCGGCGAAGAGCGGCGTGGGTGGTGGCATCCTGGCCGTGCTGCCTGGGCAGCTCGGCATTGGTGTCTTTTCACCGGCTCTGGACCCGCAGGGGAACAGCCTGCGCGGGATCAAGGTGTGCATGGATCTCTCTCGGGAACTGGCGCTGCACATGATGAACCCCACGGCGACGCCACGCACAGCAGTGCGGCTTTCCTACCATGGCGGTGAGGTCACGGCGCGGCGGCGGCTGCCGTACACTTCACGCGAGACTCTGAAGACGCACGGGGCGCGCATCCAGGTGCTGGAACTGCAGGGTGGGCTGATCTTCACCACCTTCGAGCCGGTGGTCAGGCAGGTTTTTCAGCTCGCGAATGCCGGCTGTCTGCATGTGATTTTCGACATGCGCTCGGTGGTCACGGCGAACACGGTGAGTCTAAAACTGCTGGCGGATCTGCGCTCACGGCTGGAGCGGCAGGGAGTGCAGATGCTCTTTTGTCAGCCGGGGAATCTGACCCCGCGCTTGAATGAAGTCGGCATTCCCGCCAGTGCCATTTATGCCACGGTGGACGCCGCACTCGAAACCAGTGAGGACGCCTTGCTGATGACGGTGACGGGTGCTTCCTGGCGTCCGGCGCGTGAGCTGAAACTGGAGGAGTGCGCCGTCTTTCAAAGCTGCACGCAAGGTGAGATACGCATCCTGGAGCGGGAGCTTTCGCGGCGTTCCTTCCAGGTCGGCGAGTCGCTGATCCGAGCGGGGGAAAGCTCCGACGAGATGTTTGTCATCATCGAGGGGAATGTGGAGGTGCAGATCCGAGAAGAAGGTGGGCTGCACCGCCGGGTGGATGTGCTGGCCGCAGGCATGACGGCGGGTGAGATGGCCTTCTTGGACGGCTCACCGCGCTCGGCTGATGTCGTCGCCATGGACAAAGTGGAGTGCCTCGTCATCACCCGCACGTGGTTTACAGCGCTTGCAGATGCGCTGCCGCATCTAAAGATCAAACTGCTGCAGGCCCTGATGAAGGAGATATCGTCACGACTCCGGCAGGCGAACATCGAGATCGGCGCCCTGCACCGGAGCTGAGGACTTGGCATCCGCTGCATCGGTGGTTGCTACCTTCGGCTGCATGTCTGGCAGGGAGTCCAGATAGAGTTCTTCGACCTTGGCGCGCGCCCACGGGGTGCGGCGGAGGAAGACGAGGCTGGACTTGATGCTCGGGTGGAAGTTGAAGCAATTGATCTTGATCATCTGGCCTAGCATCTCCCAGCCGTAATGCGCCACGAGCTGTTCGAGCATCATCGCGAGGGTGATGCCATGGAGAGGGTTTTTGGGACCGGCGGCGTGCATGGGCGCTTGTTTCGGCCAGCTTGGCCGCCTTTTCCACCGGCAGTTGATCTGACGTGGATGGCAAATGAGAGCAGGGGGCCTTTGCCATCCTGAGTGGAATAAAGTTCAATGTCCCATTTGGCAGGCAGCGGACCACTGGAGCGTGATCATGCCGCCAGCTCCACGGCCTTGTTCCACTTCGTGTCTCCACTCAGTGTGCCGCGGAGATAGGTCTCGGCTTCCTGGCAGTTCTTTTCCGGGTCAAGCGGGAGCCGCAGGGTGAGTTCGAGGCCTTGTGGCGTGAGACGCTTGGCGGAGACGGTGCCTCCGTGCAGGTGCATGGTGACGTAGCAGGCCATCATGTTTACACCGAAGTCATCGGGTTTCCGGCTGCGGGTGTAGAAAGGGTCGAACAGATTGGCCCCGCTGTCATGCGGCCCGCCCCAGGCGGCATTGTCTGTGAGGGTGATGATGGCGTGGTATTCGCCGGCGGCGTCTGTCTGGAGGCTGGCCCGGATATGAATGCTGTCTCCTGGCTGGAGGTGGGTGAGCTCCTCGATGAACAAGAGCCGGAGGAGCTGGCGGAAGCGTTCTCCATGCACCAGCAGGGCCGGGAAGTTCTGGGCGATCTCGATGCTGAGCTGGATCCGGTTTTCCTGGAAATGTCCGGCATAGGCAGACTGGGTTTCGCTGAGCAGATCATGCAGACTGACCTGATCCGTGCGTGCCAGTTTGCGGGCGTGGGAGGCATGGGCGAGGTGGGTGAGCAGGGACTGGATGCGGTCGATTTGCGTGGCGGCCTGATTCTGGGTTTCGATCCAGAAGGAGGGATCACGCGGGTGACGGGCATCGATCTCCTCCATGAGCTTCATGGGAGCGAGGTCGATGAAGGCGCGCACCACGGTCAGAGCGTTGCGGAGATGGTGATTCAGCCCTTCTGCGAGGATGCCCATGCCACTGACCTTGTCCGCCATGAGCTGAGTGCGGAGGTCGTCCGCTTTTTCATGGAGCAGGCGCTCCCGGTTGAGCAGGGTCTGGTAGGCCTCCATACCATCCCGCAGCACGAGTGAGAAGTGCTCGGGGTCCACCGGCTTGTGCAAGTAGCGCCAGGCACGGCCCTCGTTTACTGCCTTCACGGCGCTGTCGTAGTCGGTGTAGGCGGTGACGAGGATGCGGATGACATTGGGCTGGCATTTGCGGGCACGTTCCATGAGTTCCACGCCGCTTTCACCTGGCATTCTCTGATCTGTCAGCAAGATACCGATGCGTGCTCCATTCTCCTCCAGAATGCGGAATCCATCGGCGGCATTCGTGGCGGTGTGGATGACATAGTCATCTTCGAAAATCTGCCGGAAGTAGCGCAGAGATTTTTCTTCGTCATCCACATAGAGTATGTGAAAGGGGTGCTGGGCCTCGCTGGTCATGGGCTGTCTGGTGCTGGATTGAAGGTCAGGATGAACTCGGTGAACTCACCCGGCTGGCTGTGGGCCTCGATTTTGCCGCCCATGCCCTGCATCATGCGGTAACACAGGCTGAGGCCGAGGCCCATGCCCTTGCCGACTTCCTTCGTGGTGAAGAAAGGGTCGAAGATGCGTTGAAGTGTGTCCTGGGGGATGCCGGAGCCGTTGTCGCGCATCTGGAGCTGGATGTGATCTCCATTGCGAATGATGCTGAAGGTGATGGAAGGGTCCTCCCGCCCTGCGAGCGCATCCACGCTGTTCTGAATAAGGTTGATAAGAATCTGGACGATGTGGTTTTCATCCCCGAGCACAATGACATCCTCCGGCATGTCGATGGAGAGTTCCATTTCGTGGTCGGACACCTGCTGATTCATCAGGCGCACGGCCTTGGCCACGGCTTGATTTAGGTTCACCGGCGCTCCTCCTTTGCTCTCCGGGTGGGCAAAGGTGCGCAGGTCATTGACGATGGAGGCCACACGGTCCACGCCTTCGCTGATGTCTGCGAGGATTTCCTGCACCTGCTCCACCATTTCTGGCGGCATGGTCCGCGACTTCTTTTTCAGAACGAAGACAGCGGACTTGACGAAGTTCAGCGGGTTGTTGATCTCATGGACGATGCCTGCACTAAGCCTGCCGATGGAGGCAAGCTTCTCACTTTGTGTCAGTTGGGCTTCTGTCTCCCTGAGGCGCTGGAGAGTGGATGTCAGCTCTTCGTTTCTCGAGCGCAGTTCCTCGCGCTGGGCCTCCACTTTGCAGCGATTCACGAACTCACTCAGCCGGATCCCATGGTGCTGGCGGCTGCCGAAGTAGAGGATCACGCAGGTCAGCAGCAGAAAGAGCGTGTTGTTGAGGAACAATCCATTCGCACGCAGCCCGGCACCGAAGTGCAGGTTTGGAACGGTGGCTGCGAAATAGCAAAGAAGCACGAGGCCTACCGTGACGCCGATCTCCTCGAAGGTCCACTGGAAGACAAAGGACGTTCCCACGAGACAGAGCAGCAGGCCAGCGTAGTAGGATGAGCTGGCATTGCCTGTGAGGAAAAGCATCACACAGATCGCCATCGCCGGAATCAGGGGCAGGATGACTGGATAGACGCGGTGATAACGGGCCGCCCACGGACGGTCCAGAGCCAGCAGCAGCGGCACACAGAATAGTGAGCAAACCAGCCGCAAAACGAGGAACTCCCAGAACCGAAGAGGATAAGCCAACCAGTCCAGCACTGAGCAAAACGGAACCAGGATCATCACGAACCAGGCCCCAAGCCGCGCATTACGCATGTTCAGCTCTTGAATCTCCGCTGCAAAACGCCCCGAGCGCTTGGCTTGAGCCAGAACTTTCACATCGACATTGGGCGCTGCCACCAGTGGCGGCGGCGCGGCCTCGTCCTCCTGCACGAAGTGCAGTTGAGTCGTCATGGGAGGGTTGGCAAAGTGTGACATAACTCGATATTTATGGAAATTACACTCAGCTTAACCTTTGTGCAAATGAGAAACTGCTCTCTTTCTAGCCTGGCATTACGGGAACAGTTCGGGAAAAGAAGTTCCTTGTAGAAAGAAGCCCATGCTTATTAAAATCAAAATCTATGGTCACCACACGCCATCTTCTTCCTTTTTTTCTAATCCTGCTAGGATCCACTGGCTGCGACAAGCGAGCACCCATGCGTGCCGAGCTTGAATCCACCGAACTCTTGTTCAAATCCAAGCAGGCTGAGTTTGCCGCCTTGCAGACCGAATCAAAGACATTGAATGCCAGTCTCGGCAGCAAATATACCAGCTCCAGCGTGGGCCAGATCGAGAGGCTGAAGAAAGAAGCTGCTGAACTTCAGGCGCGTGCCGAAGAGTTAAAGAAGAAGCGCCAAATCGTTGAAGACAAGCACAATGCCATGCGCGCTGAAACCAAGGCCTATCTCGAAGACCACGGAAAAAATTAAACCCCATTCACGATCATGAACGGTAAATTCATCTTTTTCGCCATCCTGCTCCTGGCCGCAATGGGAGGTTCCTACTCGATCTTTCTCGAACAGGACATGGATCAACTTCGGACCAAGACCATCGTCGCCCGTCAGAACATAACCAATCTGGAAAGTCAGATCAGTCAGCTTCGCCAGTCCATGGAAAATAAAAGCATGGCGGCTGAACTCCTAAAGACAGTAAACTCTCTGAAGGAGGAGAACGTCGCGCTGGAAGACCTGCTGAAAAAAGAAGAAGCTGGGTACCAGCCCCTCGTCGATGCACACAGGGCTGCCATCGCCCAGGTGCGGCGGGAAACCGTGGGCCGCAGCTATGATGAACTCGTTCTCAGCAATGGTACTGTGCTGAAAACGGCGATAATTCAGCAAGTGGGCGAAGACGAAATCGTCATCAAACACAGCCTTGGTATCCGCCGCACTCCCGCCAAAGAATGGCCCTCTGAACTCAAGGAGAGACTCGTCCCAGGCGCTCTTGCAGACACAAAACCTGCTGCCGAAGAACCTGCGGTTGCTCCCGTAGAGACCATCCCCACTCCTGGTGTTGAGTCAGAAGCCCTCAAAAAGCACAAGAAGAAGCTGCTTGATGGCGAACTCGCGACCAAACGATTCACCCAGGATCTGGCAGCTCTGGGAAAGCAGCTCATCGACATCGAGTCCGAACTCTCCAAGGACATCTCCGCCTCCCGCAAGTTCTATGCCGAGCAGCGGCGTGACTTCCTTAGAGCCCAGGTCACCGCACAGAAATCCCGTGTGACAGCGGCGCAGGAAGCACTCGCACGTCTCCAGGCCGAAACGCCACCACCATGACTCGCTTTCAGATCGTTCCATGGCTGTGTATTGCAGGCATCGCCTTTGTCCTCCTTCACTTAGCAGGTGTGCTGCAGGCGGATACCAGCGACCTCGCTGAAAAAGCCCGCCGCCACGCGCCGAAAGACGAGACCTTTGCATCCCGGCTCGTCCATGCCGCACTCGACCGTCCCCGCCAGCGTGTCCGCTACGATCCCGCCTATGTGAAGCTCGACTATCCTGACGGCGATGTGCCCGCCGACACCGGCGTCTGCACCGACGAGGTCATCCGCTGCTACCGTGCCCTCGGCTTCGATCTGCAAAAGCTCGTCCACGAAGACATGAAGCGCGCCTTTTCCGCTTACCCGAAGAACTGGGGCCTCAGCGCGCCGGACAAAAACATCGACCACCGCCGCGTGCCGAATCTCCAGACCTTCCTCAAGCGCCAGAAAGCCTCTCTGCCCGTCACCCAAAACCCTGCCGATTATCGTCCTGGCGACCTCATTACCTGCACCGTCGCAGGTAAATTGCCGCACATCGCCCTCGTCGTCCCCGCCCCGGACGGCAGCGAGCGCCCATGGATCGTCCACAACATCGGCCAGGGCCCGCAATGCGAGGACCGCCTATTCGAGTTTCCACTCACCGGGCACTATCGGTGGCATCCGGGGAGGTGAAGACTAGACTGGTTCTCGAAAAGGCTGTCATAAACTCGTCTTTGGGCGGCACTGAGA
>CAYMHJ010000117.1:0-18122 GCA_964390165.1 uncultured Prosthecobacter sp. | reverse complement strand
TATCCACGCCGACACCGGCACGTCCGATGACTTTCAGATTTGGGGCGGCATCAAGCACCTTGGCGGTCACTTTGGCACCGGAGCGGACGATGATGGCGTGGGCATCGTGGGAGGCCTCGATCATCGCAGCCTCTTCTTTGAGGTTCATGTTCACGACGACGTCGAAGGAGGACTCGGCCTTCAGGAGGTCGATACCTTTGCTCGAGATGGGGTCGTTGTTACCGGCGATGAGAATTTTAAACTGGGCCATAAGGGGCGCGCAGGCTAGGACATCGCGGGAGTTTGGCAAGGAGGAGGTGAGCGAGCGGAATGTGGACAACACGGCGAGCCTACGCCAGTCTCCGGCCCTCAACTTTTACTCCTACCTGACCATGCCCCTCTCTGCCCAGATCGTCGAAGACATGAAAACGGCCATGAAGGCCAAAGACACCGTGGCCCTGAACGTGGTGCGCGGCCTGAAATCGGCCATCAAGTATGCCGCCATCGAGAAATTCGGCGCTGAGGGCGAGCTGGATGACACCGACGCCATCGCCGTGGTACGCAAGGAGATCAAAAAGCGCCAGGACAGCGTCGCCAGCTACGAAACCGCCAATCGTGCCGACCTCGCCGACGTGGAGAAAGCTGAGATCGCCGTGCTGGAGAAGTATCTCCCCGCCGCGATGAGCGCCGAAGACCTCGTGAAGCTAGTGGAGACCGTCATCGCCGAACTCGGTGCCACCTCGAAAAAGGAAATGGGCAATGTCATGAAGGTGCTGCAAGCCCGCTCCGAAGGCCGTGCCGACAGCCGCACGCTGTCCACCGAGGTGGCGAAGAGGCTGCAATAGTCCCATGACCTCCGCCATCATCGTCGCAGCCGGGAGCAGTCGGCGCATGGGGTTCAATAAACTCCTCGCGCCGCTCGGTGGCATTCCAGTGCTGCGGAGGACGCTGGGAGAGTTCCAGGCTTGTGCGGAGGTGGATGAGATCATCGTCGTCACGGGCGAGGACGTGGCGGAGCAGATCGGGCACTGGCGGGATCATGGCGGACTCTCGAAGCTCGTCGCCATCGTGCCTGGTGGTGCCGAGCGGCATTTCTCGGTTTGGAATGGGCTCCAGAAATGCTCGCCGAAATCCGAGATCGTGGCCGTGCATGATGGGGCACGGCCTTTGATCTCGCCGACACAGATTTCCAAATGCATTGCCGCGGCTCGTGAGCAGCGCGCCGTGGCCTGTGCAAGACCGATGACGGAGACGATCAAACGCGTGGATGCCGACGGCAAGATCACCGAATCCCTTGATCGCAGTGGCGTGTGGGTCATGGAGACGCCGCAGGTGTTTGCCAAAGACCTGCTCGTGAGTGCTTACGAGGCCGTGATCCGTGATGGAGCGCTGGTGACGGATGAAGTCTCCGCCGTGCAGCACGTCGGCGTGGCGGTGGTCGTCGTCGATAACCCCTCGCCGAACCCGAAGATCACCTTCCCTGCCGACCTCGTCTTTGCGGAAAACTTCCTGCGCTGATGCCGGTCCTCTCCTCCAGCTACACCGCCCCGCGCTGGCTGCCGGGAGGTCATGCGCAGACGATCTTCCCAGTCTTTGTGCCACGTCGGCTTACTGCCTGGGACAAAGCCGAGCGCCTGGAGCTGGCCGATGGCGATTTCCTCGAACTCCGCTGGATGAAGGCCAAGTCGAAGCCTCAGACATCGCGTCTAGCCATCCTTTCCCATGGTCTCGAAGGCTCCACGGAAGCTGTTTACATCCGCAGCATGGCGCAAAGCTTGACCGCCGAGGGCTGGGAGGTGTTGGCCTGGAACTATCGCGGCTGCGGAGGCATCGAAAACAGGCTCCCGCGTTTCTATCACAGCGGCGAATCCGGTGACCTCCGGCTCGTGATCGAGCACGCGGCGAAGACGCACGACCGCATCGTGCTCGTGGGTTTCAGCCTCGGGGCAAACCTGAGCCTGAAATGCGTAGGCGAGGCTGCGGCGCATCCTTCGATCCGGGCCGTCGTCGGCATTTCAGGCCCGGTGGACTTGGCCTCCAGTGCCCGGGCTTTGGACGAAAAGAAAGCCAACCGTGTGTATCAGCAACGCTTCCTTCATTCGCTAAAAGCTAAGGTCATCGCCAAATCGCAGCGCCACCCCAATCTGCGCGACATGCTGGCTGGCCGCGATGGCATCGCCGCCGTGCGCACCCTGCGTGAGTTCGATGAACGCATCACCGCCCCGCTGCATGGTTTTGCCGATGCCGAGGACTATTGGGCGCGTGCCAGCTCTCTGCCACATCTGGAGAAGATCACCGTCCCAACGCTGCTGCTGAACGCGCAAAACGATCCTCTGCTCTGCACGCCCTCCTTTCCCGAAGAGCTTGCACAAAGCAGCTCGCACTTTCATCTCGAAGCGCCTGCACATGGCGGGCACGTCGGCTTCCTCGACTTCCGCGCCGGTTTGCAGCCATGGTCGGAGAGACGCGTGCTGGAGTTTATCTCCTCCGTGATGTAAGGCGCTCCCGGCGGCACCCGTTCAAACCGCCCTCACAACCCCATGAAGAAAGCCCTGCTCCTCCTCTCCTTCCTCGCCGCGACTTGTTTCGCCGCCGAGATCCCTCAAACAGCCAAAGTCGGGGAGTTTTTCGCCGGCTGCCAGGCTTACAGTTTCCGCATGTACAGCGTCTTCGAGGCCATCGAAAAGACAGCCATCGCGGGCGGCAAGACCATCGAGTTCTATCCCGGCCAGAAATACGATGAAACCTCCAAGTGGGACCAGAATGCCACGCCGGAAATGATCGCCGCTGTGAAAGCGAAGCTGGCTGAAAAAGGCCTCACCGCCGTCGGTTTTGGAGTCGTCAAGCTCGGCAAAGACGCTGCTCAGGATCGCAAGGTCTTCGAGTTCTGCAAAACCATGGGCATCGGCATTGTCATCTCCGAGCCCGACGTGGCTGGCATGGACGGTATCGAGGCACTGGTGAAGGAGTTCGACATCAAGATGGCTATCCATAACCACCCGAAACGCCCGCTGGATCGCGCCTACCTCTTCTGGGACCCGAACTATGTGCTCGGTCTCGTCAAAGATCGTGACCCACGCCTCGGTGCCTGCGCAGACGTCGGTCACTGGGTCCGCAGCGGACTCGATCCCGTCGATTGCATCAAGATCCTCAAGGGCCGCATCTTCGACAGCCACATGAAGGACCTCACCGAGTTCGGCAATGTCAAAGCCCACGACCTGCCCTTCGGCCAGGGCAAGAGCAACATCGCCGGCATCCTCGCCGAATACCACGCTCAGGGTTATCCCGGCCCGCTGCATTGCGAATACGAGCACAACTGGGAAACCAGCGTGCCCGAGATCACCGCCTGCCTCACCTTCGTGAAAGACTGGAAGCCAGCGAAGTAATCCCTCGCGACCTCGATTCATTCCCCGGCCTGCGGACTTCGGTTCGCAGGCCTTTTTTGTTCAGTGCAACCTTCCACGCCACGCAGGGTTTCAGGCGGCATCACCCATGAAGGCTCTCGTTTCCATTCTGCTCCTACCCGCTGCCGCATTCTCGGCCGATGAAGCGACCAGCACTGCTCACGCAGGCATCTCCGCGGATCAGTTGAACTTCTTCGAGAAGAACATCCGCCCCGCCCTCATCGAGCATTGCTACAAATGCCACTCGTCCGAATCCGAGAAGGTCAAAGGCGGCCTCACGCTGGACACGAAGCAGGCTACTCTGCTCGGTGGCGAGTCCGGCCACCCCGGCGTCACGCCGGGCAACCTCGCCGAGAGTTCCATCTACGAAGCCATCACCTGGGCCAATGACGACATGCAGATGCCGCCGAAGAACAAGCTGCCCGCCGATGTCATCGCCAACTTCAAGAAGTGGATCGAGATGGGTGCCCCCGATCCCCGCGAACAAAAAGCAGTCGCCAATGCCACCGGCGGCAAACGCCAGATCGACATGGACGAAGGCCGCAAGCACTGGGCCTTTCAAAAGCCCGTGAAGCACGACCTCCCCGCCGTGAAGACAGAAGGCTGGGCCAAGACCGACATCGACACCTTCGTCCTCGCCGGCATCGAGAAAGCTGGCCTGCACCCCGTGAAGGACGCCGACCGCCCCACGCTCATCCGCCGCATCGCCTACGACCTCACCGGCCTGCCGCCCACGCCCGACGAAGTCAAAGCCTTCCTCGCCGACACCTCCCCCGATGCCGTGAAGCGCGTCATCGACATGTATCTCGACTCCCACCGCTTCGGCGAACGCTGGGCACGCCACTGGCTCGACATCGCTCGTTATGCCGAAAGCAGCGGCAAAGAGGTCAACGTCCTCTACCCGCACGCCTGGCGTTACCGCGACTACGTCATCGAGTCCTTCAACCGCGACAAACCCTACGACCAGTTCCTCAAAGAGCAGCTCGCCGGCGATCTCATGAAGTTCGAGACCAAGCACGATCAGGCCGAAAAGATCGTCGCCACCGGCTTCCTCGCCATCGGCAGCAAAGGCCACAACAACCGCGACCGCCGCCAGTTCGCCATGGACCTCGTCGATGAACAAATCGACGCCGTCTCGCAGGCCATGCTCGGCCTCACGCTCGCCTGCGCCCGCTGCCACGACCACAAATTCGACCCCGTCACCCAGCGCGACTACTACGCCCTAGCAGGCATCTTCCTCAGCAGCGAAACACTCTTCGGCACCTACAGCCAGCTACAAAATGCCAACACCAGCACGCTCATCGAACTCGATCGCGGTGCAGATATGCCCTCCGGACTCGCTGCGATCTCGCCCAGCGAATATGCGAGGCTGAAAAAGAGCCACGAAGAGGCCGTCCAGACCGCAGAGAACATCCGCGACCAAGTCCGCCGATCCAGCGCCGATCAGCGCAACGCACAAAACGCGGCCAACTTCCTCCGTGTGCGCAGTTCGTTCGACCGCGCCGAGTCCGTGCGTGCCGACCTCGATCTCTTTTTCGCCGATGGCACTCCTCGCACACTCGCCATGGGCACGCTGGATCGTGATCGACCCATCAATACAGCCTTGCTCGTGCGTGGTGATCTGAAGCAACCCGGCGAAGTCGTGCCACGTGGCCTCGTCGAAGTCCTCTGCGCCAAAGGCGAGCCACTGAATATCAGCGAGGGCAGTGGCCGCCTCGACCTCGCCTGGTTTATTGCCTCCAAAGACAATCCTCTTACCGCCCGCGTTATGGCCAACCGCGTCTGGCTGAAGCTCATGGGCAGCGGCATTGTCGCCACGCCGGACAATTTCGGCCTCATGGGCATGAAGCCCACGCATCCCGAACTGCTCGATCATCTGGCTCTCACCTTCATGGACAAAGGCTGGTCCGTGAAACAGCTCATCCGCGAGATCATGCTGAGCCGCTCCTATCAGATGGGCTCCGGCTACGATGAGCAGAACTACGCCGCCGATCCCGAAAACAAGTGGCACTGGCGCATGAGCCAGCGCCGACTCGATGCCGAAGCCATCCGCGATGCCATGCTGCATGTCGCAGGTGTGCTCGACTTCTATCCCGTGGATGGCTCCCCCGTCGCGCGGGCTGGAGAAGGACGTGAAGCCATTTTCAATCTAGCCCGCGAGGTGATGAACAAGCCCTACAACTACCGCAGCATCTACCTCCCCATCATCCGCGATCAGATCCCCGAAGCCCTCAGCACCTTCGACTTCCCCGATGCAAGCCTCGTCGCCAGTGAGCGCGACACCACAAATGTCCCCAGCCAGAGTTTGTTCCTCATGAACAACACTCAGGCCATCAGCGCTGCCGATGCCTTCGCCAAACGTATCGGCGAGTTCCAGGGCACCCCCATCGAACGCCTGACCTATGCCTACCAGCTCTGTTTTGCCCGCCCACCGAGCAGCGCCGAACTGGCGGCCATCAAGAACTTCTGGATGCGCTTCCCGGATCAAGCCGCCGGGGGCAAGCAAACCAAAGAAGCCAAAGACTACGCCCAAAACGCCGCCCTCTCCGCCTTTTGCCAGAGCCTCTTCGCCTCCGCTGAGTTCCGGTATCTGAATTGAGCGTTCATAGTTCGGGCTTCAGCCTGCGTCTGTGCTTGATCCTCACGCGCGGGCTGAAGCCCGAACTACAAACTACTCCTCACGCCGCATTCCGCTCGATGCGCTTCTTCACAATGGGCGGACGCTCGCCTTTGACGACGGCTTCGTTGATCGAGACGGAGCGGACATCGACGCGGCTCGGCACGTCATACATCACATCGAGCATGATGCGCTCGAAGATGCTGCGCAGGCCGCGTGCACCGGTGCCGCGTTTTACGGCTTCGCGGGCGATGGCGAGCAGACCTTCTTTGTTCACGTTCAGGTCCACGCCTTCCATGCCGAGTAGTTTTGCGTATTGCTTCAGTAGCGCGTTCTTGGGCTCGGTGATGATGCGCACGAGTTCTGCCTCAGTGAGCTCGCGCAGAGCACAGATCACGGGCAGACGACCGATGAATTCGGGGATGAGTCCGAAGCTGATGAGATCCTCGGGCTCCACTTGCTTGAGCGTCTCGTCTTTGTCTGCCTCCTTTTCCATAACGCCGCCGACGAAGCCCATCGTGCGGCTGCCTTTGCGGCGTTTGATGATCTGATCGAGCCCGACAAAGGCACCGCCGACGATGAAAAGGATGTTCTCCGTGTTCACCTGGATGTACTCCTGCTGCGGATGCTTGCGGCCACCCTGCGGCGGCACGTTGCAGATCGTACCTTCGATGATCTTCAGCAGCGCCTGCTGCACGCCTTCGCCGGACACGTCACGCGTGATGCTCACATTGCCGGTGGTCCGGCCGATCTTGTCGATCTCGTCGATGTAAATGATGCCGATCTCCGCGCGGGCGACATCGAAGTCAGCGGCCTGGAGCAGACGAAGAATGATGTTCTCCACATCTTCACCGACATAGCCGGCCTCAGTTAAAGTGGTGGCATCAGCGATGCTGAAGGGCACGTTCAGGATCTTCGCCAAAGTGCGGGCTAGCAGTGTCTTGCCGCAGCCAGTGGGGCCGAGCAGCAGCACATTGCTCTTCTCGATATCGACATCGTTCGGGTCATTCATCTTGCGCGGCTGATCCTTCTTCATCGCCTGCTGGCGGGAATGAAGGATGCGCTTGTAATGATTATGCACAGCCACACTCAGCACCTTCTTCGCCTGCTCCTGGCCGACCACATGTTCGTCGAGCGTCGCTCGGATCTCAGCGGGGCGGGGAACGTTGAGCCCACCCGCAGAGTCCGTCTCCTGCGCCGACTCACGGTCGAGGATGCTTTTGCAGACGCCGATGCAGTTGTCGCAAATGTACACGCCCGGGCCGGCGACGAGTTTACGCACCTCCGCGTGGCTTTTGCCGCAGAAGGAGCAGAGGGTGACGGTGGAGGTGCGTGGCATTGGGGGCTGGTGAGAATCTCGCACGAAGCTGGATTGCCCGTCAAGACAGCATCGTATCAATACTGCCCTCGTAACATTTTCGAGACGTTTCCCTGCAACCTGCTTTACTCCAGACCTCTCCTTCCATGATCGAGTTCGATTTTATCATCATCGGCAGCGGTGCCGCAGGTCTCAGCTCCGCCCTTCATGCCTGCGAGCATGGCCGCGTGGCCCTCATCACGAAGCGCGGCGCGCTCGACTCGAACTCCAACTGGGCCCAGGGCGGCATCGCCTGCGTGACCAGTGAGCAGGACAGCATCGAGCAACATGTCAGCGACACCCTCATCGCAGGGGCCGGCCTCTGCCACGAAGACGCCGTCCGCATCATCGTCACCGAAGGCCCCGCGCGCATCGCAGAACTCCTCAAATGGGGTGTGGACTTCGATCATCGTGAAGCACCCGACGGGCACCTCGAGTTCGACCTCACCAAAGAAGGCGGCCACTCACGCCGCCGCGTCCTCCATGCCGCCGATGCCACCGGCCGTGAGATGACCGAGAAGCTCCTCGCCGCCGTTCGCACGAAGGAAAACATCACGCTGCTCGAGAACCACTTCGCCATCGACCTCATCACCACCGGCAAGCTGGGCTACGTCTCCGAAGACCGCGTCCTCGGCCTCTACGTCCTCAACGAAGAGACCCGCGAAGTCCTCACCATGCGCTCAGACCGCGTCGTCCTCGCCACAGGCAGTTGCGGGCGTGTTTATCTCTACACGACGAACCCCCGCGTTGCCACGGGTGACGGCGTCGCCATGGCCTGGCGTGCCGGAGCCACGGTGGCGAACATGGAGTTCATCCAGTTCCACCCCACCTGCCTCTACCATCCCGAAAAGCGCTCCGTCCTTATCACCGAAGCCATGCGCGGCGAAGGTGCCCGCCTCATCGGCGCCGACGGCAAAGAGTTCATGCAGAACTACGACCCCCGTGGCTCCCTCGCTCCTCGTGATATCGTTGCCCGCGCCATTGACCATGAGATCAAGCGCACCGGCGGTCCCTGCGTCTATCTCGACATCTCCCACCGCCCCGCCGAGTTCATCCTCAGCCACTTCCCGAACATCCACAAAGCCTGCCTGGAGGTGGACATCGACATCACAAAGCAGCCCATCCCCGTCGTCCCCGCCGCCCATTACCAGTGCGGCGGCGTCGTCACCGACATCAACGGCGCCACCAAGATCCGCGGCCTCTGCGCCGTCGGTGAAGTCGCCTGCACCGGCCTCCACGGCGCCAACCGCCTCGCCAGCAACTCCCTCCTCGAGTGCCTCGTCATCTCCCATCGGGCTGTCGAGCATATGCTCAAAAAGATGCCCATCGGCAAAGAGCACGAGCAGGTCTATCCCATCCCCCCCTGGCAAAGCGGCACCGCCGTGGACAACGACGAGCTCGTCGTCATCTACCACAACTGGGACGAGATCCGCCGCCTCATGTGGGACTACGTCTCCATCGTCCGCACCGGCAAGCGCCTCCAGCGCGCCGCCGCACGCCTCCGCAACCTCAAGCGTGAAGTCCAGGAATTCTACTGGAACTTCCGCATCACCAGCGAGCTCCTCGAGCTGCGAAATCTCGTCGAGACCGCCTCCCTCATCGTCGAATGCGCCATCCGCCGCCATGAAAGCCGCGGCCTGCACTACACCCTCGACTATCCCGAGAAAGACGAGTCTCGCATCCCGGCAGACACAGTAGTCAGGCGGTACTGATCCACGCTGGAGAAGCTGCCCATCGTCGAACAGTTCGGCGCGCTTTGGCCATTATTGAGCGAAAGCCCTGGCAGCATAGAGCGGGCTGGGGAGTTCGTGCCAATCAAGCGGCGCGGGCAAATGATAGCCCGCAAACTCGATGTGCAGCACACGGCGTCGGCGTTCGCTGGTGGAGTGTGATGATGCATGCAGCAAAAGCGGACGCATGAGCAACACATCACCTGCCTTGGCTTCGCAAGAGACCTCTTTGCACGTTTCGCGGCATCTTCGAATCGCCTCGGCATTCAATCGGCCCAGCCGATGGGTGCCGGGCAGGACGCGCAACGCGCCATTGGTCGCATCCGTGTCATCCAGGTGAAGGCGGACACTAATCATCTGCTCCAGCAGCCCCACTGGCGGCTGCACATGCGGCACGCCTTCCTTAACACTCCATGGGCCGAATCCAGACACTTCGACACGCTCTTTGAGCGCAAGCGTCAGATCCTGATGCCATGCGACGAGCCAGTTCTTCTCCGGGCGTTTGTCAAAATAGATACCGCGCACAGGAATGGGCTTCGGTGGAAGAAGTGGACGCACCAAATCAACCAGCAGCGTTTGAGCGAGCTGCATGACCTCAGGCACTTGCAACATGCCACGAGTGCCCGCTCCATCTGCATCTCCCAGCAGGTCTCGCAACACAGCACAGGCCTCTGGATCGAGCACTTGCGGCACGCTGGCAAATCCGTGGGCGTTGAGGTCTGCTACATGGTTCATAGGTTCACTTCAGGTCACACACCCAGCGGTTCCCGACGCTCGTGGTCAGCGATGTCTGCGGCAGTTTGGATCAATGGGGCGAAAGCGAGAAGGAAAAGTTTTTCACCGTTTCGGGGATGCAGTGGGTGTGTTGGTCTCGCGCTTCTTCGCACGCTCCATGTCTCGAGCCTTCTTCTTTTCTTCCTTGGTCATCTTCTTCGGCTTCTTCTCGGCGGGCGCGGCCATGTTGTAGCGCTTCTCACCGGCTTTGACGGGCTTCGCCATCTCCGCGAGCCACGCATCGTGAAGCTTTGTCAGCTCCGCGACCTTCTCGGGCATTTGCTTGGCGAGGTCGTTGGCCTCCGACACATCCTTGCTGAGATCAAAGAGACCCAGCTTGTCCTTCTCGCCCACAAGCTTCCAATCGCTCGAACGCACCGCCCACCAGCCCTCATCACTGCCGGAGCACCAAAACAAATCGCGCGCTGCCGGCGCGATCTCGCCTTTCAGCAGCGGCAGCAGGTTGATGCCATCCAAAGTGGTTTCGGCTTTAGCCGAATCTCCTGCGACTGAAGTCGCAGCCACTTTCACTCCCGCCGCCGCGAGCGCCGTGGGCAAAATATCCAGCGATGTCACCGGCGTCTGCCATTCACCCGGCTTGAGCTGCGAGGGCCAGCAGATGAGAAACGGCACACGGATGCCGCCTTCGTAATCGGTGTGCTTGCCACCACGCAGCGGCGTGTTGTCCGCGCTTTGAGCCAGCGGGCCGCCGTTGTCGCTGATGAAGAAGAGCAGCGTGTTTTCCCACACGCCACCATCCTTGAGCGCGGTCATGACACGACCGATCGCGTCATCCATGCGCTTGCCCATCGCGAGTCGGGCATCTCGGTCCTTGTTTCCCGTGTTGAACTTCGCGATCTCGTCCTCCGGTGCCTGCAACGGCGCATGCACGGCATTGAAGGCCAGATAAGCAAAGAATGGCCCCGCCTTGTGCTTCGTGATGAACGCCGCCGTCTCTTCGCCGAGGCGATCCGTGAGGTAACCGGTCTCCTTCACCACCGCCGTGCCGCGATAGATCGGATCATTCGGGTCATCGAGCTTGAAGTAGTCATGCGCTCCGCGACCGAGAAAGCCGAACACCTCATCAAACCCGCGCAGGGCCGGACTCCACGCCAGATCAGGCCCCAGATGCCATTTGCCAAACTGCCCGGTCGCATAGCCCGCAGGCTTCAAATACTGCGGGAAGAGCTTCTCGCTCATCGGCACCCCGCTGCCCGCCTCGCCACCCGTGTAGAGCCCCAGCCGCTGCTGATAGCGCCCCAGCATCAGCCCCGCCCGCGTCGGCGAGCACACATGCCCCGTCACATAACCCTGCCGACAAATCACCCCCGCTTTGGCCAGCGAATCGAGATTCGGCGTCACGATCTCCTTCGCATGCTGCGGATGAAACGTCACATCCGCATACCCGAGGTCATCCGCGACGATGACGACGATGTTGGGCTTCGCGAAAGCGGAGAGCAGAGGGCAAAGAGCGAAGAGAAGAGCGAGGAGGCGCATGGTCGCGCTGAAACGTCAGGCTTCGGTGGAACTTCACAAGAATCCCGAGGCTGCGCCGCCATGTTGCCAATGGAAGGCAACAAAATCGTGTGGCTGTGTTCACGCAGCACAGTCCAGCCGTTCCAGAAAGGAACATGAATGAAAACCGGGTCAGAGATCCTCCCCCTCGTCAGAATGGGTGCCCGCCCGGCAAGTCACCCGGCAAGCGTCTGTTGGATCAAGCCAGGCGGGTAATGGCAACTGGCCTCGACGGCTGAAGGTTTAGGTCTGTATAGCACGAAGTCCAAAAGCTGAGCTGCAACCGACTCGTCAAGCAGCAAGGCCAATCTTCAATCCCAGCACGTTGCACCGAAAGCGGACAAGGTCGATGCTGACTTGATGTTCGCCTGCCACTTCTTCCATCGTCAGGCCTCTTGTGATAGAACCCTTCAGAAGTCTTTCTGGAAGCAGCGCAGTTGCGCCAAGCCAATATGCCTGGCTTTCGTGACTCTTATTGCATGTCCGAAATGCGATGCCTTCGCACTGCACGATCTCTGTTGGTTTGTGCCCGAGATGGATGTGTGAGACCTCTTCCATCAAGGTTGCATGCTGACGCTCTTTCAACTTCTTCGGATTCATGAAGACTCGGATACGTCCATCTGGAAATTTGATCGTGCCTGCATCCCATTTGCTTCCAGATTGACCAAGAGCGCGTTCCAGCAAATCCTCGGGAAGTCCAGAGTCTGGCCCCACAAAATGGACATCCATCCCCATCTTGTCGGCCAGTAAGAATGGATCAAGCCTTCCGAAATAGCCCGCATTGACTTTGTTACGAAGCGTCAGTGCATGCCCTTCGAGCAAGCGTTTGTAGTGTGGACTAATCGGCATGACCTTTGGTTTTTGAATTGACGGTGTTCTCGTAGAGAAGCCGGAACATGCGCGACAGCGTCTCCGCGTCATCGGCTGACAGCTTTTTATCAGCCCGGAGATGAACCTCAAAGACATCGGGCGTTGAGGGGGTTGGAGCGTTCTTGTGTTTGGTATTCGGACTGCCAAGCAATTCTTGGAGTGATACGCCTAGCCATTTCGAGAGCTTCTGTAACGTAGAGCTGTCAGGCAAATTGGGGGCTAGCCGTCGCTCTAATCGAGATAGAGTTGCTGCGTTAACTGCTGCCTCCAATGCAGCTGCGCGGACACCAAGTTTGGTGTCACGCCTCTTGGCCATAATGAGGGCTGCGATGCGGTCGAGGGGATCGGTGGGGAGCATTTAAATTAAATAACAAGAACGCGTTGTTTACTCAAAACATTTTTTTCTTGCAAACGCCCGATCGTTGTTTACTCTAAACAGTCACAAGACATTCAACACATGAGCATTCACACTCAAAATCAAGTCGGTGCCGACTCCGTTGGCGTGAAACCCCACAGCAAAACCATCCCTCAGGCCAAATGGGCCGCTGTCATTGAAGATCGCCTCTTTCCGATGCCTCGTCAGAAGCTCACGGCCAGGGACATCCTCGGCCAGACCGCCTTTGGTCCCGACGTTGTTTTGCAGCGCGACCATAACAGTTCCAATGACGTCGTTATCGACGAGGAGCAGGTCGTTAACCTCGGTGATGGTAACGTATTTCGTTTGATTCCACGCTGCGAGGCCAGGCCCGCCTCTGCATGCGTGGAGCCTGCTAAACGCGCTTTCGTCTTGGATGATGAATGGAAAGTGACGGTGATTCCCGAACAGACCGGTCGCACGCTAAAGGGACTTTTTGATCTTCCCGACGAAGTTGAGCTTGTGCGTGATTACGAGTCTCCAAATGACGAGGTAATTGCCAACGGTGAGCATGTCCATCACGCTGAGGGCTGTGTCTTCACGGCAAGGAAACTGGTTCTGACGATCAAGGTAAACAACAACCCTGTTCGTTTCACCAAGCGTCGCGTCACTGCTTTGGAGGTTAAGCAGACTGCAATCGCGCAGGGTGTCCAGATCGGAGAGGACTTCGTCCTGCACGCGATCACTCCAGATGGAAATCAGGGGCCTGCCATCCCTGATGACAAGAAGCTGGTTCTCAAACCCTGTGATGAATTCCGCTGCGTCGCGGCAGATGACAATTCCTGAGTCGCCATGAAACCAGAAATCGAAAAAGCCATTCAAGAGATTTGCGTCTCATTTGGCTGTCATGTCGATGTGCAACCAGATAGTGAGGGTGGCGCGTTCGTGAAGGTTCCCAACCTCGATATTGGCTCGCAATATGAGCCCGAGCGTAGCTGGGTGGCATTCCGAATCACGTTCCAGTATCCCTTCGCGGATGTTTACCCTCACTTTCTGGTGCCGCATTTGAGACGAAAAGACGGCAAAGATCTCACCAGCCCGCTCCATCCACAAAACCAGTTTTGGGAACCGCCCAGTGGCAGGGAGGCAGCGGTAATGTTGTCCCGCAGATCAAACCGGCGTGATGCAGCCGTGGATACAGCTGCATTGAAACTTCAACGCGTCCTGGAATGGCTTCGCTCCCAACAATGAATCCCTATCGTTTCCGAATCAGTTCGGCAGACTTTGACACACTTCATCGCCATCTTTTTCCTGGGGATGGTGATGAGCATGGGGCTGTTCTGCTGGCGGGGATTTCAGAATCATCGCGTGAGACTCGCTTTCTAGTGCGCCAAGTTCTTTTGGCAAAAGATGTCGTCGATTATGTGCCTGGCAGGCGTGGCTACCGGATGCTGACTTCAGATTTTGTTGCTAAGGCCTCCCATATGGCGGCGAAAGAGCACCTGTGCTACTTCGCCGTTCACTGCCATGGCGGACGCGACTCGGTTTCCTTTTCGGAAACTGATTTGGCATCGCACCAGCGCGGCTATCCGGCACTACTCGACATTACCTGCGGCGGGCCCGTTGGAGCATTGGTGTTTGCTGAGAATGCTGTGGCTGGCGAGATTTGGACCCGCAGCGGCACTCGTCCTCTCAATGACATGACAGTGGTTGGTCTTAACTGTCGGGAGTTGTTTTCGGCCCCTTCACATCAAGCCGCTGCGTTTGATGGGATGTTCCATCGGCAATCCCTGATCTTTGGCCAAGTGGGGCAGCAACGCCTCGCCAAAGCGAAAATTGGGATCATAGGCCTCGGGGGTGTTGGCTCGCTGGTCAACGAAGTGCTCGCTAGGGTCGGAGTGGGCGAAATCGTTGCTGTCGACCCTGAGAAGTTGGAACTCAGCAACCTCTCACGTGTCGTTGGTTCCCGACGCTTGGATTCACAAGACTGGCTGGTGAGTAGTAAATGGCCCGCACTGAAAAGATTCGGAGAGTGGCTGGCGACGCCGAAAGTGGAGGTTGCCAGGAGGGTGGCGCGTGAGGCGAATCATGCCGTCCGTTACCACGCCATTCGTGGAGACATCGTGGATCGAGAAACGGCCCTGAAGATGGCTGATGTGGATTACCTGTTCTTGTGCGCGGACACGATGCAAAGTCGTCTGGTGTTCAATGCCCTGGTTCATCAATATTTGATTCCTGGAGTCCAAATCGGATCAAAGGTGACGGTAGGCGACAACGGGACAGTTGGTGATGTCTTTAGCGTATCGCGAATGATCTTGCCCTTCGCCGGCGGGAGCTGCCTTCTCTGCAATCAACTGATTGATGCAGGCAAGCTCCAGGACGAAGCAATCAGTGAGGAGGAGCGAAAACGGCAGGCATACATCAAAGATGTGAAGGCACCCAGTGTCATCACGTTGAACGCAGTTGGCGCAGCTCAAGGTGTAAACGATTTCCTTGTCGGTTTTCAGGGCATGTTCGATACGAGTGCCCAACCTGGGTATCGTCAACACTTTGCTCGTGAGCGACACTGGACCAAAGTTGGACTTAACAATCATGCAAACTGCATTCACTGCGGAATCCACGCCAGTTCTGCATTTGGGAAAGGGGATCGAGCCTCTTTGCCATGTCGATAGGTAGTCTGCGGGACCAGCAGCAAATTGGTTGTGAGCATCGAGCTGCACTTGCCTCGCCGCGTCACCGTAGCGGCAGCACTTGCCGCTACGGTGTCTGAAAAGCAAAAAAGCTGCTTTGCAGCAGCCCTGGTAAGGTCGGTGGTCTGGACGCCTTTGGTGGCGGAGTGATGTGGTTTCAGAAGAGCTTCTTCGATTCGCTGATGCGCTTGCTCCAGTAGTAAGGGCGGCGCTTGGCGTGGGCGACGGCGAGGATCACGATCTTCTCCCTCCATATCATGTAGGCGATGTAGTATTCGCCGAAGCGTGGATGTAGGTTCACACGGCGAGTCTTGCCACGGCGGACGCGATGCAATTCCGGGTTGGAGCAAATGCGATGGCGATTTTCCAGGTAGCGAAGTTCAAATGCGATGGCGAGTTCTTCGTCGATGCCGCCGAAGTATTCGATCCACTCATCGTGTTCTTGTTGGGCAGATGGATGGATGCTCCACTCCATCATGGGGTAAAGACGGGACGCTGGATGCCTAGTTTAGCGAATACGGCGTTGGTGCGGCCTTCCGACTCCTCGGCGCTTAGCAGTTTCACGGTGCCGTCTTCGATCTCCTGCACACGCTTTTCGATTTCAGCGTCCCACTCGGCTTCGATGTCGGCTGCATCCTCCGTGTCGTCATCTGGGGCTACGATTTCCCGTAAAGAATACTGGCGCTGAAGATTGGCAAACAACTCCCTCGCCTCATCAGGGGCGAGTTGATCGATTTCCCGGCAAATATGCTGAACAGCGGCACTCATGTTGAAACCATTGTATCAAACGGTGTGCGTCTTGTCGAGAGGTGGGATGGGGGTGAAAATATCCCCGTCCGAGGCCTTGCGGCCATGAACCCGCCCATCCTGCCGGGAATCTCAGCGGCTTAAGACAGGAGGCAGCTTCTGAATCCGAGCCGTGAGATCCGCGATGACATCGGCATGTTGCGCGGAGACATCGTGAAGCTCCTCGGGATCGGATTCGTGATCGTAGAGTTCGGTTGGACCATCGCTCCAGCGGGTCAAGCGCCAGCGGGCGGTGCGGATGCTTTGGCCGTAAAGTTTGTCGCCACGCGTCACGAGCGTGAAGGCGGCGTCTTTGATGCTGGCGGTGGGATCGGCCAAAACAGGGCGCAAACTGGCTCCGGCGGCTGTGTGAGGCATTTTCAGGCCGCAGAAGTCGGCGACGGTCGGATACACATCGACGAACTCGGCGAACGAGCGCGTCGTCTGGCCGCCTTTCAGGCCCGGCGCGGCGATGATGAGCGGCGCTCGGCAACTGCGCTCAAACAGCGTGTTTTTATTCCACCACTGACGCTCGCCGGTGTGGTAGCCGTGATCGCCGACGAAGACGACGAGGGTCTTTTCCCAGAGCTGATGCTTGTCGAGCGCATCGAGCACGCGACCGAGCTGCGCATCCATGAAGCTCGTGCCCGCGCAGTAGGCGCGAAACAACTCACGCCACTCCTGCTCGGTGAATTTGCCAAAAGCGGTGCCGTAGTCGCCAAAGCCTACGCTGTCCTTCCGCACGGGCGTCATGTCAGCGGGATCGGTCCAGGGCTTGAGCGAGTCGGCGGGATAGAGATCGAAGTATTTCTTTGGCGCGATGAAGGGATCATGCGGCTTCATAAACCCGCAGCCGATGAACCACGGCGTGTCGCCGAGCTTCTCGATCATCGCCACCGTGGCCGCGGCGATCTTACCATCCGGCTGATCGTCATCCGTGCCACCCGCCGTGCCCCACTGGCACCATTTCAGCGCCCCGCCGGTCACGTTGCGGCCTTCGAGCATTTTGCGACCTGCCTTCGTCGCTTCAAAAGCCTGCGCCGTGTGCCAGGAGCTGCCAGCGTCCATCCAGCGCTGCTTCGCTTCCACATTCTTGCCGCCGCCGAGATGGAAGAGCTTTCCAAAAGCATGCGATTGCCATCCGGCGTCTTTGCAAAGCTGCGGTAGCGTCACGATCTCCGACATTTTTTGTCGCAAAGGAATGTCATTGCCCACGATGCCCGTCTGCTCCGCCCGCAGTCCGGCCATCATGCTGCTGCGACTCGGATTGCACACCGGATACTGCACATACGCCCGCTCAAACGTCGTGCCGCGAGCCCGCAGCCGATCGAGGTTCGGCGTCTTCACGACGTCCTTCGTGAACGCCCCGCCAAAGTCCCGCAGATCGTCCGCCATGATGAGCAGCACATTCGGCTTCGCGAACACAGACAGCAGCGGACAAAGAGCAAGGATCAGCAGGAATTGGCGCATGGTCGTGCTGAAACGCTATGGCAGAAGTTTTCCTTCGGACTTGTTAGCAATATGCAGTCATTGATTGGCTGCGTTCTCAAAGAAGTGGTTGCGGGTGATCGCGGAGCTGCTGGAGGTAGGCAACGAGTGACCCAGCTTCCTGATTAGAACCTGCGAAAGCCGGTATGAAAATTTGGGGCGGATGCCTGTGTAGGGCCAAGGGCATCACAATCATCAGTTTCGGCACTTCTGCATTGGATTCGCGATGGCAAAATGCCGCTTCTCACTTCTTCCTGAACTTCACGAAGTAATTCTCCTTCAGCAGATCCTTCACTTCATCCACCTTTTCAAAGCCTGCGGCGATGACTTCGGCCTCGAAGACTTCCTGCCCCGCACGGACGTGCCCCATGATGAAGTCGCTCGATTCACCGGGGATGCGTTTGAAGTCGATCAGCACCAGCGTACCGCCCGGTTTGAGCGCCTTGTGCAGCGTGGCGAGGCTGGCGCTCGGATACTCGAAGTGGTGATACACATCGCAGATGAAGGCCAGATCAATACTGGCCTCCGGCAGTTCCACGCTGCGCTCGGTGCAGAGG
>CAYMHJ010000116.1:0-18509 GCA_964390165.1 uncultured Prosthecobacter sp. | reverse complement strand
CTCCGCCGCGAATGACGAATGCGGAATGACGAATGACGAAGCCAGAGCAAGGCTGAGCAGGAGCAGTTTCATGGTTGGGATGAGATTACGCGATACCAACGGGCCGTGGGAAGCCTGCTTTTGCACGGGGCGCTATCTGGGATGCACATGGGGACTCTTGGAGTTCGAAGTTCCAAGTTCTCAGTTTCCATCTTCCATCTTCTCTCCGCTCCCGCCCTCAGCTTACAGCGTCATAGGCTTCATGGCGGCACCTTTTTCCAGGCAGGGCGGGATGGCGCGGCGGAAGTCGTCGAGGCTGACGGGTTTGGTGAGGAAGGCGTTCATGCCGACGGCTTTGCATTCTTCGCGGACGCCAGTGAGGGCGTGGCCGGTCATGGCGATGATGGCGGGCTGGCTCTTAAGCTGGAAATTGGAGCGGATGCCTTTGGCAGCGTCGATGCCGCCCATGACGGGCATTTGCAGATCCATGAAGATGAGATCGTATGCGCCGCTGCCAGTCATCTGCATGGCCTCTTGGCCATTGTTGGCGACATCGATGGTTCCGTAACCGAGACGCTGGAGAAGCATGACGGCGATCTTTTGGTTCAAGGGCTGATCTTCGACGAGGAGGATGCGGGCGGGATGCTGTTTGGCGAAGCTGTCCCCACCGCTCTGTGCTGCGGCGGCGATGGCGCGGTTCGTGGATTGGGAAATCTCGGCATCGTGACCAGCGGAGGCGGCACGGTTGGTGGCCTGAGGGGGCAGCCAGTCGAGATTGGTGGGCTGTCCTGCGGCTGATGCCGGGACAGGTGGAGCTGGCGTGGCTACAGTGAGCGGCGGTGCCACCGGGATGATTGCAGGCATGGGTATGGCCTGTTGCAGGGGCTGCTGGAGGACGTTGGCAGGCATTGCGGCTGCGGGCATCAGCGGCCGCAGTTTGGAGGCTGAGGAAGACTGGGCCTGGACAAAGTCCGATGTGACGGAACCAGAGGCGACACGCGGCATGCGGATGAGTTCGGCGAGCGAGCGGAGCAGTTCGCGGCGCTTCGCGGGCTTGGCGAGCTTGGCAAAGCGAACGCAGCCTGGAGGTGCATAGTGGTCACGGAACTTCCAGCGTGT
Source organism: uncultured Prosthecobacter sp. (assembly GCA_964390165.1). GTDB lineage: Bacteria > Verrucomicrobiota > Verrucomicrobiia > Verrucomicrobiales > Verrucomicrobiaceae > Prosthecobacter. The sequence goes on along the minus strand of CAYMHJ010000116.1, from coordinate 17,411 downwards.
GAGCGGCAGAAGGACGATGATGGCAGCACCCTGTGTCATGGCGCATTGGAGGATCGGCTGAGCGGACTCGGGAGTGTGGTCGCGGGCATCGAGAATGAAGACGGCGGCGTCCTTCAGATCACGGGCAAGATCCTCTGGAGAAGTGTCCACCCGCGACTGCGGGATGCCTGCGACGCCCCAGAGCTGGAGTGTCTGCTGGAGGATCTGCTGAGTGGTGGTGTGCGGGCTGTGATAGACGACACGCTTGTCCCTGACCGTCTCGGTCCAGGCGACTTCCTCTTCTCGGCCTTCGGTATCGGGGGTGATGCGCAGAGGGATCTCGAAGAAGAAATCAGAGCCCCTGCCCTCCTCACTGACGACGCTGACCTCACCTCCCATGAGGCGGCAAAGCCTGCGACAGATGGCGAGGCCGAGACCGGTGCCGCCGTACTTACGCGTGGTGCTGGAGTCGGCCTGGGTGAATGCCTGGAAGAGCTGGCCGATGTTTTCCGCAGGGATGCCGATGCCGGTGTCACGCACGGAAAAATGCAGATGCGGGATGTCACCTTCTTTGGTTCGGCGACTGACCTGACGGGCGAGGATGAGAATCTCACCCTTCTCGGTAAATTTGATGGCGTTGCCAGTGAGGTTGACGAGCACCTGCTTCACTCGGTGGAAGTCGCCGAGGAAGTAGCGTGGGAGGGCGGCATCGACATGGAAGTTGAGCTCCACTTTCTTTTCGGCTGCACGATAGGAGAAGACATCAGCCACCTCGGAGAGGAGCTTCTCCATGTCCACCGGTGTGTTTTCGAGTTCCATCTTGCCGGACTCGATTTTGGAGAAGTCGAGGATGTCGGAGATGAGATGGAGGAGGGATTCACCCGAGGAGCGGATCATGCGCACGAGTTCCTCCTGCTCCGGGGCGAGACCGAGTTCGAGGAGAAGAGAGGTAGTGCCGATGATGCCATTCATCGGGGTTCGTATCTCGTGGCTCATGTTGGCGAGGAAGTCGCCCTTGGCGGCAGTGGCATGCTCGGCCTGCTTTCTTGCCTGATGGAAGTCGGAGAGTATTTGCGAGCGTCTGCCTTCCTCCTCCTGGAAATGGGCGAGAGCGTCATTGAAGGACTCCTGGAGAACATCAAGGTCATCACAGCCTTGAGCGGGGAGGCGGTGGTTGAGATTACCCTGGCGGATGGCCTGGAAGCCCTGCTGGAGCGCAGTGGACTTGCGCGTAATGGTGCGGCCGAGCCAGAAGAATCCCAGCACGGCGGGAAGCAGTCCGGTGACGCCACCGAGGATGGGAACCATGAGACGCGGCACACTGAGCAGATGGGGAATTTGCACGAGAGGCTGGCGGACGATGACGCCACCCGCGATGCGCCCATTATCATCGAAAAGCGGACCTCCGGCGACGATCCACTCCCCTTTGCTCATGAGGCTGGCCTTCAGGGAAATGGGGGCATCCCCCACCACCATGGTGGAGCCCGCGAGGATGCGGTACATGATGTCCTCGACCTTCTTTGACTCTGGTTCCAGAGGCAGGATTTGTGCCGGTGTTTCGTGGACGACGATGTAGGGCGTCTTGTCGAGGAGAGGCTCTTTCGCGCTGCGGTGAGGTCCGGCGATCTCGACGCGAAGGCCGAGTTCTTGGATCATGGCCGGGACATCGACAATCTGGAGCCGCATCCTGAGATGCACGATGGATCCAGCATTCAGATTGCGCAGACCAGCGAGCTCATCCGGCTCCAGGGTCTGTGAGGTAAGTTCATTCTGCGCTGTGCGGACGATGCTGCCTAAATAAGAGCGCTGCACCATGCGGAGGGTGAGAAACTCCTGCCAGATAAAGGCGGCGGAGGTCACCAGAACACCGACGCCCATGGCCGCGACACCGAGAAATGCAAACCGCTTGGCGATGGAGATGTGGAGCTTCATGCCTGGGCGTAAGCGGAGGATTTGTCACGCGCCAGACAGCGCCGGACGATGGCGCAGAGGGCCTCGATGGAGTAGGGTTTCTGAAGGATGTCCGCGAAACCTATGGCTTGGCAGAGATCACGAGCATCCTCCTGAAAATATCCGCTGCAGGCGATGACGGAGATGTCGGGATCTAGCCGCAGCACGGCATCGAGAACATCGAAGCCGGACATGCCACCGGGCAGAGTGAGATCCAGGACCAGGACATTGAAGCGGTCCTCCTGCTCCAAGGCGGACTCGATGAGAACGCGGGCGGCCTCACCCGAGTGGCAGCCTTTGACTTTGAACCCCTGGGATTCCAGCATGGTGCAGGCCATGGAGAGGACGTGGGGCTCATCATCGACCACAAGAATCTGGCCGGTGGAGGTGCGCGACGCGGCTGAAGAAAAGGAGCGTGAGTCGGAGTTCATGGCGGCGGGGAACGTGGTAGGTCTCAGGTGAGGGCGGTGTAGGCAAGGCACTTGATTTCATCGAGGCTGGTGTGCCCGGCGATGACTTGCATGAGCCCCTCCTGATAGAGTGAAAAGAAGCCGTTCTTGAAGGCGGCGGCACGCAGGGCGGACATGGGTGCGGCCTCCTCGATGAGATCTCTCAGTTCGGTATTCACCTCACAGAGCTCCATGAGCGCCACACGGCCGGAGTAGCCGGTGCCATGACACTCCTGGCAGCCGGAGGGGGAGAAGATGGGCTGGGTGAGCGGCTGGGTGATGACATTTTGTTTGGCCATCATGTCCTGGATGTCCTGCGGCACCTGCATGGGACGCTTGCAGTAGCTGCACAGGCGGCGGACGAGGCGCTGCGCCTGGGAAAGGGCCAGACAGTCGGCGAGGAGATACTTCTCCACGCCCATGCTCATGAGCCGTGAGACCGCGCGCAGGGAGTCATTCGCATGCAGGGTGGTGAGCACTAGATGCCCGGTGAGGGCTGCATTCACGGCGGAGTTCGCCGTCTCGGCGTCTCGTGATTCACCGATGAGGATGATGTCCGGGTCGGCTCGCAAAAGGGCGCGCAGTCCATTGGCAAAGCTCAGGCCGTGATGCGGATTCGTCTGCGTCTGGTTGATGCCTTCGATCTCGTATTCGATGGGGTCCTCGATGGTCTGGATGTTGACGCTCTCGTCGTTCACGCTGTTGAGCAGGGCGTAGAGCGTCGTGGTTTTACCCGAACCCGTGGGACCGGTCACGAGGATGAGCCCCTGGTCCCGTGTCATGGTGCGGTTGAGGATGTCCACCTGCCTCTGACCGAGGTTGAAATCACTGAGCCGCTTCACGCCGTCCTGCTTGTCCAGAAAGCGCATGATGATTTTCTGGAACTCGCGGCGTGTGGGCACTGCGGCGACACGGACGTCCACACGTCGGCGGCCCACGCTGAGGGCGAATCGACCGTCCTGCGCCTCCTGCCGGTTCTGATTCATGCCGGCGTAGTTTTTGATCAGGGCCACGAAGCGGTTCAGCACAGTCTCGGGAGCTGTGAGTATGGTCTTCATGTTACCGTCCATGCGAGCACGGAAGCGGGCGAGATTATAAAACTTCTCGAGATGAAGGTCAGATGCACGACAGCGGATCGCCGTAAAAAGCGCCCACTGAACGAGTTCCTCGGGCGTGTGGTTCGGACTGGCCGGATTGATGCGGGCCATGTCCTCGGGCATGATGTCGATGACACTCTCATTGCCTGAGGCGGAGGCACTGAGGGTGGATTTGTCAGTCTTGACGCCACTGGGGTCAAAGGTGGCTCCTGCGCGGTTGATGGCATCGCGGATGGAGGCCGGATCGGTCAGCACCGTGACGATTTTCACGGCGGGGTTTCCCATGCTCAGCCACTCATCCTCGAAGGCATAGCTGTCCGCGTGCTCGCTGAGCATGAAGACGGCGTTTTTTCCGATGTAGAGGGGATAGACGTTGTGGCGCTCCAGCAGCGGCAGAGGGAAGAAGGTCTGCCTTGGCGCCTCTGCGGCGGAGAAGCAGAAGTCACGCCCATGGGTGACCATGAAGTTCAGCGCCACCCCCAGGTTGCGCTGCACCACATTAAAGTGACCGATGCCTAACTTTGGATTTTTTTCCTTCTGACCTTCGTAAAACCCGCGCAGCTTTGTAATCTCGGTCTGCTCGTAGGGGTAGTGCTCCATGAGCCACTCGAAGGTGCCCTCCAGCCCCATTTCATCAAAGCGCGGCGGCTCCAAGCCCTCGAAGGCATTTTGCTGGGCGATGGGAAGCTGCCCAAAGCGCTGAACGAGGTCCTTGCGTGTCTTCTGGTATTGATCCGGCGTGATGAGCACCCGCAGCGTGAGGAAGGCGGGCACGCCCCAGGTGTCTCCAGCGCGCGGATTATGATGTGCCATGACCACGAGCGGGCCAAACATCATCAGCGGAAGCCACGGATCGGCGACGTAAGGCACCCGGCCCAGCTTGCGCACGATGCGCTCTGCTTCCGGCGAGCAGCTCTCGCGCATGAGAGTCACCGGCAGGATGCGATACTGCATGGCCAGTCCTTCGATCGAAAGGATCGCCGCCTGCTTGGCGTCAATGGTAGCCGGGGCTGGATTACTTGCTTCCCCGAAAGATTCGGACGGCGGCGCTGCGGTGTCTGGAAACTTGAGGGAAGACATGGAGGAGACGTGCTGAGCGTTCAAATCAGCGACCATTGGAATTGTAGTTCGGCGGATAGTCCCGGGGTTCCCCGAGATCCGAACCATCGAAGACGACTTTCAAACCGGAACCCGTTGTGCCCGGACGAAGCAGCTCAAAACGCCGGCCTGTCCAGCGCAGGCGGAAGTCGTTCACCGAGGACGAGGTGGCGGGGCGGTAGCGCGGCTCGATGAAAGGGCTGTTGATGTCCGCCTTGTCAGGATCGGGATTTCGATACTGCATGTCCATGAGCACGAGCTGCTCGTCCGTGGTGTTGGCATCCACACGGGTGAACACATATTCCTTCACGCTTGCTGACCGCTCAGCCATGCCCCGGTTCAGCATCTCCAGTCTGTCCACAGCCAGAATCTCACGTGCAGCGTTGTAGTTGTCGCTCATCTGCACCACGACGATGGAGGCCAGGATACCGAGAATGGAGATGGTGGTGACCATTTCCGTGAGGGAAAAAGCCGCAGCTCCCCGATATGAAGGACGCTGTGGAAGCGATGTCCGAGATTGGATGTCAGGGAGACGACGCATGGGAAGAATGGTGCGGATTCGTCAGTAGTCGATGACACCACTGGGACCGGTCAGCCGGGCCTTGGTCATGGTCACGATGGAATCTGGAAATACGATGCTGTAATCGGAGGGAAGAAATGCCGTCAGAGTTGTCTCCGAGTAGGCCAGATAGGGGCGCAGAAGATTGTATTTGGCCGTGGTGGTGCTGGCGTTGGTCCAATTCACGCTGGCCTGAGTGCGGCCCACGACCTGCATGTAGGTGGACATGGAGAGATTCAGGGCTTCGGCTCGGGCGATCGCCAGATTCCGCTCACTGTCACCACGCATCCTTGTGATGGAGGGGATGGCCAGGAAGGCAATGATGCCGATGATCGATACACATGCGATCATCTCCACCATCGAAAAACCGAACCGACGCCGTCTGCTGGCAGCATGGGTGGCTGAGGGTGATTTTGGATTTGTCTCGATGTTCATGGCAGGTTTGAATTCTACTCGTTGACCATATCCACCGTCGGGAACCCACCGTCCTGCCAGGTCGGCAGCGTGAGATACTGACTGCTGCCTTTCAGTGCCTTGCTGTAGAGCCGATCAGTTCCTGTCGTGTATTCCAGAAAGTGTGCCGCCGTCGTCGAATCGATGAATCCGTTTCTAGCGCTGAGATCACTGGAAGATGGATTCGGCACCAGAAGATTGAAGCGCGCCGAGGTCGTCGTGAGCCCGTTGTACACAGTGCGGAGACTGGCCAGACTACGGACTTGCGCGGTCTCATTGCCACTGCTGTCACGGACACGCGTGTTCGCCATCACCCAGTTTACCAGGGCTTCATTCAAGACACTCTGCTGCTGACGGGCGACGATGCGATTGGCATCCCTTGCCCCATTGGAGACAGCGCTCAGAGCCAAAGCCGACATGATCCCAATGATGGCGATGGTGAAAATAGCCTCCACAAAGGTGAAGGCAGCCGAAGTTCGTAACCTTGGTTTGAGTTGAGAGAGCATGGGTTAGTTAAATTAAACCATAAATATCATACAATCCATATTAATTATCGCCAATAGCAAAGTTTGTGAAAAAACCCCACCCAGGCTAACAATCTCAAATTCCCCTCTTCTTTGGCATCATTTGCTCGAGCGGAAATGTAATTTAAGTAACTCATAATCAATATATTGAATCCAAACCAGGTGCTATTTTCTGGCTCAAGGAGCTCGTTGGAAGAGGCGCTACCGGTAGTATCGATCAATTAAACGCAAATTTATTGCCTTAGAACTTGACCTGAGTGCAACTTATTTGCCTTATTGAGCACAGCTATGCGCATTCTGACTTCACATACAATCCATAACCTTCTGGCATCCACAGCCTTGGTGATCGCCCACGCCGACATGGCGCAGGCCCAGACCTCCGCCCAATTCACCGCACAGCGCCAGCAGCAGTATAAATACTCGACCTTCAGCGCCATGTCCTCTCCCGTCGTCCTGCCGATGGACGGGAAGGTGGACAAGGCAGACTGGATCACCGGCCTGGATGTGAGCCTCTCGGACAAAATCTTCCCTCACGTTCACATCGACACCGCTTTTGGCACGAGCAGTATAGACCAGGAGGAACTCGGGGCGGGGCATCATGATCCGGCACGCCGGGATGGAGTGACCCTGCAAAATCTGGAGTTCTCTCTCTCTGGCCGACTGGACGACCACAATGAGTTTTTCGTCACCTATGCGGGGGCCATCGGTACAGACCACCACTTCGAGCCCATCTTTGAAGAAGCCTTTTGGAAATTCAAAAACCTCCCCGGCGGCTTCGAACTGCGCCTGGGCCGTGTTTATAACCGCTTCGGCATTCAGAACACCTACCATCCACACGGCTTTGACTGGATCGACCAATATCTCGTGAACACACGCATGCTCGGAGATGACTCACTCACCACGCTTGGAGCCGAAATCACCTGGATCGCTCCATTGCCCTGGCTTTCCCAGTTTGACTTCGCCCTCGGCGAGCCGCCAAGCCACGATGGGCACGCACACCATGAGGATGAAGAAGAAACACGCTACGCCGCCGATGAATCCTACTTCACCGATGACAGCATCACCTATGTTGTGAACTGGACGAACGTCGCCTATTACAACGACTTCCACCAATTCCGCTTTGGAGCTTCTGGAGCATGGGGAGACAACGCAAGCGGCTACCGCACCAGCATCTATGGCGCTCATTTCGAATACCAGTGGCGTGAAAACGGCTACGATCCCGGCGGCCGCTACCTCCGCATCCGCTCAGAGGCCATGACAAACCGCTACCGCGTCGAGGATGAAATCGTCGAGGGACGCTCCCCCGAGACACAGAAGGACTTCGGCTGCTACCTCAGTGCGCTGTATGGTCTCTCGAACAATCTCGAACTCGGCCTGCGCGGTGAATTTGTCTCTGGCAACAGTGAGACCGGGCAGGATTCGCGATTCCGCGTCAGTCCTGGCGTCACCTGGTATGCCAATGATGCCCGCACACTCCGCTTCCGTCTTCAGTATAACTGTGACAATTCCAACACACGCGGTACCGACCACGCCGTCTGGGCGCAGGTCAGCCTCGCCTGGGGCGGTCCAGAAGTCCGCTAGCTTCCAACATCATCCAGCGTTTCCTACATCATGAAATCCCTGCTTTTAGCCCTGATCCTCCCTGCTGCCGCCAGTGCAGCGGTGAAAGTGTCCACCCTGCATCCCATCCTGGCCGATGTCACACGTCAGGTCGGCGGAGCCAATGTCGAAGTCGTGGAGATCCTCAAGGCTGGAGGGGATATTCATCACTTCGAGCCAGCATCGAGAGACATCGCCGCCATGCGTGGCTCTGTGCTGCTCCTTGCCATGGGCAAGCATCTCGAAACCTATCTCGACAAGCTGCGCGACAGCGTGGGCACGGGTGTGAAAATCGTCGAAGTCGGCCGCCCCATCCCTTCCGTAAAACTGGACCCCAGTCAGGAAATCTTCGTCTGCTGCCCTGCCCATGCCAAGAGCAGCATCGACCCGCACTGGTGGCATAGCGCCGATAACATGAAGCGCGCCGCTCGCATCATTGCCGATGAACTCAGCAGCGTCGATCCCGCCAACGAAGCCGCCTATTCCGACGGAGCCAAGGCTGCAGGCAAGCGCTTCGACGAACTGAAAAAATGGGCTCAGCAACAAATCAGCGTCATCCCACGCGGTGACAGGAAGCTTGTCACCGCCCATGCAGCCTTTGGTTATTTCTGCAAAGAGTATGGTTTCAAAAGCGTGCCCGTGCTTGGCATCGGCCGTAGCGATGACGCCTCGCCGCAATACATCGCCCAGGCCATCCAGGTCATCCGTGAGCACAAGATTCGCGCCGTCTTTGCCGAAGATCAGGCCAACCCCAAAGTCCTCACCGAGATCGTCCGCAGCACCGGAGTCAAACTCGGCACAGCACTCGTCGCCGATGGCACAGCGCGGGAGGCACATACCTTCGAAACCATGCACTCTCACAACGTGCGGGCCATCGTCGAAGCACTGAAGCCCCCTGTGCAGTGAAAGTCCTGGCAGGAGGAAGATCGGGAATCCTACTGCCCAAGGACATGATGGTGAACAAGTGGTATGCGACACTCGTCTGAGCCCCGCCCCGCACTCTCCTCACCATGAAAACCATCTCGCTCCTCCTCGGCCTCTTTGCCCTGTCCCTGCTTTCCGGTTGCAAGCCGACAGACAAGACCGCCGCCGAAGAGGCTCGGCGGCAACTGGAGCAAACGCAGGCCGAGTATGCCCGTCAGGCGGCGGAGATGCAGCAGCGCAGTGCAGATCTGCAAAAGCAACTGGCCGATGTGCAAAAGGCCATGCAAGACAAAGAGAATGCCGAGTTGAAAGCCCGACTGGAGGCCATCCAGCAGGAGAATGCCCAGCTCATGGCCGATGCTAAGGCAGTCCGTCAGAAGAGCGAGGCACTGCGCCAGGAAATCGCCAAAACTCCCGCACCTGCAGCCAGGTCCTACGTTCCGCCAATGCCTGAGCCCATGGCCCCCCAACCATGGGCGGACCCAGAGGCAGATTACTCGCTTTTCTACGACTCTCTGAATCCACATGGCAGCTGGCTGGAGGTGGACGGCTATGGCTATGCCTTCCGCCCGAACTACGCTGAGCGGTCCACGTGGCGTCCGTATGTGGACGGGCGCTGGGTTTCCACAGATCAGGGCTGGGCCTGGGACTCGAATGAGCCTTTTGGATGGGCCTGCTACCACTACGGCCGCTGGATCAAAGTCTCCCGCCACGGCTGGCTTTGGATTCCTGGGCGTGAGTGGGCTCCGGCCTGGGTATCCTGGCGTCATAGCAGCGACCGCATCGGCTGGGCTCCCCTGCCCCCGAGTGCGCACTATGGCTTCATCGGGCATGATTGTGATGAGCGCTACGGCCTGTCACCTGCGAGTTACGTTTTCATCGAAGCCTCAAACTTCGGCCGCAAGAGCTATGTGAACGTCAGCCTCTCCGTCTCCAGCATCACCAGCTTCTTCCAACAGACGATCAACGTCACAAACATCATCCACATTCAGCAGAACAACACCTGCATCCAGCGCGGCGGGCCCGCGCTCGACTGGGTGGAGAAGCGCATCGGTGCGCGTGTCGTCAAAGCCCCCGTTCGGATCGTTCGCACCCTGGAGCGACCCATCGAATTCCGCCGTGACCGCAGCCAGCCCAGCTTCATCGCCGCCCCACTGCCCACAGGCCGCCATGACAGGAAGCCCGTCATCCCACGCACCGCCGAACGTGTGCAGAAACCTGTGATGCTCGATGGCTGGAAAGACGTGCCCGCTGACAAGCGAGACGGATTGCGTCAGGCCATCCTCCAGCAGTCGCGCAAACCGCAGCCAAAACCCGTGCTTGCCGACTCACCACGCGCCCCTGAACCGCTGGCCGAGCAGCCCCGCCAGCCGGTGGCTCCAGTCCGAGTCGCACCTGAAGTCCGCCCCGCCATTCCTCAGCCGGGCATTGATCGCGGGCGAAGCGAAAGGCCCGCGATGCCCAAACTCGAAATCACCCAGGACGCAGCGAACAAAGCCGAACTCGCCCGTCGCGCCGCAGAACTCCGCATGCAGGAAACCCAGGCGGATCGAGAAAGGCAGATGGCCGAACAAAAAGCCGTGATGGCAGCTCAGCAGCAGGAACTGGCTCAGAAGCAGGCTGAGGCCGCCGTAATGAAACAGCGCATGACCGAGCAGGCCAGAGAAGCCGCACTCCTGCGTGAACAACAGGCAACCGAGATGAGCGCCAAAGAAGCCGCCGCCTTGAAACAGAAGCAGGAAGCCGAAATGGCAGCCCAGCAGCAGGAACTCACCCGCAAGCAGGCTGAAGCGGTGGCCATGCAGCAGGAGATGGCCGAGCAGGAACGGAAAGCCCAGGCAGCGCGTGAAGAGCAGTCAGCCCTCATGAAGCAGCGCGAAGCCGAAGCCCAGCAGGCCAAAGAAGCCGCCATGGCAGCCCGGCAGGCTCAGGCCGAAGCTGAAAAACAGCGTGAGATGCAGTCTGCACTGCAAAAGGCGGAGGAACGTAGACAAGCTCAGGTGGAGGCCATCCAAGCCCGCGAAGCCGCCATGGCTCAGCAGCAGGCGGCCAAGGAAGAACTCGCCCGCCGCCAGCAGGAACTGATGCAGCAGCGTGAACAGCAGGAAGCCATGAAAGCCCAGGTCGAAGCCGCCGAGCAGCAGCGCGCCGCTCTCATGGAGCGCCAAAAGCAGGAAGCCGCCATGCGTGCCCAGCAAGAGACCGCCGCCAAAGCCCAACAAGAAGCCATGCGCCAGCAGATCGAACAACAGGCTGCCATCAAAGCCGCCCAGGAAGCTGCCGAGCGCCAACGCGAGGCCGCCATGCAAGCCCAGCAGGAAGCCGCTGAACGTCAGCGCCAGATCGAGATGCAGCGCCAGCAACAGGAAGCTGCCATGAAGGCCGCTCAAGATGCCGCCGAACGTCAGCGTCAGATTGAAATGCAGCGTCAGCAGCAGGAAGCCGCGATGAAAGCAGCCCAGGAAGCCGCCGAGCGCCAGCGTGAAGCCATGCGCCAGCAGCAGGAGGAAGCCCGCCGCCAGGCCGAGGAAGCAGCGCGTCGCGCTCAGGAGGAGGCAGCCCGTCGCGCCGAAGAGGCCGCTCGTCAAAGAGAGCAGAACCAGCCACCTCCCGGCCAGTGACTTGCCAATGCCGGGCCGGATTGGAGCAAGACCGTGATTGTCGCGGAGGAAAGTCGCGGTAGCGTCTCGACAACTCCATTGTCTTTATGATCCGCACACTATTCCTCATCACGCTTACTTCCGCGCTGATCGGCTGTTCCTCGTCCGAGTCCGAAAGCGAGACACGGCTGCCGGGTAGAAACATCCTCGATGCCAATACACTGAAGGCCGCGCAGATCGGCAAAGTCAGCTTCACTGCCCATGTGAAGCCCGTGCTCGAAGCCAAATGCGCCATGTGCCACAACAAGTCTGCACAGCCAGGACGCCTGAGCCTCGCCAGTCAGGCGGAGGCCCTGCAAACCGGCACGCTGGGGATCTTCATCATCCCAGGACAGCCGGACAAGAGCCGTTTCATCACACATCTCGGCAGCGCCCATTCTTCAGTGAAGTCCATGCCTCCTGTGGGCGAAACATTGACGCCAGAGGAAGCAGCCTTGTTTCGCCGATGGATCGCCCAAGGTGCCGAATGGCCCGCAGGTGCTGCCGGCAAACTCGTCACGGAACGCTGACTCTCTTCACTCCGTGTCCCCGCGTTTCCGCGTCATCGCGTCTGTCCTTTGTGCGTTCGGCATCGCTGGATGCTCACCTGAACGACCCCGCGCAGACCTCGTCTTCATCCAAAGCGCCGAGCCGGAGACCATCGACCCCGCGCTGGCTTCCGATCAGGTATCCATGCGCATCGCTACTTCGCTTTTCGAGGGGCTATGCCGTGTGAATTCCGCTGGCAAACCCGAGCCCGGCATGGCCGAGCGCTGGGACATCTCCGAGGATAAAAAGACCTACACCTTTCATCTGCGCGCAGGCATCACCTGGACGGATGGCAAACCTGTCATCGCACAGGACTTCGTCAGATCCTGGCAGCGTGCCTTGCTTCCCGAAACAGGCTCCGACTATGCCAACCTCATGTTCATCATCCGAGGTGCCCGCGCGTTTTCCGAGGAGACAGACAAAGACTTCTCCCATGTCGGTGTGAAGGCGCTCGATGACCGCACGCTGCAAGTCGAGCTGGAAAACCCCACGCCCTACTTCATCGACCTCTGCTCCTTCGTTACGCTAGCCCCCGTGCCGGTGGACACCATCCGCACACACGACACCGCCTGGATCAAGCCGCAGAACATCGTCACCAATGGAGCTTACCTGCTCGAAGATTGGCGGCTCGATGATCACATCCGTTTGAAAAAGAACCCGCACTACTGGGACGCGGCGAACGTGAAGCTCAGCACCGTCGAGGTGAAGCCCGTGCAAGATGCCAACACCGCGCTAAGCTATTTCCACACCGGTCAGTGCGACCTCATGATGGACAAAGGCATGGTGCCACCCTCGCTCACTCAGCGGCTCAAGCAGGAGCCCTGGTTCCACACCGGCCCCTTTTTGGGCACCTGGTTCATCCGCATCAATGTCACCCGCCTGCCCTTCAATGACGCAAGAGTTCGTCAGGCTTTCGCGCTCGCCGTGGATAAGAAGCGCATCGTCGAAAAGATCACCCAGCTCGGCGAACCCATCGCCAGCGGCATCGTGCCGCCGGGAACAGGTGCAGATTACCAGCCGCCTCCTGGGCTCGATCTGAATGTCCAGCGCGCTCGCGAACTCCTCGCCCAGGCAGGCTTTCCCGGCGGCAAGGGATTCCCCCGCATCGAGTATCTCTACATCCCGCTGCCCATCGAGCGCAGCATCGCCATCGAGCTGCAAAGCATGTGGCAGCAGGCGCTCGGCGTGACGGTGAACCTCACGAAGCAGGAGCAGAAAGTCTGGCTGAAGTCCATGCGCGAGCTCGACTACCACCTCTGCCGCTCAAGCTGGGTCGGTGACTACAATGACCCGAGCACCTTCATGGATCTCTTCACCAGCACGAACGGCCAGAACCGCACCGGCTACAAAAGCCCAACCTACGATGCCCACATCGCCGCTGCTTCTGCCGAAGCCGACATCCCCCGGCGCAACAGCGTCTTCCAGCAGGCGGAGACGCTGCTCATCAGCACGGAGGCCGCGGTCATTCCGGTGTACCATTATGTCGGCGTGCAGTTCTACCATCACGAGCGACTCAGCGGCGTACAGGCAAACTTGATCGATGATCACCCCTTCCGCTGCATGAGTTGGAAGTGAGTCACCAGTTCATTTCCATTCCAGCAGGCCCTGGGCATTGCTGCCATACTTCACCTCCACCGCTTTCTCAGGGTGCTTCGGTCCATCGGGAAGCAGCCTGCCATCAGCATCAAAGAAGTGCGTGCGACCCGCCTGATGCCGCACCCAGCCGAGCAGTGCACCACGGGTTTCATCATAGCGGAAAACATCGCGCCAGGGCTTCGGCGTCGTGAGCCTCGGGTCCACCCAGGCAGGAGCGACAGCACGCTCAAGAGCCTCAGGGAACAGCGCTTGACTCATCACCGTCAGATTCAGGCTGCGCAGGTAATGCTGATCCGCAGCGGTGAGCTTTTCAGGTGCTGAAACGGTGGACAGCGTGCCGCTCGCCTGTTCGATCAACACCCCCAGATCGATCAGTCTCTGCACCTCGCGGCGGAGATCATCCGCAGCCGATTTCTTCGGCGAAGTTGCAGCGAGTTTGTCGATCTCCTGACGGAAGGCCAGATAGAGATCGGTGAAGTCAGCAGCGCGGTTAAAAACGATCTCCAGCGCCATCTTCAGGCTAATCTGATCCTTGCTGGAAAGCGGTTTCGCGAGCGCTGAAGCAAGATCCTTTTCCATTGCAGCCTTCGCTGGTTCATCAGCCTTTGCTCCAGGTACGGTGAGAGCTTGGTAGCGCTGATCCAGCGGCATCCATGCAGTCTGGATCGCTTGGCGCTGCTCATCGTTGAGCAACTTCTCCATGATTCGGCTGCGCAAGCCATCTCCAGACAGCGTGGCGGCGAGCATCACCTTCAGCCAACGGAGATCACGATCACTCGCAGGCAGGCCGATGTCGGGATTCGGCTTGTGATAGTCGATCTCCGCCAGCCGGCCACGTACGTTGTAAAAGCGCCGTTCGTTTGGCAGCATGTAGAAGCTGATGATGGCGGGCGCGCTGATGCCGGTGCCGCTCGTGGCGAAGACGCCGATGTCCACGCGATGACTCCGAATGCCCGTGCGGGTGATGATCGGCGGCTGCCAGCGCACCCGCAGCCGCAGGTAGGGCCCATTCCCACTGCGATCGATCCTCACGAGCCGGGGATCACCTTGCAGCACCTGCACCGTGGTCTTCACCGGCCGCCCCATGATATCGGCACACTTGCTCAGGTCGATGACCATCCCATACTCGTCCAGCGCACCACGGAAGACTCGGGCGATGGAGACGCGAGCGTCCGCCAGTTGGTGAGACACCGCATTCTGAGCTTCAAAGACATGCTTCCCAGCCTGCGGATCACTTTCCTCCACCACTTCAATCTGCGCGAGCGGCGGGATAAGGTCTGGCGTCATGCTCTGCGCCATCCGCGCCATCGACTCCTCATTCAGCATCGCAGAATCAAACACCACCGGATGTGCCGCGCCTGTCAGATAGTCCGCAGGCTTCGTCACTGCACGGCTGGACTGGCGGAGGATGGACTGTACCGTGGGCATCAGCAGGCGCTTTTGAATCAACACCCGCTGTGTCTCACGCGGAAACGCGGCGATGGTGGACAGCACCGCCTGCAAAATGGGCTGGTCACTTCCCGACGAGCCTTGCGAAATGAGGCAGCAGGGCGTGTTCACCGGATAAAGATCCCCGTAGCCGCCGATGCCATTGGCACCGATGTCGTGGTCCTGATGTTCTGGATAGACAAAAAGGTTGTTCGCCAGGTACTGCATCATCAGGAACTTCCCACCGCCGGGGTCCATCATGTAGAGGCGTGGCAGACTGCCGCCTGAGATCGCGGAGGAGGCCATGGAGCAGTTCCCCACCGTCGGCCCCAAACGCAAATGAGAGGCAGGTCCCGTGGCAGCTCCGCCTGTGCTGCCATGCACGAAGTTCTGAAGCTGCGGATACAGGCTCAGATTCAGCGGCGAATGCAGGCCATCCCGGTTTTCATAGGTGATGCTCGCCAGTCCTGCCGCCGTGCCGTCACGATACCATTCGTTGAGCAGCCTCCCCACCGCATCGTCACGCTTCGTGATCTGCGCCTGAGCATCACCCACAACGCCCAGCACACACATCCCGAGGATGGCAGGAAAGACAAAGCGTAGCTGATCGCGCAGGCAGGACACGGGTGGAGACTCCGCGCTGAGGCCCTGGTGTCAATGGTTCTGAGCACTTGCCTATCCTCAATCACGGCCTAGTCTCGCCCTCCCTTTTCCCCAGAACCTTTTCACATGCGATTCCGTAACCTCACCCGCCGCCGCGAGATCGGTGCCAATTCCTATCTCCTCGAACGTGGTGAAGACCGTGTCGTCCTGGATGCCGGGATGCACCCGAAGCAGGTCGGTTTCGATGCTTTACCAGACTTCGGGCCTCTGCCGCATGACACAGCCAATGCTCTCATCATCACTCATGCCCACCATGACCACATCGGCGCACTGCCTGTGCTCATGACCAAGCAGCCCACCTCCCCCGTTTTCATGACGGAGCAGACCGGCGAGATCATGAGCGGCATGTTACACAACTCGGTCAACGTCATGACCTCCCAGCGTATGGAAAAGGGCATCAACGAGTACCCTCTCTTTACTCACAAGGAGCTGGATGAAAACCGCGCCCAATATATCTACCACGACTTGGAGCGCCCCTTCGAGATCCCCGACACCGACTGGAAGGTCAGCTTCCACGATGCCGGCCACATCCTCGGCTCCACCGGAGTCATGGTGAAGGAGGCCGGCAGCACTTTCTTCTACACTGGCGATGTGAACTTCGAGTCGCAGACCATCTGCATGGCCGCTGACTTCCCCACAGAGGGCATCGACGTCCTCGCCATGGAGACCACCCGCGGCACTTACGAGCGCCCGGCCGACTACACCCGCAAGGCCGAAAAAGAGCGCCTCGCAGCCCTCATACGCGACACCTTTGATGCCAATGGCTCCGTGCTCATTCCCGTCTTCGCGCTGGGCAAGACCCAGGAAGTCATGCTCATGCTGCATGAACTCCACGAAGAAGGCCTTATCCCCGAGATGCCGCTCCAGATCGGCGGCCTCGGCACCAAAGTCACCGTCCTCTACGATCACTACGCCGACCGCTCACGCCGCAACTATCGTGGCTTCCGCCTGCTCGAAGATGTCAAGATGCTCGTCCAGCCCGAGAAGCGCGGGCGCCGTAGCGGCCCGAGACAGTTCAACTACCAGCCTCGCACCATCTACTGCCTCTCCAGCGGCATGATGACCGAGGGCACCACCTCGAATCAGTTCGCCTGGCGCTTCCTCGACAATCCACGCAATGCCATCGCCTTCGTCGGCTACACCGACCCCGACTCCCCCGGCTACAAAATCCGCCACGCCAAGTCCGGTGAGAAGATCAAGCTCGCCGAAAACCTCCCGCCCGTGGAGACCCATGCACGAATCGAAAGCTTCGACCTCAGCGCCCATTCCACCCGCGAGCAGATCGCCGAATACGTCGAGAAAGTGAAACCCAAGAAACTCCTCCTCGTGCATGGCGAAGTCGAGTCCCAGGCCTGGTTCACCACCCGCTTCGCCGAGACCCTCAGCGGCACCGAGATCATCCTGCCAGACACCCACAAGCCAATAGATCTCTGGTAAACGGTGCGCGGGAGCAGCAAAGGCTTAGCAATCAGGGTCCATAGCTGTACTGGCCCAGCGCAGCCACTTATTTAAGTGATGATTACTTAGCCTGCTGCTTCGCCACTTCAGAGAGGAATGCCTGTTCGCGATCCGCGACATAGCGGTGGTAGCCTTCAGGGTCGATGAAGGGATTGGTGCTGATGGTGCCGAGTCGGGCGTGCTTGGCATTCATGTCGTAGTAGCCGCCGTGCGCACCGAGGAAGAGATCGACGGGCTGGGCTTTGAGAAAGCGGAAGGTTCTCTCATAGTCGGTGGCGATTCCGGGGTAGTCTTTGTTGCCGACGAGGACGTAGCCGGGGTTTACGTTCGGACTGCCGATGATGACGGCATTGAGGTCATCGACCTTCATCGTCCACGTCGTGCAGCCGCGTGTGTGGCCGGGGGTGAGGTTCGCGATGAGTGTGCTGCCGCCGAGCTTCACTTCG
>CAYMHJ010000115.1:0-18546 GCA_964390165.1 uncultured Prosthecobacter sp. | reverse complement strand
CCGCCTCGGCGATGGCGACGGCAATGTTTTCGGCATGGACATCGAGGCCCAAATATAACTTGATCGCATTCCGCCTGCTCGTTGCTGAACTGGGTATTGTTGGAAGAGTGCGCTCGGAGAGTAGTGAGGGCACAGTGATGGGCGATTTTGAATACTTCATGGAAGATCGCCTTTCGATTCAGCCTAAAGATAAGTGTGTTGTCCATCCAATGTTCTTTAACAAGTTTAACATTGAAATGACAAGGCGGGTTCGTGTTTTGCCATTTCCATCACGAAAAGAATATGAAGAGCTGGTGTAACAATTAATAACATTTTATCGATAGCAGTGCCTGACTCTTGCGCCATCCTGCTCTAGCGGTGCAAAGCATGGCGGGCTTGGAGATCGTTGGCAGGAGGATGAGGAACGTTGAAGTCATTCTCCTGTCAGCCCTCTCATCGGTGACGGGAACAAACCGAGAGACAGGACAATCGCAGAGATGAAAGGATGGAATGGCTTTCTACTGACTAACTTAGCTCTGCGCACGGGGAAATGAATGGCCGTAGAATGGGGGCAGCAGTAGGTTGTCACGTTCAGTCTGCTAGAGTATCAGCATGCAGTCACCATAGCTGAAGAAGCGGTACCGCTCGCGGATGGCTTCGGCATAGGCGCGCATGATCAGATCTTTGCCCGCAAAGGCGCTGACCAGCATGATGAGCGTGGATTTGGGGAGGTGGAAATTTGTCAGCAGTGCGCCCACGGCCCGGAACTGGTGTCCGGGATAAATGAAAATGTCTGTGCTGCCCGATGCTTCCACGATTTGTCCGTGATCTCTGGCGACTGTTTCCAGCGTGCGCAATGATGTGGTACCGACCGCGACGATGCGTTTGGCTTTCTGAATTTTCGCCGTTGTCTCCGCACTGACTTCATAGACTTCCGAGTGCATGGCATGCTCCTCGATCTTCTCAGCCTTTACGGGCTGGAAGGTCCCCACGCCGACATGCAGCGTCACGAAGGTGTGTGGCAGTGTGGCGAGCAATTCAGGGGTGAAGTGCAGCCCTGCGGTCGGTGCGGCGATGGCGCCGTCGCTTTTTGCAAAGACTGTCTGGTAGCGCTCCCGGTCCTGCGGCTGATCATCCCGGCCCATGTAGTGCGGCAAAGCCAGATGGCCGTGGAGGTTCTCATCCACTGGTGCATTCCATTCGATGAGACGCTCCCCATTCTCCAGAATCTCACTCACGGTGCCGGTGGAGTCTCCGATGGCCACGGTGTGGCCGAGGCGGAATCGTTTTCCAGGCTTCACCATGCAGCGCCAGCGTGTGGGCGTGATCGGTTCCAGGCGGAGGACTTCCCGCGTGCCATCGTTGGAAAAAAAGCGCGCAGGGACCACGCGGGTGTTGTTCAGGACCAGCAGATCTTCCGGCGTGAGGAAGCTGGGCAAAGCGCGGAACAGCCGGTGTTCGATCTTCCCGCTGTGCCGATGGATCACCATCATGCGTGAGCTGGAGCGGTCTGCCAGGGGCTCGCTGGCGATGAGTTCGGTCGGGAGGTGGTAGTCAAAGTCGGAAGTCAGCACGGCGGGGCAGGGAAGTGAGCACCTCTGGCACAGGCATGGCGGCAGGTCATCCTGGAGCTTTTATTTTCAAAAGACTCAAAGGAGCGGGGAACCGGGTCTGGGTGACGAAACCATCGCAAACCTTCCCATGCCGATTCAACGCGCCACTCGACAAGGGAGTCTCTTGCAGCTACAAAACGCGCCCTCATGGTTCCAACCCCACGCATCACTTCCATTCTTCTCGCCGCCACGCTTTGGTTTGCGGGCCTTTCGAGTGTGCGAGCCCAGTGGTTGATCTATGAACTGGTTTTCACGCCGGAGGCTGAATCGGTGAATTTCAGCAGCTATCGCAGTGCTTATCTCGTGGCTCCAGCCAATGGCGGTGCGGCGACGATGGTGCTGACGACCGATGAAGGAGGACGCTACTTCGCGGTCGCAGACAGCGGCGCGAAGTTCTTCCTCGCTGCGAATGCAACCCAGAGGAAGGCCGCTTTTTCAGCGCTGGCAGTTTCGGGCAATTCCCAGGCGCTTTACACGGCATCCGGTCATTTGAACCGATCTCTCCTGCTCGAAACGCCTGAAGGTGAACGTGTGCTGCGTGTGGCGGAAACACTCACTGGCCGTCTGATGGCCGCCGATGATGAGTCTGACAAAGGCCCGGCGGAGGATGGCTCGATCGGCATGATCGGCAGTGCGGTGATCACCGGCACGCTGCGTGAGGATCTCACGGGCATCGCTTCCCGCCATTTTACGGCACAAAATCTGGCCGTGGCCTATGTGGTCGAGCTTTTGGAAAAGTATGGTTATGCGCCGGATGAAGGTTCCGTGCCCATGAAGATCGAGATCGAAACCATCCAGGAAGATGGATCGATCATCGACGCCAGCCTTTTCCCGCCTGAGGCTCTGCCAAAGGCTCCGTGAACTGATGAAAAATATCCGGCAAGCTCTCGTGCAGTGTTTGGAGTCCTCCGGCGGCTCCGGCATCCCTCTGCCCACCGCCACGCCGAGTTCATCGGTCGTGAATCAACTCCTCGACCTCGGCAGCATTGATGAGGAAGCCTTTCTCTCCCAGCTCGCCACTCGCATGGGCCTCGGCTTTGTCGCCAATCCGCTGCCCGACTCTGCGGATGCACCGGAGATGAAGCGCCTGCTGCCGCCGCGTGTGGCTTTGCGGCACCGCCTGCTGCCGATCAAGATTCTCGAAGAAGAAGGCACGGCGGTGAAGAAGCTCGTCGTGGTCGGTTACGATCCTTTCGATCTCATCGGCCATCAGGCCGTGGCCCGGGAAGTGGATGCGCCTGTGCGCCTGGAGATCGCTCCGCGCAAACGTCTGCTCAATGCCATGCGCGACTTTTACGGCGTGGGCGCGGACACCTTTGAAGAGATTCTCAAAGGTCGCGATGTGGATGGTTCTGATCTCGAACAGCGCGACGAAGCGAACATCATCGACGCCGATGACGAAGAAGCCTCCGTCGTGAAGTTCGTGAACACCGTCATCCGTGAAGCGCTGGAACAGCACGCCACGGACATTCATGTGGAGCCGATGGAAGAAAAGCTGCGCATGAGATACCGCATCGACGGTCGTTTGCGTGAGGTGCCAGTGCCGGAGAACATCAAGCAGCTCCAGCAGTCCGTGATCGCTCGTCTCAAGGTGATGGCGAAGCTCGACATCGCCGAGCGCCGCTTGCCGCAGGATGGTCGTATCAATCTCCAGATCGCCGGGCAGTTCATCGACGTTCGTGTTGCCACCATCCCGAGCGTGGAAGGTGAAAGCGTCAGCCTTCGTCTGCTCGGTCAGGAGAAGTTTAATCTCGACAAGCTCCGCATCGAGCCCGACCTGCGCGCCGAGGTCGAGACCCTGCTCAAGAAGCCGAACGGCATCATCCTCGTCACCGGTCCCACGGGTTCCGGAAAATCGACGACGCTCTACACCTTCCTCAGCCAGCTCAACACCGAGCACCGCCGCATCGTCACCATTGAAGATCCGGTGGAAAACAAGCTCCCCGGTGTCGTCCAGATCGCCGTGCGGCCTGAGATCAATCTCAGCTTCGCCACTGGATTGCGCTCCATTCTCCGTGGTGACCCGAACGTCGTGATGATCGGTGAAATGCGCGACCTCGAGACCGCCGAAATCGCCATCCGCGCCGCTTTGACAGGTCACTTGGTCTTCAGCACCCTTCATACGAATGACGCCCTCGGCGGCATCATGCGTTTGATCGACATGGGCGTGGAGCCATTCCTCGTTTCGAGCTCCGTGCGTGCCTTCATCGCCCAGCGGCTCGTGCGTGTACTTTGCAACGAATGCCGAGAAGTCGATCCCGATGCGGAGACCCGCCTGAAGGATCAGCTCCAGTTCACTGGCCCGATCCGCAGTCCAGTTTATCGTGCGAAAGAAGGAGGCTGTGAGGCATGCCGAGCCACGGGCTACCGAGGCCGAATGTCCATCTACGAACTCGTGCGCCTCACCCCTGCCATGGGCGAGCTCGTCACTCACAAGGCGAGCAACTCGCAGCTCTATGTTCAAGCTTACAAGGACGGTTACCGCCCCATGCGCGAATATGGTGTCCGCAAGATCCTCGCAGGCCTCACTTCCATTGATGAAGTCATCAGTGTCACTGTGGCAGAATCAGAGCAGTAAGTGCGTTTTTTGCGTTTGCGGGTCTCGACGACGCCTTGAGCTCACCTCACCTGCACCATCGCGGGCTCGGGGTATTCGAAGGTGCGGCCTTCGAAGTTGCGGATGAGGGTGCGCTGTTCGTCGCGGAGGAGAACGTAATCGGGATTGACGGGCACTTTGCCGCCACCTCCTGGGGCATCGATGACGAACTGGGGGACGCCGTAGCCCGTGGTGTGACCGCGCAGGGATTCAATGATTTCGACGCCGGTGCTTACGCTGGCACGAAGATGGCTGGAGCCCTGAATGAGATCGCACTGATAGAGGTAGTACGGCCGAACCCGGCACATGAGGAGCTTGTGAACGAGGCTCTTCATGACATCAGGGTCGTCATTCACGCCACGAAGAAGCACGCTTTGATTTCCCAAAGGCACACCGTGGTTGGCGAGGCGTTCCAGCCCGGCTTTGACCTCGGTGGTGAGTTCGCGCGGATGGTTGGTGTGGATGCTGAGCCACAAAGGATGATACTTTGCCAGCATCTGGCAAAGCTCGGGGGTGATGCGCTGGGGCAGGAAGATGGGGACGCGGCTGCCGATACGGAGGAACTCGATGTGCGGGATACTGCGAAGGCGTTTGAGGATGGCTTCGAGCTTCGCGTCGCTGAAGAGCAGGGGATCTCCGCCGCTGAGGAGCACGTCGCGGACTTCGTCGTGCCGCTCAAGATAGCGGAAGGCGGCTTCGTAGTCGGTGTGGAGTTCCTGTTCGCCGACACCGGAGACGACGCGGCTGCGCGTGCAGTAGCGGCAGTAGCTGGCGCAGCGGTCGGTGACGAGGAAGAGCACGCGGTCCGGGTAACGATGCACAAGGCCGGGCACGGGCATGTGGCTGTCCTCACCGCAGGGATCGGCCATCTCATCGGGGTCCTCCCAGGTTTCCTCGATGCGCGGGACGACCTGCCGCCGGATGGGGCACTCAGGGTCCTCGGCGTCCATGAGGTTGAAATAATGTGGCGTGATGGCCATGGCCAGCTTGTTGCCGCTGAGGAGGACACCGGCGCGTTCTTCCTCGGAGAGGGTGAGGTGCTCCTCCAGTTGCGCGAGCGTGGTGACGCGGTTTCGGAGCTGCCACGCAGCGTTGTTCCAGTCGGTGGGAGAGATGTTTTTATCTTTCCAATAGCCCGGGGCATAAGAGCGGAAGTCTTTTTCCGGGAGCGGTGAGGGCGGCGTGCGCATGTACGGGGTTGCAGGGTGGAGGATTACGCGCAGGCGGTTCGGAGTGTCAAAGTTTTTGCTGGCAATCGTCAGGTGTCTTGACTCTCCGCCGGGGAACCGGCACACATGGAGCCCTAGCGCCCTTCCATTTTATAAGATGCCCACGATCCCGATCCTCATGCCCCAGCTTGGCGAATCCATCGCCGAGGCGACGCTTATCAAAATCCTTGTGGAGCCAGGAGCGCAGATCGAGGCTGGGGCGGACATCTTTGAGGTGGAGACGAATAAAGCGACCATGACTGTCGGCAGCCCCTGTGCGGGTAAAGTGGAGCAGGTGATGGCCCTGGTGCAGACCAGTTATGCCGTGGGCAGCCAGCTCGCCACATTCCAGGTGACTGAAGAGGACGCCCAGGCGCTGGGATTCAATCAGGATGTGCCTCAGACCTCCAATTCTCAGACGCCAGTCTCGATGCCGAACTCGGACTCTTTGCATTTCCAGTTCAGTGATGAGGACAATATCTCCAGCTACCAACCCAAGGTGGAGCCTGTGGTCGGTGGATTGCCAGTCCCTGCTGGAGCCACGGGTGCAAGCTACATCTCCCCAAGGATGCGTGCCCGGATGCATGAACTGGGCCTGAATGCCTCTGACCTCGCCGGTGTGCCCGGCACGGGGGCTGGTGGCCGAGTGACGGTGGAGGACTTCGAAAACTTCCTCCGCAGTCTGGAGCAGCACAAACTCACGCCCGCCTCCCCCATGCGCATCGCTGTGGCAGACTCCATGCGCCGTAGCTGGACACGTCCGCTGGCCACGGTGGGCAGCCCGATCATGCTGGACGCCATGCTCGCGCATCGTCGCCGGACTGATCCGAAACCCGGTCCCGCGCTCTATGCCATCCGCGCACTGGCTTTGGCCCTGGCAGAAAACACCGCCGTGGCTGGCCGCCTTATCGGCAATCGCATCGTGCATCCGCGTGCCATCGACATCGGTTTTGCCGTGGAGGTGGATGATGGTGTCTTTGTTCCCGTGCTGCGTGAGGTGGACAAGACGCCGCTGGTCAAACTGGTGCCCACTTATAACAAGCTCGTCGAGCAGGCCCGCGCCCGCCGCCTGCCGCATGACATGAACCGCCCCGGCATCGCCACCGTGACGAACTTTGGCACCTTCGGCATCGTCTGGGCCACGCCGATCCCGTTGCCCGAGCAGAACCTCATCCTCGGTCTCGGTGCAGGTAGCAAAGTCCCGCGCTGGAGTGAAGAGGTGAATCAGTTCATCCCCGTGACCGAAGCCGAGATCACCCTCAGCTTCGACCACCGGGTCTGCGATGGCGGTGCCGCCGGTCGTCTGCTGTCGATGGTGGCGAATTTGCTGCAGGAACCGGAGAAGTTGTGAGAGCATGAGCTTCCGTCTCGAAATGCTCCAAGTCGCCCGTGTGGCTCCGAAACTGCTCGGAGACTCGGCGGATCTCGTGGCGGAGTTCATCCGCTCGCGAATGCACCCCGAGGGCGGGTTTCTCGACCGAGCGGACAAGCCGGACCTCTACTATACTGTTTTCGGAATCGAGGGGCTGATGGCTCTGCAAAAGGATGTGCCGAAGGACTCGCTGCGCGCCTGGTTGACCACATTCGGCGACGGGGAAGGGCTCGACTTTGTGCATCTCTCATGCCTCGCGCGCTGCTGGGCGAGCATCGGTGGAGGTCTGATGGCGGAGCAGAAACAGACACTGGCGGCTCGGATCGAAGCCTGGCGCACGCCGGATGGTGGTTATCACCAGGCACCAGGGCGGAAAAATGGCAGCGCGTATGGCTGTCTCATCGCCTTCGGAGCCTACCAAGATTTAGGTTCGCTGCCGCCGGACCCGCTGAGCATTGCCAAGTGCATGGACAGCTTGGAAACGCCGGATGGAGCCTGGTCGAACGAGCCCGGTCTCACACTCGGCTCCACGACGGCGACTTCAGCCATGCTTTCCCTCTACCGAAACATGCAGATGCCTGCGCCACCCGCTGCTGTGGAGTGGCTGGTGCGGCAGTGCCTGCCCGCAGGTGGCTTCCTGGCCTTGCCGGGAGCGCCGATTCCGGATCTGCTTTCCACGGCGGTGGCGCTGCATGCTTTGTCGAACAATGCAGATGCCATTGCGCAAGTGAAGGAGCCTTGTTTGGACTTCATCGACTCACTATGGAGTGCCGCGGGCGGCTTCCATGGAAACTGGACCGACGACACGCTGGACCCGGAGTACACCTACTACGGGCTGCTGGCGCTGGGACATCTGGCGCTCTGAGCGGATCAGAGAGCAGGCACATCCAGCCATCGGCGCTCGGCCCAGCTTTGCAGTCCGAGTTCGGCGAGTTGCACCCCTTTGGCACCTTCACGGAGCGTCCAGCGGAAAGGCGTGTCGAGAGCGACGTGCTTGATAAACATCTCCCACTGCACTTTGAAAGCGTTGTCATACTCCGCCGTGTCCGGCACTTCCTGCCAATGCGCGTAGTGGTTGATCGGAGAGTCGATGTCTGGATTCCACACCGGCTTCGGTGTTCCGGCGAGTGACTGGAACCAGCACTTTCTCAGGCCGACAATCGCCGAACCATGAGTGCCATCGACCTGCATGGTGAAGAGATCGTCGCGGCGCACGCGCACGGTCCAGGAGCTGTTGAACTGGCAGATGATGTTCTGATTTGTCTCAAAGGTGGCGTAGCAGGAGTCATCAGTATCGCAGGCATACGTCGCGCCTTTTTCATCCACGCGCTGCGGGATGTGTGTGGCACCGAGGCAGCTCACGCCGGTGACTTCGCCGAACAGATTGTCGATCACGTAACGCCAGTGGCAGAGCATATCGACGATGATGCCGCCGCCATCGACCTTGCGGTAATTCCACGATGGGCGCTGCGCAGGCTGGCCCTCGTGCTCACCGGTGAAGACCCAGTAACCGAACTCCCCGCGCACACTGAGGATGCGGCCAAAGAAGCCCTGAGATTGCAGAAGCGCCAGCTTGCGGATGCCGGGCAGCCAGAGCTTGTCCTGCACCACGCCGTTCTTCACGCCTGCCTTTTCGCAGATGTCAGCCAGGCGTAGCGCTTCGACGGTCTCCACAGCAGTGGGTTTCTCACAGTAGATCGCCTTTCCAGCCGCTGCCGCCATTTCGACGAAACGAGCGCGATGCAGCGTGCCAGAGGCATCAAAGAAGATCGGGTAAGCAGGATCTGCCAGCACAGTGGCGAGTTCGGTGCTGGTCTTCAGCGGGCCGGTCTTTTCGCAGCTATGCTTGGTGGCGAGCGCCTGGAGTTTGCTGGCACTCCGTCCGGTCAAAATCGGGTCTGGCATGAGCGTCAGCTCGTCCGAGATGCGGATGCCGCCCTGCCGGATGATGGCAAGAATGGAGCGGACGAGGTGCTGATTCGTGCCCATGCGTCCGGTGACGCCGTTGAGGATGATGCCGATGCGTTGAATGGTCATGATTGGAGTTAAATTTCGGTGGAGAGCTGCCCTGCCAGCAATGGTCATAGATCATATATGATTTAGATCAAGGTTTTTTCGCGAGCTAATGCCATGTGTTGGAGCGCCGAGAAGCGCATGAAAATACAACTATCATCTGCTCTGCGTCAGCATCTGAATATGCCGCAGCACACCGGCACAGCCATCCTCCATGAGATCGATTACATGCTCGAAGCCTGCATCGCCGCCGTAGTAGGGGTCGGGGACCTCGCGGTCTGTATGCCGGGTGCAGAATTCGCAGAAGAGACGCACTTTGGCATCGTGCTGGCGCTGCGGGTCGAGCGGACGGAGATCGCGCCGATTCTGATCATCCATGACGAGGATGAGATCGAACTCGGCCAGATCATCCGCCGTGACTTGACGTGCCAGGTGGGTGAGGTCGTAGCCACGCTGTGCGGCGGCTTTTCTCATGCGCGGGTCGGCCGGCTTCCCGCTGTGCCATCCGGCGGTGCCAGCTGAGTCGATGTGGAGGCGGTCCTGCCAGCCGGCTTCGTTAACCTGACGATGCATGACCCCATCCGCCGCAGGTGATCGGCAGATGTTCCCGAGACAGACGAAGAGGAGTTTAAAAGGAGGCATTGGAGTCTCAAGATGAAAGGGAGTACTGCTGGCAGCAGCCCTTCTGACATAAACTTCAACGACCTCGCTGACAAGAGGACAACCCGGCATTGTCTGTGCTTGGTTTTCAGCTAATGGATCACACCATGTCCGCTCCCAATCTTCTTCTTCGACTCGTTCGCGCGGTCCTCGCCACCGCCTTTGTTCTTCTTGGCTCGAACTGCGTGAATACCACCGGGCAGTATAGCGGACGCAGCCCTGGAGGCGGCTATTACATGGCCATGACTCCGGCACGCTGGGAGTTTGCCCCCCTGGGTCTGGTAAAGATGGCGAAGTCAAGATTCCCCCAGATAAAAATTCCTTTAGTGGGAGACGGCTCCTACTGGCATGGGGATGGTGTCAAAGGCAGTCCGCGCATCCACATCGTCATCAGCGAACAGATGGCGTATTTTTATAAAGGAGAACAACTCGTGGGCGCTTCCCCAGTCTGCACCGGCAGCGATCAGTTCCCAACGCCGAGAGGCAGCTTCCGTGTCATGGACAAAGATGCCGACCACCTCTCATCCCTCTACGGCGATTACATCGACAAGCATGGAAACATCGTGCAAACCCAGATCGACAATCGGAAGGATCCGCGCCCACCTGGCACCAAGTTTGACGGGGCAAAGATGCATTGGTTCATGCGCGTGACAGGGGCGGTGGGCATGCATGAGGGCTACCTTCCCGGTTATGCCGACTCTCACGGCTGCATCCGCCTGCCCAGCCACATGGCGCGCACTTTTTATGAAAACGCACCCGTCGGCACTCCGGTGAAGATCACGATGTGATCCTACTGCTGGTAGATCACCACCACACTGGAGGTCGGGGCGCTCGGCGAGCTGTCGAAGCCAAATCCCACGGTCTGGAGATGTGTGGCCTCGATGCCGCTCTCGATCAATTGCTGGCGCACTGCCTGGGCTCGGCGCTCAGTCAGAGAGCGGGCGAAGTCCTCCGGCAGTCCTGGCGGCACATAACCAGCGATCAGAAACCTGGGCTTGCTCTCGCTCCATTCCGCAGCCAGGGCCGCGAGTGTCTTGCGGTGTCCGCCGGTGAGCGCGAAGCCCTCGCCAGCAAAGTCGAGCGCCGGGCAGGCGGGTTTCAGGGCGCTCTGCAGCGGACTTTGAAACCCATCACGTGTGCCGAGTGCAAACACCACGGAGGGCTCCTGCTCTGCGGAGAGACCGGGCAGCATGCTACATGATGGAGCCGTCAAAAGCAGCAGCGTGGAAGAAAGGCGTGTCAGTGTCTTCATGGCATCAGGGGCGCTCATTTCATCCAGCGGGGCTCGGAGATCTGGCCTTGCTTCTGCAGGATAGCGCGTCGCTGGCCTGAAGCGAGCTGATGTACATAGAGCGTTCCGTGTTGCGCATAGCAGAGCGTCAGCCCGTTCGGGCTCCAGGAAGGGTGGGAGGCTCCTCCGCTCTGGATGACTCGCGCAGGACCATTCGGCCAGCCCTTCACCACGACAGCTAGGGCTCCGCTAATGCGTGTGGTGAAAGCCACGCTGTTCCCATCGGGGGAAAACTCCGGGTCCGTGCAGAAACGATAGCCCGTCCGCCAGCGCAGCAGCTTCGCCTCGGTTTCATTCGTTTCTGGCACTTCGGCGATGTAGAGCTTCGGGCCGTCTCCCCGGTCATCGGAGAAGATCACCTGCCTGCCATCGGGGTGCCAGGCCGGGCTGCTCGGAGCGCCTGTGGTGTCACTGATGCACGCCGCCGTGTTGGTGTTCAGATCCGTGACGAATATCTCGGGATTGCCGAGGAAACTCATCACTAGCGCCAGCCTCTGACCGTCTGGCGCAAAGGCCGCCCCAAAACTCGTCCCTGGAGTGTCCGTCACCGTGCGCTCCCAGCCCTGGCCGAGATCCAGCCACTGCACGACAGGGAAGCCATTGCGGTAGCTCGTATAAGCCACCGCCGAGCCGTCCGCATTCAGGGAAGGGGAGACTGCGCCGTGACTGTGGTGGGTGACTTGCAGTACATCACGCCCCTCTGGATCGCAGAGGTACACCTGCTTGCTGCCCGACTTGTCACTCACGAAAACGATCCGGCTGGTAGCCAGTCCAGGCCGTCCTGTGATGGCCAGGATGACGTCATCTGCCAGCGCTTTCGCATTTTCATCGAGACCAGGCGCCGCGTAGGTCCGCTGCATGAGTTCCTTGCCTGCAGCGTCCCGCAGGCGACCGTTAACACGGCCTCCTATGGAGCTGCCCGTGACCGTGAAGTCAGGCTTTTCATTCGTCAGCATGAAGGCTCGGGACGCAGTCAGTTCATTCACCAGCGCCTGCCGCGCACTGCCGCCCGTCCCGCCGCTGAAGTCACCTACCTGGATGCGTTTTTGTTTTGGCTTCGGAGTTGTTTTGGTAGTGCCCGGCTTCCAAAACTGCATCCAACCGGGCAGCGTCAGCGCCTCGGCCGCAGGCACATGCAGCGAGAAAAGGCATAGGAGGATGGAAAGTCGGGTGATGTACATCTACTCGATCAGAAGATTCACACGCAGAGGGTAGCGCTCTTTTGGGAAACTAGAAGGAAGACTCTCGGCAATCTTCGTCACCCGGCTCAGCGCCTCGCGCACAGATGCATCAAGAGCCTCGCAGCCTGAGGCCTTCTGCACCACGGCCTCCTTCACCGAGCCATCTCTAAAACCACCAGTTCCACCGTCACGCGCCGCTGCGTGGCTGGCACCTCATCGATCTGCGGTGGCTTCCATTCACGCAAAAGAGCCTGCTGAAGCGCTTTTTCCACCGCATCCATCCCGCCCCCATGGGCCATCTGCCCCACCCGCGTCGCTTCATTGAGTTTAGCGATGTCCAGCAGGTTCAGCATCGGCTTTGCTCCCATGGCTTTCTGGGTGGCGTTGATGAATGAAAGCGTGATGTACTTGTTCGCAGCTCGCCCACCTTCCTTCACCGCAGCGGGGGGGGGCGCAACCTCATGAGAGGGGACTTTGGGAATCTGGCGTGTTGCCGCCGCCTCATTTGTCAGGAATAGATTCTCTGGCGTCAGCAGGCTCCCCTGGGTGGCTTTCATTGACTTCTTCACATTCGCCAGCGCATCCACAGGTAGCGGTGTCACCGAGCCGCTCATGGGCTGAGCCAAAGGCATGACCAGTGGAGCAGCCTCCGCCTTCACAACCGCAACGCCTGCGGGAGTAAAGTCGATCGAACTTCCGTGCTCAGGTGTAGGCACAGCAGCCACCGGCATCTCCTTTGGCATCAACGTCACCTCCGGCAGCTTTCCTGGAATGAGGAAGTCCGAAGGTGAAAACCACGTCAAAGCCGCCGCCCCGGACATCGGCTTAGATCTCGGCGGTAGCAGAGGATAAACGATCCAAACGCACATGGCCAGCAGCACATGTGCCAGACCGATCCCCACCACCGCAGGCAGGAAGGGCTCGAGAGGCGCACGGCGTGGAGTCTGGGCAGACATGGCGGGCTAGGGGAGAGGCAGAGGTTTCGTCGTCACCGCCGTGTGCTGAACCCCGGCAGACCGCAGAGCCTCCATGAGCTGGAGCAGGGCAGGGGACTTCAGTTCCGGCGGCACGCTTAGCATCACCCCCAGATGAGGATCAGCCGCCACGCGTTTTTTTAGTTCGCCGATCAGTGCCCCCTCATCCACGGCAGTGCCCGCGAGCGTCAGCTTCAGATCAGCAGCCACCACCAGTTGCAGAGTCTTCTTCGGTGCGTCATGCACGGCAGTGGTGGCAGTTCCCGCCGCCTCCAGCTTCGATTCACGCAGCGCTGGTGCAAGCACCAGCACCGCCAGCATTAGCATCAGCACCAGATCCAGCACCGGTGTGAGCTGCACCTCGGCCAGAAGACCGGGCAATTGACGGCTGGAGACACGCTTCATACACGGGATGGGCTGCGCCGCGCAGCGCTCGGCATGGGCATCGCTGGAGCACCCAGTGTGCCCAGACTTGGCAGACCTTCATCCACCTTCCGGTGATCCACAAACTGCCGGTCAAAGAGCCCGCTGAGTTCCGAAGCAAAGTTGTCCATCCGCACGATGTGTCCGCGAATGCGGTTCACCACACCATTGTAGCCCGCCACGCTGGGCACCACCACCAGCAGGGCCGCGATGCTCGTGATCAGTGCTGAAGTGATGCCCGGTGCCAGTGCCGCCTTTTCACCCAGATCCAGCATCGAAAACACTTCCAGCAGCCCTAGCAGCGTCCCCAAAATCCCCAGAAGCGGAGCCACCGTGATCACCGTGGCCACCAGATTCAGCCGCAGTTCCAGCTTCAGCGCCGCACTGCCTACAGACCGCTCCAGTGCATTTTGCACCGAGCCCATCTGGCTGGGGGTGATCCGCCCTGCTCCCTGAAGCCTCGCCGAAAAGCTCCGCCCAGGCTCCTCCTCACCCACCAGGTGAAAGGCCAGTTCACGGCAAGCCGTGTGATAGATGAAAAACAGCGGAGAAAGCTCCACCTGCTCCTTTGTCAAATAGATCGCCAGCGGGTGCGGACTGTCATGGAAACCACTGAGAAACCTCCGGTTCGCACGCTCCGTGCGCCGCAGAAGGTGCCATTTGATCAGCAGCGCCGACCAACTCAGTGTGGAGAGAAATGCCAGCAAAATCAGAATCCCCCACGCCAGGGGCGTGATGTGATCCAGGCCGAATTGCAGGCCGCCAACGACAGAGAGCGAGGAAAGAAACATCACAAAAAAAGTCAGACAGTTAATCAACCCGAAGTGTCAGGCGTCAACCCTTGAATCACCCATTCTGAGAAGCCTCTCGAACCTGGGTGATGAACTCGCGCACCATGGCGAGATCTTTGTGGCCTGGGGTGGACTCGACTCCACTGGCGACATCGACAGCGGCGGGGTGGGTTTCCAGGATGGCACGATATACGTTCGCTGGAGTTAACCCGCCAGAAAGGATGAAGCGCTTTTCGGGAAACATCTCCCTGGCCCGTAGGGCGAGCTCCCAGGGAAAGGTCTCGCCAGTGCCGCCATAGAGGTTGGGATTGTAGGCATCGAGCAAGATGGTGCCGCAAGGGTAGTGGCCGATGCTCGCGAGTGACTCAGAGTCGCGGACGGCGAGAGCTTTGATGACGGTGACTCCGCGATCTTGCAGTGCTGCGACCTGGTCAGGCGTTTCGTCGCCATGCAGTTGCAGGATGTGGACGAGTTGATGGTCGATCAACGTATCGAGGGTGCATGCGTCGGCATTGACGAGCACGGCTACGAGGGTGGTTTGATCTTTGAGAGCGGGCAGCCAGGCGGTGTTTTCCAGCGGCATATAGCGCTTGGATTTGGGCCAGAAGTTCAGGCCAATGGCATCCGCGCCAAGTGCGATAATCTGACGAGCCTGCTCCTCCTGGGTGATTCCGCAGATCTTTACTGCCGGGCCGGAATGTTGAGTGTCAGGGAACATGCGGAAAGCTGGGCTGGTTGGGGTGGTCGGGCAAAAGTCCGGAGGTGAGTGTCAGCAGTGCATCGAGCTTTGGCGGATACATGATCGTTCCGCGAAGCCGCACGTTGCGCTGGATGGCGGAGATTGCGCTGCCATCCTCGGTGCGGGCGAGGAAGATGACCGGCGGGGCAGTATGGCTACCCTTGTGTGTCAAAGGATAGGCATGAGCGATGAGGCGATCAATCGTGATGCCGCTCAGGTCTGGCAGTGGGACGGCGAAGATGAAAAGCTGATAGGGACGTGAAAGAGCCAGTTCAAAAGCTCGCTCCGCCGTCGGGCAGTCATCGACTTCACAATGACGAAACGAAGTCAGCGCCTCGCGGATCACCCGCCGGAAAGGCAGACTCTCCTCGGCAAGGAGGACGCGTGCGGGGCCGGTGATGGAAGATGAGGTGCTCAATGGGGCCGAAGGTAGAACGAGTTTTCATCTCGTCCACTGGTGCGGCGGGTTTGAAACCCGCCTGCCATGATCCCCGAGTTGGAAACTCGGGGCACCAGCTTACGACTTTTAAAGTCGTTTTACTTCGATAATACGGCACGAGACCACCCAGCCAGATCGGCTTCAGATCTCCGATGGCAGCATCGATGAGGGTGCTGCCACGGAGGGTGATGTTGAGGTATTTCTCGTTGGTAGATTCACCGATGACGACGGCTCCGGCGGCTTTCGCTGCGGCGAGGTGCTCGGGGGCGACTTCGAGGAGGAGACGTCCTGGCGTTTCGCCAAAGAGAAGTTCGGCGACGGTGCAGCTCTTCGCAGCGGGGAGGTTTTCCAGCTCGACTTTGAGGCCGGCTTTGCCGCTGAAGGCAAACTCGGCCAGGGCGACGGCGAGACCGCCTTCGCTAAGGTCGTGGCAGGAGAGCACGGCACCTTGCTTGGCGAGTTCGTGATACTTCCCGTAGCTGGCCCAGGCGGCGCTGTCGCTCCAGGTCGGGGCTCCGTCTATGCCGGCACCCTTGGTGTATTTGGCGAAGACACTGCCGCGAAGGCCGGGCGTGGTGCCGCCGATGACGCAGATCTTGCTGCCGGGCTTCCGCAGGGAGGCTCCGACGACGTGTTTGGCGTCCTCGATGATGCCGAATCCGCTGACCAGCAGGGTGACGGGGATGGAGACGGGGCCGTCTTCGGTGATGAAGTAGTTATAGAAGCTGTCCTTGCCGGACACGAAAGGCGCTCCGTAGGCGATGGCGGCCTCGGCCATGCCTTTCGTGCATTCCACGAGGGCTCCGAGCTCCTTTTCAGCATCGGGATTGCCCATGCAGAAGTTGTCGAGGATGGCGATGCGCTGGGGGTTGGCACCCATGGCGACGAGCTGACGCACACATTCATCGACACAAGCGCGGCCCATGGAGTGCGGGTCGTTTTTGCCCCACTCAGGGAGCAAGGCACAGGCGAGGGCGACGAGTTGCTTCGAGCCATCGACCTTGATGACGCTGCCGTCCTGCGGGGCATCGCCACTGGCACCGGCGAGTGGTTTCAGGACGGTGTTGCCCTGCACTTCGTGGTCGTATTCGCGGATGATTGGCTCACGGGAAACGATGGCGAAGTCGGCGAGCAAGGTCTTCAGGACCTGCGTCCAGGATTCAGGACGAACGGCGACCTTTGGCGCGAGTGCGGCAGGCTGACGCCAGTGGGCGCGCATTTCACGGCGTGGAGCGCCGTGGAGTTTTTCCACCGGCAGGTCGCAGACGATGCTGTCGTAATGGAAGACGCGCAGGCGCTTGTTGCCGTCAGCTTTGGCGAGCACGAAGATCTCGCTCTGCCACTTGTCGGCGATGGCTTGGAGCGCGGGGAGATTGTGCTCCTGGATGGACATGACCATGCGCTCCTGGGACTCGGAGATGAAGACCTGCCAGCTTTCCAGGCCGGGCTCTTTCAGCGGGCAATGGTGGAGGTAAACCTCGCCGCCGACCTCGCTGAGCATCTCGCCAGCCGCGCTGGAGAAACCGCCCGCTCCGCAGTCGGTGATGAACTCGATCAAGCCTGCCTCACGAGCCGCAAGAACGAAGTCAGCGACCTTCTTTTCTTCAATCGGATTACCGATCTGGACAGCGGTCTGATCTTCTTCGTGGGAGTCGGTGGTGAGTTCGGCGGAGGAGAAGGTGGCACCTTTGAGGCCGTCTTTGCCCGTGCGACCGCCAGCGGCGATGAGGAGCTGGCCGGGTTTCACTTCCTTGGCGATGTCCTTGATCGGGATGATCCCGGCGGTGCCGCAGAAGACGAGGGGATTGTAGATGAAGGTGTCGTCGAACTGGATCGCACCATTCACCGTGGGGATGCCCATGCGATTGCCGTAATCACGAACGCCACGCACCACACCACGCATGATGCCGAGCGGATGGATCACGTCTTTGGCCTTCAGGTCTTCCTGTTTCGTGTCCGGTGGGCCGAAGCAGAAGACGTCAAGCGAGGCGACCGGCTTGGCTCCTTTGCCTGCGCCGAGGATGTCGCGGATCACGCCGCCGAGCCCGGTGTTGGCTCCGGCGTAGGGCTCGATGGCGCTGGGGTGATTGTGAGTTTCGACCTTGAGGCACACGGCCTTGTCGTCGTCGAGCTTCACGAAGCCTGCGTTATCGACAAAGGCGCTGAGCACGAAGTCGGGCTTGTCGGCCATGATCTTCTCCGTGGTGGCGCGGATGTAAGTCTTGAAGAGGCTGTCCACCACTTCCTGCTCGCCATTGAGGGTGTGATAGATCTTCGCATTGAAGATGCGGTGCTTGCAGTGT
Source organism: uncultured Prosthecobacter sp. (assembly GCA_964390165.1). Taxonomy (GTDB): domain Bacteria; phylum Verrucomicrobiota; class Verrucomicrobiia; order Verrucomicrobiales; family Verrucomicrobiaceae; genus Prosthecobacter. The sequence continues at coordinate 964 of CAYMHJ010000115.1, read as the reverse complement.
TCCGACCAGGTCTGGGCGATGACCTCCAGCTCGACATCGGTCGGGTCGCGGCCTTCTTCGTTAAAGATCTGCTGCACGACGAGCATGTCGGCTTTGGAGAGCGAGAGCTTCATCTTCTTCGAGAGATCGAGAAGCTGGTCAGGAAGGAGTTCGCGGACAGGGATGGTGCGGAAAACGGCGCGGTCAGACATGGGGTGGGGGCTTTCGATTTGGCGAGGAATCCGCCCGTGGCAAACGCTCACTGCGGAGGATGTGCTCACGTAAATGTCATTTTGGAGCACCTAGGTCGAGATCCTCGCGGTTGAAGTCGGTAGCAGGAAGAAGCTCGCTTCAGGATCTGCAAGAGAGTCGGGTGGAAGTGCGGTGTATCGCGGAACACCATCAGACGCATTGACGATGGTGAAACCATCTCTGCTGTGCATGTGCACCTTTCTGGCTGACGCAATTCATCGAAAACCGGCCCCTTGAGGACCGTTCATTCAAAGCTCCATGTTGACGCTCCTGAATAAACATCTCATGCGCTCGCTCGCTCTCGCGATAGGCGGACTGTGTCTGGTGTCAGTCGTCTCAGCGGCAGATGACCGTGTTCTTCAGGATTCGTTGGAATCACTCGATGCGTGGGAGCTCTCCGCCATCCGTCCGGCGGTGCTTGCGCCGGATGGCGGCGTGATGATTCAGGGCACGCTGGACCGGAATAACCCGCTGCGGCGGGAGCTGGCGCAGCCGTTTCGCGGCGTGGAGCTGTTTGTGCGGTTTCAGTTTCGCTACGATCCACCGGAGGACGACGGCGAGTTCTTTGTGATGTGGCTGGACCGGCTCGATGGCGGGGATCGAGCCGTGCATGCGGAGAACGTGCCGAACATCGGCGTGCATGTGGCGGATGCGGGACCGAAGAAGGGCAAGACGGTCTTCATCGTGCGCATCGGGTCGGCGAAGACCGCGTGGAGCACGGTGGAGATGCAGC
>CAYMHJ010000114.1:0-18561 GCA_964390165.1 uncultured Prosthecobacter sp. | reverse complement strand
GATCGCGCTCATTGTAGAGCTGCACGAAGTCGAAGCGCTTGCCCACAGTCTTCAGCGCCTCGGAGAATTTGGCGTCAAACAGCACGCGAATCGTTTCCACGGCGCTCGCACGAGCGCAGCCGATGCTCTGGGCCACGCGAAGCACGTCGTCCGGCGTTTTGTTCACACGGACGAAGAAGGCGACCTTGATGTCCGCACGCAGGTTATCTTTGCAGATCAGGCCTTCGTTGGCTTTGCGCTCGATTTCGATACGCTTCACCGAGATGTCCATGTACTCGGCCTGGTGCGCGACGGGGATGACGATCATGCCATTGAAGGACACTTTCGTGCCGCCAATGCCGTTTCGCACGATGGCCTGGCCTTGCGTGACCTTGCGGAAGAAGCGCGAGAACAGGATCAGCACCCCGAGGAAGATGCCGATGATGATGACGCCGACGAGAAGGCTGCCTTCGAGAAGCAGAGCGAGGGGTGGTGTGATGGTCATGGGTTGATTTTTGGATTTATGATTTCAGAGACTCGATGAAATAGAAGGCGTTGTCGGGGCCAGCGGTGGTGACTTGGGCTTGAGCGCCTTTGGGCAATGCTGGAGCACCGGCCTGAGTGCGAACATTGATCAGGAGCGGGGCTCCATTCGCGGCGATTTCGAGCTGACCATACCGTTCATCAGCCTCAATGGAGACGACGATGCCGGTGCGGCCGATGACTTCTTCGGCCTCGGTGTCAGCATCGGCCATGGCTTTGAAAAGCTTGGCGACGGGGATGGTGACCAGCTTTGTGGCGACGGCGCTGATCGCGAAGTTTGGCAGCAGGAGCAGCAAGGCACGCAGCGTGTCGGCATCGGTATTCCACTTCTGATTTAGCACGAGGGAGACGAACCACATGAAGAGAATGATGAAGCTGCCCCACACGACGATGGGAACCTGCGAAAAGCCGAAGAGGCGGCCTGCCGTGATCCAGGCCCCGCCAGTGTTCATGCCGTGACCGTGATGCACGTCGCCATCACCGTCGCCGAGGTCATCGGGCATGTCGGTGTCGAAGTCGAGAGCGCCGAGAATGACGAGCAGCCAGTAACACACCACCAGCCCGAGCAGGAGCGTCAGGAGGATTTGATTGGGGCTGATGGAGACCTGGAGAAGTTCGGACACGTCGGGAGATCGGGCTGAATTGGCCGCGATTTAAGCGAGTGCCCGACGGCGTGGCGATTACAATTTTCGACGCTGAATCCAATCTGCTGAGAATCTTGGCAAAGAATTGCACGGGAGAGACGGCATCAGTTCGCTCAAACCGAAATCGAGTCTGAAGTGAACTCAGACTGCGCTGCCAAGTGGTCGGAAAACTCGCGCATGATTCCCGAAGAGAATTCAACACGACTCACACAGCTGAGCGGTAGCGAGTCAGACGTCGTCACTCACGCAAGAACCTGAATAATACTTTGGTCGTATGTTCAGCCAGGAGGACATGAGGCGCAGACATTCAAATACATAGCGTTTGTTAAATACATTAGTCCCTAGGTCTCATGGAACTCAAATCAGGCAGGCAATAGATTGTACGGGGTTAACAAACATTTTTGGTCTCAAGCTAGGCTTTCACAATCCACTCCTGCCATGAAAACGAGCATTCATTCCATCCCTGGTTCCCTGGTTAAATTCACGTCAATGACGTTTCTGGCGGTCACCTTTCACGCTGTCACCCCTGTTCAGGCGCAGAGCCTCGTCACCGACTCCGCCTTCTTTGACCCGGACTTCGAGGCTCGACGCCCCGGCACGGGGCTCGTCCTCAGCCTCCAGGTGGACACCACCTTTTACACCCCATCCTCCGAGAGTTCGGGTAACACCACTTGGGAGCACTCCGCAGCCGGGCTTGTCCAATTCGGTGTGGATGCATTTCCTTTTGGCACTGTCGATGCCCAACTCGCCGCCTATACTCAAACCACGGGGAATACCCTCGTCTTTGGTCGTGAGCTTGAAATTTCCACATCAGGACTCCTCGGAAACCTCGGCCCAGCCATCACCACAGCCACAAATCAGGTTCTCGGTGCCAGCGTACTCAATGCCTGGGCCAGCACCGCCGATGTCACCGGCCTCAGCCTCACCCAGGGTCAGAACTACCTCGTAAGCTTCGATGTTCAGTCAGGGGCAGGCATCGACCTTAATGCACTCAGCGCCGCAAACTTCAGTCTCCTCAATGGTGGCAACCCCATCCAGGACATCAACACCAACCAGACCGCCAACGTCCTCAATATTCTCCAGATTGGCGGTGGGCTCGGCACCATCGAGTTCGAGTTTCAGGCCGTCAGCGCCTTCACCGACCTCACCTTCCAATTCGATGCCGCCACCGTCGCCGATGCCAACCTCCTCGGCACCATCAGTGGCAACCAGACCGTGCTCGAATTCTCCAATTTCTCCCTCACGCCCGTGCCGGAGCCAGGCACACTCTTCCTGACTTCCTTTGGGGTGCTCATCCTGCTTCGTCGGCGGCGATTCACAGCCTGAGCAAGTCCATCTCTAAAGCGAACGCAGCCTTTCCTTCCCGAGTCATCGTGTCCGACAGACGGGCTATTCTTTTGGGTGAAATGGAGATTATTACCTGTCCATCCCAGGCCTCGATGTGATTACCTTCGCAGGCATGCAAATGATCACGATCACAAAACACCCACTCATCCCGCTTGCCATTCTGGTGCTGGCATCCTGCTCCGCCTACAAAACACAGGTCGTGCCCAATCCCGAGGCACCCAGGTTCTTCTCGGCCAATGACAGAAAACTTTCCCGCCAGATCGAGGTCTATTTCGATGGCACAGCCAATGACTGGGCTGCCCGCACCAATGTTCGGCGTCGTTTTGAGGTCGCTGCTCAAGCCGAAGATCCTTTCCGCCCCTGCCTCTACATCGAGGGTGTGGGCACGGACAGCCTTACCGGCAAAATCTTCGGGGTCGGCATGAAATCCCGCGTCCTTACCGCCTACAAATTTCTCGCCCGCAATCGCCGTCGGGCCACGACAACAAGAACAGAGGACAGCATTCTCATCTTTGGCTTCAGCCGCGGAGCTTTCCAGGCACGCATGCTGGCGGGTCTTATGGCACACTGCGGTCTGCCCCACATCTCCGCCGGGCGACTCTCTTCAGAACAGGAGAAGTCCCTCGACCGACTCGCCGAGGATGTCTGGAAATACTGCGAGGACAATCTGGTCGATCTAACGAAGAACGAAGCCCGTGAAGGCGGCCCGGAAGCATGGCGTAAACATCTCGCCGACAACCGGAGAAATCTTCAGAACGACCTGGCCTCACGCCATCCGGGCGTCACCTGGACGGAACCCACCATCAAACTCCTTGCCATCTGGGACACCGTGCCCGGACTCTCTTTCACCAAGCTGAGTGAAATGGGCGAACCTGAGAAGGGCCATCAGCGCTACAAAGTCGCCGCCTATCCAAACATCCAGAATATCGTTCATGCCCTTTCCCTGGATGATCATCGCAGCAAGTTCGAACCACTGCCTGTAGGTGCGCCCATAGACCCCATGGCGACCAATGTGTATGAAGTCTGGTTTCCCGGTGCCCACTCGGACGTCGGCGGCGGTTACGGAGACTCCAATGACATGGCCGGCACCTCCTACAACTGGCTTCACCGCATCATGAGCCAGCGTGGCATCGCCACCCGCAATACGGTCGTTTATGAAGATCCAAACGCACTCATGCACCACCCCGAAGAGCAGTGGATTCATCGTCTGACCAGCGACAGTCTTCCGCGCAGGCTGCCTGCAGGCTCCCACATCGACCGCTCCGCCTTTCGCCGTGCAGATGGCAACGCCCACCCTGAGGAAAACCGCAGTAAATACGTCATTTACACCACGGCCAACAAGATCGCCAACGGCCCGACCAAGGGTCAGACACTCGAAGTCTCCAAAGCTGGGAGAAACCGCGCCGACCAGGAAGCCTATTTGAAAAAGCTCGGCCTCGTCTTTCATGATGACACCGGCAGCACTCTCGAAAAAGCCTTGCCTGAAAAAGGTGTCCAGCCGCTTTCCATCAGCCAGATGACCGCTGCCTGGAACGAGAAGCCCGGGGGGGCGGAGCCTGTAGCAGAGACAAAGGCACCTTGAGATTCGGCTTGTCAGCGTCCGACAAGCTTCCACTCTCACGCCATGTCACCCACACGCCGCCACTTTCTCGGAGGCCTCAGCACCGCTGTGGCCGCCACTTGGATTCAGACTCTCAAGGCCGCACCTGATCCGAAAAAGGATGTGGTCATCGGCCATGGCAAACACCGCTACAAGGTGAACAAGGAGTGGGTGCCTGCCGGGCAGGGCCGCTTTCATCCGATCCTGAACTGCCATGAAATGGTGCAGGTGAAAGATGGCCGCCTTTTCATGGTCGGCGATCATTGGGACAATCAGATGCTCGTCTTCAAGCCTGACGGCACGATCCTCGACTCCTGGGGCAGCGCCTGGCCCGGCGGACATGGGCTGACTTTGAGCCAGGAGAATGGCGAGGAATTCCTCTTCCTCACGGACAGTGGTCTTTGGAAAAGCGGCGGCGCTGGCTATCACCAAACCGGACGCGTGACGAAGATGGACCTCACGGGCAAGGAGATCTTTAGCCTCAGCCATCCGATGATGGTCGGCGCATATGAGCCGGACATGTTTTATAATCCCACCGAGGTCGCCATCGCACCGAATGGCGACATCTACGTCGTGGATGGCTACGGCTCGCAGTTCGTGCTGCACTACGACTCGCGAGGCAAGTTCATCCAGCGCTTCGGCGGCAAGGATGACGTGCCGCTTGATCAAAGGCTGAACAACGCCCACGGCATCGCCATCGACACACGAAAGGGCACAGACAAGGCGACGGTGATCGTTACCTCACGTGCGGACAATTGCTTCCGCCGCTTCACGCTGGATGGTAAGTATCTGGAGACCATCGAGGTGCCAGGAGCCATGGTCTGCCGTCCTGTCATCGCCGGTCAGGAGTTGTATGCCGGTGTGTGCTGGAGCAAGACGCCGGAGATCAACAAGCTGCCACAGAACCCCAGCGGATTCACCGTCGTCCTGAGTGCAGAAAACAAGGTCATCAGCGCTCCCGGCGGCACGGAGCCGGTCTATGAAAATGGCAAACTGAAACCACTGATGCAGGCCGAGCGTGTCTTTGACCACGGGCACGACGTCTGCGTGCTGGAGAATGGCGACCTCATCGTCTGCCAGTGGAATGCATTTCAGACCTACCCGATCAAGCTGGAGCGCGTATGATGATGCAATCTCATGTCTGAAACTTCCCCCCAAGTTGTCATCGTAGGCGCAGGTCCCGCAGGCTGCACACTCGCGGGCTTGCTGGCAAAGCGTGGCTGTGACTGCCTCGTCTTTTCTGACGACAAGCGTACCGGCCTGCTCGTGGGTGTCTCACTCATCCCTGGCGTGGTGCCCGTGTTTCGCCAGCTCGGCATTGAAGATCGCGTGGCTGCGATGGCGACGCGGAAACCAGGGGCATCCTTCTTTGTCACCGATGGCGGCCCGCGTCTTCACTTCAGCTTCAAGAATGTCGAAGGACACCTGCCCACCTACGCCTTCAACACACCGCGCCCGGAGTTCGACAACCTGCTGCGGACTCGCGCCGAGGAGCTTGGCGCAAAATTTGTGCATGAGCGTGCCGAATTGGAGCCTGACGTGGAGAATGGCGAGCCTACGATCCGTCTCAGCGCACGCAGCCGCGAGGTCGCTGGGCTGCCTGAAAGTGCGAAACCGTTGCTCATCGATTGCACAGGCCGCACGCGTGCCTTTGCCCGTGCGATGAATCTACCTGCGGAAAAGGGTGAACGAGATGACATCGCCTACTTCGCACACTTTGAGGACTTTGATCACGATGAAGTCGAGCCTGGGCAGGTGATCATCTCCGTGCTCCGTGCAGGCTGGAGCTGGCGCATCCCACTGCCTGGGCGGCTTTCCGTCGGCATCGTTGTTTCCAAAGAACACGCGAAGACGCTCGGCAGCACGGCCGAGGAACGCCTGGAAAATGCCATTCGTGATGAGCCGCTGCTCGCCGAAAAAGCCAAACGCGCCCGCCGCATCACACCGGTGATGACTTACTCGAACTACCAGCTCCTCACGGATTGTGGCCATGGTCCCGGCTGGGTGCTGTGTGGGGATGCTTTTGGCTTTGTCGATCCCATGCTCTCGCCGGGCCTCTTCATGTCGCTCGTAGGTGCCCAGCAGCTCGACTTGTGTGTGTTTGCTCATGGCGCTGACATTTTGAACCAGCCCGAAAAGCTCGCGCGTGCGCTGAACAAATACTCAGCACGTATCACCGACTGGCATCGCTCCTGGCAGGAACTCGTACGCTACTTCTATGACGGGCGCATTTTCCGCATTCACCTCGCAGGAAAAAACCACGCCATGAGGCCATCGCCCTTCAACCTCGCCAGTCGTATGGAGCGCCACTCCACACGCCACATCGCCAGCATGGCTTCCGGCGGCTGGACACGCTCAGCCTACAGTCGCGGACTCATGCGGATGCTCTCGCGCTATCTGGTGTGGGATGTGCCTCCGGCGGAGAATTTCGCCGTGCGGACAACCAGTCAGGATAAGCCGCGAGCCAAGGCTGCGTGACTTTTCCCCACGCTCGTTACAAAATAGCTCCCAAATTAGCGTTCACCCTGTCAGCCTGATCCACCATCACTCCGCCCGTCCAATGAACTCCGAATCCACATCTTCATCCACACCCCTCGAAACCACTCTATGGAAAGGCCACACCTCACAGTGGGTCCATTTCTGGTATTACTTCTTCTGCATCGTACTCGCCCTTGGCATTGGATTCGGCTCCACTGTGGTGGCCCTGCCGACCGCCGGCCTGTCCTACATCGCACTGATCGTACCGCTGCTCATGTGGCTGATCCGCTGGTGGATCACCAAATGCACCTCTTATGAGCTGACCACCCAGCGTCTGAAGATCGGCACAGGCGTCCTGAACCGGAAGCTCGATGAGCTGGAACTCTTCCGCGTGAAGGACTATGCCATGGATCAGCCGCTCTTCCTCCGCCTTGTTGGTTTGGGCAACCTGACACTCGTCACCAGTGATGCCAGCACGCCCACCGTCGCCATGCGTGCCATCGCGAATGTCGAAGAAGTTCGTGAAAAACTTCGTGCCGCTGTCCAAAGCGAGCGTGATCGCAAGCGCGTCCGCGAGATGGATGTGGACAGTCACGACGATGGGATGACCCTCGCATAATCCGTCCAAAAGACTGGCTCCATCCCATCCTCCATGCTGCGCCATGCATCAGGTCTTCCGGCTCCTTGCTCTGTGCCTGATGCCTTGCGCACATGCGCTGGACCTGTCACTCCCGACTGACAATACAGCCCTCTTTACTGCTGATCAGGGGACATTCTTCATGGGTGTGGACCGAAAGGGAGAGCAAGTCTGGCAGGGAGGCACCTTTGGCTATGTGCGTTCGCCACTGCAGTGGCCGGGAGGCACGGTTTACACCCAGTTTCACGAGGGTATCGACATCGCTCCGGTCAAAGTTGAGGCAGGTGTTTTGCCCGCTGATGAGGTTCGTGCGATCTCGGATGGAATCGTGGTGCTGTGTGAAACGCGCGGGCAGACCCAGTATGGAAATCAAATCATCCTCAGACATGAATGGGGAGATGATTCCGTTTTCAGCCGCTATGCCCACCTGAGTTCGGTGATGGCGGCCAACGGGGAAAAAGTCAGACGTGGCCAGACACTTGGAATCATGGGCTACACAGGAGGAGCCTTGACGGCACAGCGGGCACACCTGCATCTGGAGGTGGCCTTGATGCTTCAGGAAACCACTAATCTCTCCTGGCTGCCCAAACATGCCAGTGATGTCCGTTATCATCCTGCGAACATGAAGGGTGCGGATGCAGCCTCTCTCTTTCTGGCTAATCAAAAGCGCCCGGAACTGACTCTTCCGGAATTTCTCCTGGCGCTGAAGCCTTATTTCTCTGTCGCCACAAAAGCAGAACTGCCCGTCGATTTGCTGCTGCGTCACCCATGGCTCTCAGATGGCAGAAACGAAGCTCCAGGCTGGCGCATCAGCTTTACGGAATGGGGGCTGCCGGTGCGATTTGAACCCCTCGATCAATCGCCGGAGTTCACCGAAGTGGTCTGGGTTCAGTTTTTTGAAGGAAATCATGCCTGGAGAAGCGGAGGACTGCTGCTCGGCACGGGAGAAAAGGCCGTGCTGAGCACGAGTGGCCTAGCCTTGATGCGATTGGTTCTGGGAACTCCTTGAGAACACTTTTCAGAGCGCTGCCTGTCACTGCGTCACCTCGACACTGGCAAAGACCTTGGTCAGACCTGCGGCAGGAACACGGACACGCACACGCTGGAAGGCACCGACCGTCTCAACCACCTGCTGGCTCACGATGTCTGTACGCCATGTTTCGAGCGTTTCCGACCAGATCGGAACGGCAGTGACGCCGGGAGTGAGACGTGAGCGCCAGTAGTCGAAGACGAAGTCCGAACCATCCAGTTCAGGCTCCTGCATGGGCGAACCCTCAAAGACTGTGGGGTCCTTGCCAAAGTAATACTCGAGACCGTTCGGGAACCCGTCCTTGTCGAAGTCCACCTCAAATCCGGCCAATGATTCATTGCCCGCATTGGCACCGAAATACCGCCCCCTCCAAGTTGCCAGAGTGAGCGCATTGAAGTTGAACAACTGGCTTCCTGTCTCGATTCCACAGGGGCGGAGCACGGTCAGCGTGACATCTCCACTAACTGCCGGAATGACCTGATAACCAGCTAGCACTCCATTGCTGAAAGCCGGAGTCTCGCCTCCACCTTCAAACAAGTCTCCAAGCCCGCCGGTGGAGAGATCGACATTGCTGTTGTAACTTGTCAGCACCGTGCCGTTGGAAGCGCGGGCGGTGATGTTGAAGACAAAGGGGATGCCTTGCACAGGCGTGCTGACCGCCTCGAGGGTGAAGTAGGCGAGGCCGGGGAAGGTCACGAGGAAGATCGAGTCCGTAAGCTCAGCGACAACGTGAGTGCTGTTGTAAGCTACATCGGTGAGATTGGTTCCGACAGGGGCCGTGGGGCCGATCAGTTCAAGAGTAAACTGAGGGGTGCCGATGAGCGTGGCATTCGTAGTGCCGGCAGGATTCAGCAACCGGGAGAGATCAAAAAGCGCCTGTTCATCCAGATCATGATCGCCGACGACTGACAGCAGCGGATAAGGGGCGCCCGCCATGGAAAGCTTCATCACCAGCCCCTGGCTGCCTGCAAAACAGCCGCCAAAGCTGACACGCAACTGACGTGACTCAACAACGAAGGCCGTTTTCTGAGCCGTCGTCACTGACAGCAGCGGTGCAAGCGCGGCTTCATTGGGCGCCCCACCCTCACTGAAGGAGCGCGGGCGAACATGGTAAGTCGTGCCTGGCTGGGCACCTGTCACTCTAGCGAGGATGATGCCCTTGCTCTTCGTCAGAGCCTGGAGGTCGCGGCGATCTGCGCGCTGTTCCGCCGTTTGCGCGACGGTCACGTCATTCATCTCCAGCGGATAAAATTCGACGCCCATCTGGCCGTTCAGCGAGGTGCTGCCACCAGCATCAGAGAAGATGTCAAGACGCGGCACGCCAGCCCCATCGGCCTGCCAGAAAACATGGAACTGGCCGGCATCCACATTCCCCACCGCAGCCTGGGAAATGTTGACCTGGGCAAACATGCTGCCGGTGAAAAATAGCAGGGCTGCGAATTGGATAAAGAAGGCTTTCATGGATTCTCTTTGGGTTGAGGATGGTGGCGGCGCACTACTTCGGGGTCGGCAAAGGCTGGGGTTTGAGGGTCGGGTCAAGCGTCACTGGCGCGGCAGCCCCCTGACGTGCCATGCCGGACTTGCCATCACGACGGATGATCTCCTCACCGCCTGCAAGCACAACGACGCGTTTGTAACCTGACTGCTGGATGCGCCTGGCGGTCTCCATTGCAGACGCATTATCATTGTCGATCACCACGATCAGCGAGGGCGCTCCGTTGAATCGCTTCTTGTTACCTTTAAGCCGGGCGATCTGATCAAATGCATCTGTCGTCACGCTGGCTCGCGGCAGAGACTTCTGTCGTAAGGCACCCAGGTTCAGCTTCTCCTTCGGTGCTTCTCCCGTTGCCTGGGCAAGAGCCATGGGTTCACGACGGACATCGACGATGAGCACGTTCTTGCCCTGCGTGGCCTGAAGTTCTTCATAGGTGATGGTGCGCGGGGTCTCCTTGTGCACGCTCGTGGCTTCAGCCGTGACGTTGGTAAAGGTTTCCCAGCCTGCAAAGCCACCCTCAAGCGCCTCGGCCTGAATGCCGGGCTTAGCATTTAAAGAGGCCACGCATCCGGCTGCATATGTCGAGCCGAGCCCATCACAGTAGGCGACCACCTTCCCCAGTGGAGGCAGGCGCTTCTCGGCAACGACGCGGTGGGGAATGTTGATGGCACCAGTGATGTGACCACGCTGGTAGTCATCCGTGGAACGAAGATCGACAATGGTTACGGGCTGACCGGACTTGATCAGTGAATCAAGTTGAACAGGCGTGGTTGCAAAGGAAGATGCCGCCAGGCTGACGAGGAAAAGAGCTGATTTCATTTCGGTGAAATTGTTGGAGGTTTTGGTCAATCAGGGCTGCCAGCCGTTGACGGCGTTCTTCATATCCACTAGCAGGGCGGTGACGCGGGGGATGGCGAAGTTGGCCCCGACCCTCACGCCATCCTTGAGTTCGATACTGCGCCAGACGCCGGACAGAGCATCGAGCATTCGGACAGCACCCACATTCGCCTCACCCACATCCGTCAGGAAGTCATAGGCGGTATAGCCGACAGGAAAGGCACTGTAGCTCAGCACATTTTTGCCAGAAGCGAGATCGACGGGCGTAGTGGAGGCGACACCGAGTTCGAGCAGTCGGGCCTGATCAAACTCGATCCAGAGGAAGTCACCCGCCGCCAGGGCGAAGTCTGTGCCTGTGGCGGCTCCACCACTCCATGTAGCCGTTTGTGTGACGGGGGGGACTGCAATGGATTGATAACGCGTCACCGCCACCACATTGGCAGCATTTTGCCAGGCAGTTAGCAGGTCAAAGGCACTGTCGTAACGAGCGGCGAGATCGGCGGTGAGGACGACCGTATTGTGGTTGCGCATCACCGGCTGCAGGCTTGGCAGGAAGGAGGCGACAATGCGCTGCGCACCTGCTGGACCCTCACCCCATACGGCATAGCCATTGCCCAGGGCTCCGGGTGAATGAGCGCCTTCGGCCTGAGTCACTGGGACACTTTCACGGCTGTCGAGATCCATGAGACGGATGTTCTCGGTCGTAGCTCCGAGTGAGTCCTCCAGATAAGTTAGCCAACTGCCAGAAATGACTGGATTCACCTCATTGAATGCGGTGTTTGTCAGCCGTTCCTCTACTCCTTTGCGCAGATCAAAACGATACAGATCAAGCTGCGTGTTCCGATTGTCCTGCCAGACGATGGTATGGCCAAAGATGACTGGATTGTACTGGCCTGCGGGCTGCATGGTGATGCGGCGGCGCTCACCTGTTTCGAGATCCGCGAAGTAAACCTCTCCCGGCCCCACATCACGCCAGTCCTGCCAGACGATTCGACCTGCATGGATGGCTGGTGCAAGCTGGTCCTGGGTGGTGACATCCACACGGATCACATCATTGTTCTGCATGTTTTTGGCCTCAATCTGCCAGGGTGCGGTTTCACTGGAGGAAGGCTTGAATTGATAGACGACCCAGGGCCAGTGAACGGCTGCGTTGATCTCATTTCGCAGAGAGGTGTTGGTGACTTTGACCGGCGCTATGGGCGCTGCGGTAAGGTCGGCCAGCATGATGTCAAAGGTGCCGTTGGCCTGGCGTGCCTGCCAGGTGGCGTAGCGCCCGTCGGTGCGCGGCTTTTCCTGTGCGAGGACGGAACTGGTCAATTCAACCACCGGCGTACCATCAGCTAGATTGCGTGCGCGGATCGAGCCGACTCCAGACACCTGCTCCTGCCAGACCGCCCAGTCGCCACTGGCATGAGGCAGGCTGCCTGCTCCCGCTGCCAGTTCCGTCTCACCCGAGGAGAGTTTTTCGATGAACACCAACTCAGATCGGTAGGACACGCGCCCGAGGGCATCGGTGAGCTTCAGACGCACGGTATAAACCCCGGGAAGCTGGGGCACTCCGAGACCGCTCCTGCCATCCCACACATTCGTGAGTGTCTGTCCGGCGATGTTTGGGTAATTCTGCGTTTTCACGAGCGTGAGTGCGTCGAAGTCTGAGCCGTAGGACGGATCATACTTCCACTGAATGTTCGTCGGCGACGTTGTCATCTGCCAGACACTTCCACGTTTGCCGATGACGGCCACATTGTGAACGCCGGGGTCGAGCGCAGTCAGAACCAGTGGCGTGGCGATGGGCGCTTCAGCCTGGAAGAAGGTGTTGTCGAGGTTCCAGCGGTAGTCCGTCAGATCTCCGCCGCCACTGAAGTTCAGGGTCACATTCGCATCTGTCGGGGAGGGAGTCGGCGGCACACCCGTCACGGTCAGAAGCGGCGCAGCGGGATTGACCGTCCAGGTGACGGTGGTGGCATCTTCTTCCGGCAGATAGCCGCCATGGGTGCTGCGTCCGAGCACACTGACCGTGACAGCACCACTCAAGCCAGAGAGTGAAATAGGCGTGGCGACAGGGAACTCAGGAGTCCATGCACCTGCGTTGATTTTATACCGGTAAAAATTCACGTTCTGGCCGGTGACGGTCAGCGTGGCGGAGTCTGTCGGTGTGGGAGAGGGTGGCACACCAGCGATGCGCGGCCAGGCGGCGACTCCACGGAAGATGTCGATCACCCCATCCACATTGATGGAACTTGGGCTCACGCTGAACTGCACCTGGGAGGCATCAGGACGCACCGAAACAACATTTGCTGAGCCAGGCAGGAAAAGATTGCCCACACTGACATTGTAGCTGCCGATGACCGGCCCCTGGCCGCCGATAATGCTGACCTGAGCGGTCTTGTCCGCCTCGACGTTGTTGGCACTGTCCGTGGCACGGAAGGTGATCGTGTAGGTTCCCGGCACTGAGATGGTGAAGGGCAGAGCCGGAGCAAAGGTGCCTCCATCGATTTTGTATTCTATGGCCACCGGGTTGTCGTCTTCCGAGGTGAAGTAGATCTGCGTGTCCCTGGTGATGTGGTTGACTCCGGCGACTTCAGAATGCTCTCCAGAGAAACGGATGCGCGTGACCGGCGCGGTGATGTCCACAGCGTCCGGTGTGTAGGTAAGCGAATAGGTGTAGGCCGTGTCATCGGCGACCTTGTCAAAGATGTTCAGCCAGTCGAGGCGGTTGTTCCCAATCTCGGTGTACTTAGTGTGCGTCCAGTAGTTGTTGGCGTTGAGAACCTTGCCATCATTGCGCACGATACGCGAGATGGGCACCTTGTTCTGGCCTGGATCTGGCACGCGGATGTAGATCCAGTTCTCAAAGTTTGACACGATCTGCACCTGAAAGTCATTGGCGGCCAGAGTGCCGCTGGTGGTGGCCAGAGTCTGGTGGTTCACCGGCAGGATGTTGCCGGCATCCGTTTCAAAAAGAGCGTCGGGCACCTCATTGGAGTCACGATCCACGTCCGCCAGGAAGTCCTTGATGGCATCCCGTCCGGGATCGTCATTGATCGCCTCGCGGGCGATGAAGTGCGCATCCAGGGCGGTAATGATAGAGGTGGCTGTGCCACCGAGTTCCGGCGCATGAGTGTAGGAGGCTTTGAACTCGATGAAGGTCCCGTTCAGGGAGGTGATCATATCCCAGGCTCCTTTGGCTGTTCCGCTGGGAGGGAGTGTTCCGAAGTCCACCAGCAGGTTGGATTCATTGAGAAGCGAGTCGTTGACTCGTGTGCCGAGCAACCTCGCCACCAAGAGAAGACCGTTGAGGTTTTCGACGATCTTCGGCTGCTGGGAATTGATGCGGAGATTGTTCGCCGGACCAAAGCCGTGATTGTGAACGAGCACACCGAGTGTGAAGGGAATCGGGGACTCGACCTGCGGGGTGAAAGGATCATCTCCATGCACGTCACGCGGCTGGAAGTAGGTGATGCGCAACTGCGGCTCCGGCTTGACCGTGATGGTGTCCGGAATGGCAAACATGTTCGAGAGCGGAATTTCCACGCCCTGCAGCTTGCCACCGAGATTGCACCCGACGCTGAACTTCCTGCCCTGGGGCTCAGAACCGCCGGCACCGATGGTGGGGATGATGAACCATTTCACGATTGCGGTCTTCGTCGGTGCGATGACACCCGTGCCGTCAATGCGGTTGACATTTTCAAGGGTTGGCTGGCGGACAAAGAACAGGCCGGAGGCATCATTGTCCGCACCTGGCGCGGTGATGGTGGGATCCTCGAAGTACAGTTCCGCGCTAAAGTCGGTGATGGCATCCGCTCCGTCGTTGTTGGTGACGGTAAGGGTGGCCTCGAAGCCGATGCGCTCCAGCGCCAGTTCCTGCTCGATCTGAATTTTTACATGCGAGCACCAGCCCTGAAACTGGGTCTGGGCCTGAGCGGACGCAGCCAGTAGAACGAGCGCAACCGCCATCAACCGGGAGACAAGGGTGGAAAATAATGTTTTCATAGCCGTCATGGAGTGGAGGGATGAATGGGGCAGGTTCACTTCCCGATGGGTTTGAGGTTTCGAGCCGCTGTCTCATCGAGGTATAGCCCGCCACAAAGATCCTGCACGAGCACGCCGCCCGCGTAGAAGGTGCTGTTGCCTTTTAACTGGAGCGTGAAGACCGGATGCCGTCCCGGCAAAGGCTGGACGGAGGAGACCTCGAGGATGCCGCCCTCTTTGCTGTGAAGCCAGTCACCGGGCTTCAATTCCTGAGCACGAACCCAACCCGTGCCGTCCTTCCAGATGAGATGCTCGCCAGTCACCCGCAGGTCTGTGATCTTCGCATCTACTGTGGCGGGGCCAAACTCCCTCAACCGAATGAGACGAACATCGTCGGAGTCGAGTTCATACAGCTCACGGACCACAGCAGTCTCTCTCGAATCAAGGCCGGTGCGCAGCACATCCCCCCGTCTCACAGAGGCCAGGGAGACAGAGGTTCCATCTGCCAGCAGGACCGGAGTGTCTGCGGTGAAACAGCCAGCACCGCCCGGGCCATACCCGCCGCTATTATTACCTCCACTGCCACTGCCACTGTTACTCCCCCCCCCGCTTGGATTCCCCCAGGCAGCAGCGGCACACTGGCCCAGGGCCGTGGCCACCTGACCGACGATGCTGATGACACCCTTCCACCCAGCACCGGGAATACTCGTCACCGTCTCATAGACCACCGCACCCGCAAGAGCGACTGCCAGCACTGTGCCAAGTGAGCCGCTGCTCTGGCTCTGATAACAGCCGTTGGCACCAAGAGAGGCGATAGCGGCGATGCCATTGAGGAAGTCAGCAAGATTGGGGGTGGGGCAGAAGCCGCCGATGGCATTGCCAATCGTCGGGGCGGGACCTCCAAAGGTGTACCCGCTGCTCGGCTTGATGGGCGGGGTGAAGCCTCCGAAGCCACCCGCGCCATCACCGCAACCGCCGGACTCCGCTGCGTAAATATTATCCGCCAACCGAATGCGGGCCGGAATCTGAACCACCTGCTGCGGCAGCAGTTCCGGAATGAAATCGATCAGCGGCTCGATCGTGAATATCCCCCCGACGGTGCCTTTGACTGTCACGTCAAAAGTTTTGATCAGGCCATGATTCTTGAGTTCGTAGATCACCGTGGTTTCAAAGCCTGGTGTGATATTGCCAAAGTCATACTGTGGCGGCGTCATGACCAGCACAGGAGCCGGCACGAAGGTCAGGAAAGTCTGCTCAATGACAATCTCATAACGATCAGTGAAGGGCACGGGTTTCACCTGGAAGGTCACGGTCACAAGACTGCGCGTAAGTTCCACTTCCACGGGCACAGTTTGATCCGGCACGATGTCCACCGTGCCAGCAGCCGTGCTATGACCAGAGGCGATGACCTGCCAGGCCCAGGTGCCTTCGGTGAGGCCATTGAAGGCAGTTTCGCCCTCTGCATTGGTCGTGAAAGGGCCGATCTCGCTACCAGTGATCGTGTTCTTCATGCGGACAGAGGCGCTGGGTACATCCTGACCCAGGAAATTGCCGACATGGAAGGAGGCGTTGCCTGTCGCCGTGGAACTGACCAGGGCGAAGAGATTGAAATCGAATCCGCCCACCGCATTGGAGCCGCGAATGGTGACCTTGTCCTGGACATACCCCAGCGGCGTGCCGTCCGGTGGCACAAAGGCAACGGTGAATGTCGTGCTGGCTCCCACTTCGAGGTCAGGCAGTTCGACATTTCCCTCGACATTGGTGGGTAGGTTGAGCTGCATCCAGGGGATGTTCTGCGGCGGAACCAACTCCACATCCAGCAACGCGCGGGTTCCGAGATTTTTCACGGTGATCTGGCGGCTGACGATCTGTCCACGGTTGACAGTGACATCCACAAAGCCCTGGCGAGGTTCCGTCATCGAGAGGATCGGAACTGCCGGCAGCAGTTCGACATCACCGAGGAATTTCACAGAGGCTCCTTCAGCCGTGGTGTAGGTCACCTCGATATGAGCCTGGTCTGGAGCGTCGGCTGTGGCTACCAGACGCATGTTGGCATTGACTCGTCCGGAGGAGACGATACCGCCCGGCCCTGTGCCATCCTGGAAATCACAGGTGATCTGCGGCACAGGAATCTGAGTCACACCGTCCACATCAAGCTGGTAGGCTGTGAAACTCATGTCCAGTCCAGTCAGTGGCAGGTTGGCGGGATTGATGAGGCCCAGAGTGAAGTCCAAATGATCATTCTTGGACATGCGGATATCACCAAACGAAGGCGTGGCGTAGAGGCGGTAGATGCGGATGGTGCGCTGAGCCAGCACGTCGAAAACATCGGGATGCGCCGCCCAGATGGTCAACTCGCCTGCGAAACCGGAGAATGGTGTGTAGCTATAGGTGAAGTTGCCGTTCTCATCCGAGGTGATGTCCTGGAACCAGACCGCACCGCGTGCGGAAAAGCCGATCTTCATGGTAAGACCGCCCTGCGGATCACCGGTGCTGCGATCAATCGACTGGCCGTTGATGATGATGGCCTCGTTGCCGGAATAGTTTTCCTGGGCGGTGCTGACGATGCCAAAATAGGGTGTCTGAATCACGCTGCTGTTCAATATCCCTGTGAGTGGGCCAGAGACACGCTCATTCTGCGTTCCCAGGCCGGTGCGGATCTCGCTGAGTTCGGCGTAGAACCGCGCGCTGCCGCCTTCCGCCAGCGCGGCGGGCACCAGCAAGTCATCCACGGAAACCTCAATGGACGCTCCTACCGCCAGTGTGACATAAGCATCCCCATTGGGTCGAACAATGAGCCCCGGCGCACCAATGCCATTGTAAGCCATGCGGCTGAGCTCGACACCCGCCTGATTGCGCACCTGGACGGCGAGATCGCCCGGCTGCTGCCCGTTCTGACGGCCTAGAATGATGTCAGCAGGTGTAAAGCCACGGTTGTGTATGCGAACCTTTACATCCGTAAGACCACCGGCCACCGGAGTCTCAGTCAGGCGCAGCGTCAGCATCAGCGTCGGCTCAATGGCACCCGACAAGGAGCCAGCGCGGACATATCTAACCGTGGAGCCGCCCTCATTCGGTGCGGTGATGACGGCCATTTCAAGATTTTGTGTCTGCACGGGCTGCTGCGCCCCAGGTACCGGCACATTGACATCGGCGCTCTCTCCGGCGGCGATGTTTGTCGTGGTTTGATGAGTGAGCAATGTGGTCGCCCCGCCACTGAGTGTACGGCTAACCTCGACGCCCCCGACATTGAGTTCACTTGTGGCATCGTTATTGGTGATAGAGACGGTGTAATTGTCGAAATAGCGCGTCAGTGGCAGGTTCGTGTTCCCCAAGGTATCCACGTTCAGCAGGAAGTCCCAGACCACCGGCAGCACGTCCACTGTGCGTGGAGCGCCTTCACGGTTCTGGTTGTCCACCCCGGTCACCCGATATTCCACAGCCTCATTCGGCGGCAGCGGCAGGTTATCCGTAAAGCTCTTGGTGCCGACAGGAATGACCTGGCCATTCTGCTTCACACCGTTGCGATAAACATTGTAGCCGATGCCCGCAGGATCATTGAACTGCCATTGCAACGATGTCGGATGCCCTTCTCGAACCGTCGCCATCAGGTTGTCCACGGCGTCCACAAAGAACTCGAACGGAATCGGCGCGGTGCGCGACTCATTGTCGAAATTGTCAGCGGAGGCGATCTCGTACTGATGAAGACCGCGTGGAGGGAAATCGAGCACGGGCTGCGGCGTGGTGACGGTGCGGATCTTCGTGCCATTTCGATAGACATGGTAGCGATGGGGCACGGGACCAGTCGAGGGGCTTGACCAGGTGATCTGCACGCCGCTGCTGGTCAGAAGCACTTCTGGATTCAGCGGTGCATCAGGGGCAAGACGGTCGCTGAGCGCATTCAAAGTTCCAGACGGATTTCCCTCAATGCTCACGCGGAAGGCTCGGATGGCATAACGATAAATGCCGTCCTCAGGCACCGCTTGATCGGTAAATTGG
>CAYMHJ010000113.1:12153-18757 GCA_964390165.1 uncultured Prosthecobacter sp. | reverse complement strand
GACGAACTCGTTTCGAGGGTTCTCACGCAATTGTGTGGGCGAGCCGACTTGCTAGACATCACCTTTGTTGAAGATGACGACGCGGTCGGCGAGTTCGAAGGCCTCATCTTGATCGTGCGTGACAAAGAGCGTGGTGACGCGGGTCTCGTCGTGGAACTGGCGGAGCCATTTGCGCAGGGTTTTGCGCACTTTGGCGTCGAGAGCGCCGAAGGGCTCGTCAAGCAGCAGGCTGCGGGCCTACGGCGAGGGCGCGGGCGAGGGCGACGCGTTGCCGCTGGCCGCCGCTGAGTTGCGTGGGGTAGCGGTCGCCGTAACCTTCGAGGGCGATGCGGCGCAGCAGCTCGGTGACGCTGCGGTCGATGTCTTCGCGTGAAGGCCGCTCGGGCCGTTTCATGACGCGGAGGCCGAAGGCGATGTTCTCCGCGACGGTCATGTGATTGAAGAGGGCGTAGTTTTGAAACACGAAGCCGGCTTTGCGCTCGTAGGCGGTGCGGTTGGTGACATCGCTGCCGTGAAACTCGATGCTGCCCGCGCCTTCATCGGCGAACTCGAGTCCGGCGATGATGCGCAGCAGCGCGGTCTAGCCGCTGCCGCTGGGACCGAGCAGGGCGACGAGCTCGCCGGTTTTGACTTCGAGATCGACGTTCTTCAAGGCGTTGAAGCTGCCGAAGGTTTTGGAGATGTTATGGATGAGGATGCTCATGATGCTCCTCGTGGGGTGGTCGTCAGAGTTTTCAAAATCAGGGTCACCAGCGCGAGCAGTGCGAGCACGGACGCGACGGCAAAGGCGGGGACGAACTGGTATTCGTTGTAAAGGACCTCGATGTGCAGCGGCACGGTGTTGGTCTTGTTGCGGATGTGGCCGCTGACGACGGACACCGCGCCGAACTCGCCCATGCTGCGAGCGTTGCACAAGATGATGCCGTAAAGCAGGCACCATTTGATTTTCGGCAGCGTGACGCGCCAGAACATCTGCCAGCCGTTTGCGCCGAGCGTCATCGCGGCCTCCTCCTCGGCCTAGCCCTGCGCCCCCATCTGCGGCGCGAGCACTCGCGCGACGAAGGTGAAGGTGACGGTGACGAAGATGGTGCTGAGCACGATGCCGGGCAGCGCGAAGATGATTTTGATGCCGTGCTCCTTCAGCGATGGCCCGAAGAGGCCCTGCGCCCCAAACAACAGCACATAAATCATGCCCACGATGACCGGCGAGACCCACAGCGGCAGTTCGATGAGCGCGGTGAGGAAGCGCTTCCCGCGAAATTGAAAGCGCGAGACGCACCAGGCCGCCGCGAGGCCAAAAAGTGTGTTCAACGGCACCGTGATGGGCGCGACATGAAGCGTCAGCCAAAAAGTACGTGACGAGGACGGGACATCGAATCGTAAAACGAGTTTTCTAGCTCGTTGGGTTTGGGAGTGAGCGACGCGTTGGAACGAGTTAGAAAAATCGTTCTACAAATTCGCGGCGTAGGCCTGGAGTTCGCGGTATTCGGCGAGGATGCGTTTCACCGCGGCGACGGTGGCATTGACCTGCGCATCCATCGGCGCGAGCGCTTGCCGCGCAGGCTTTCCACATAGCCAGCCTGATTCAGTTCGAAGAGGATGGCTTCGAGAAACTTGAATGGCAGCCGTTCCTGATCCGCGAGCGCCGACACGGAGATCACACCCTCTCCCTGCCGGTCGGCAATGCCGAGTCGGATCAGAGTGCGGAGGGCGTATTCGCCACGTTTGGTGAGCTTCATGCCAAACACATTCCCTTCTAATATACACTCGGCATGTAGGTATTAACTTTTATTTCAAACCATCCACGGATGAGAGGCCATCAAAAAGCCATTATCTGCGTGCAGCACGCGGATCAGTCTCCCAGTCATCCGTGCGGAAGCTCTGGGCGGGAAGACCGTCTTTGTTGAAGAGATTCGCCCACGGAGCATTGCTTGACCAGGCGTAGCGGACAGCCACCGGATTCGGAACGGCGGCGCTTGAGACGAGGACAGTGTCGCCATCAATGACGGCATCGGCCCAGACGAATTTTTTGTCGGCACTGGCGATGAGGAAGCCCTGGAGCTTGTCGCTATGTCTCGTGGCGAGGCCCTGGCCGGTGTGGGTGAACTTGAGGCGCAACTTGTCGCCAATGATCTCATGCGAGGCATAAAGCGGGCCGCTGAACTCAAGCTTGCGGCCATAGACGAAGCCGAGTGCGACTTGCTTGGCGCGCTCGCCATAACCGGATTTGTTCGTGGGATGCGTCATGCCGCCGAGATCGGTGCTAATGACCATGGCGGTGTTGGGATGCCTCTGGATTTTAATGTGGACCTCACGGGCGATGCCTTCGTTGTCCGCGGGCACTTTGGCGGGCAGCGCGGTGAAGGGACTGGCGTTCTTTGTGGTCGGATTCTCGAGATCCCAGGCAGTGCCGCCGCCGCTGGGTTTCTGCACATAGAGAAATGCAAAGTCCTGATTCCAGGCTTTGCGCCAGCCTTGGATAAGAGCGCCCATAGCGTGGAATTGATCGAGGCCGGTGATAGCCGTACCGCCCTCGCCCTGATCCCAGAGCACGCCGCGAATGGCATACGGCACATAAGGCAGGATGTGCTTCGTGTAGAGATGGCCCAGCTCGCCAGCGCACTCGCCCGGCTGCCGTGGCACAGCGGGCTCACGTCCGACGCGTCCGCCCGTGGCCTTCATTTTCTCTGCGTTTGCCTTCCAGGCGGCCATGTAGCGTTCTTGAGCCTTCATCGCGGCGGCGAAGTCGTAGGTCTCGGCAAATTTTTTCACCTGCGCCTGGCAGGCGGCATCGCTGCGATACATCTCCTCGGTGAACCAATAGCCGGAGGGCGTGCCACCCACCGCACCGAGCATGAGCCCGACTGGAACGTCAAGCTCCGCCTGCAAGCGCGAGCCACAGGCGAAGAGGATGGCGGAAAAGTTATCGACGTTCGCCGCCGTGGCTTCCATCCAGCCCGCGCCGCCCTGGCGGATCAGGCGAATCCGCGGATACGGCGCGGCGGAGAGTGTCTTCTGGAGGCCTTCGTCGTTCACTTTGTAGCCGCGCACCGTTCCGGCCATGTTTGACTGCCCGGAGCCGAGCCACACTTCACCCACGAGCACATCCTTCACTTCGAGGGTGTTCGTGCCCTTCACTGTCAGCGTGAGCCCTTCCGCGACCTTGAGCGGATCGAGCTTCACCTGCCAGTTTCCATCCGTGCCTGCTTTTGTCGTCTTCGTTTGTTCGGCGATGGAAACGGAGATCTCCTCGCCAGGCTCTGCCGTGCCCCAGATGGGGGCAGCGACATCGCGCTGGAGCACCATGTGATCCGAGATGACCGGCGGCAGTTTTACAGTGGCCTGTGAAAAAGTGGCGATGCCCAACGCCGCGATCAGAGTGACGATTCGATGATTCTTCATGGAGAATGACCAAACGCTGCGCCGACACAGCTATTGCCGCCAGATCAAAACTTGATGCCCGTGCGGATGCCGAAAGTACATGGCGCGCCAGCTTCACCGATGACTCGTGGTGTGCCGAAGATAGGGTAGTTCATGGCGACGGGGACGTAGTCGGTGTTGAAGGCGTTGTTCACGAAGAACTCGGTGAACCAGGAGTGCCCGCGGATGCCGAGGCGGAAGTTCGCGAGCGTGTAGGCGTCCTGGCCGGAGCGGTTCTGAGGCGTGTATTCAAAGGCACCGATGAACTGCACATCCGCCCGCGCATACAGGCTGACGCGATGATTCAGTGGCAGGTTCGCAACGGCTCCGAAGGTGACGTTGTAATCAGGAGCGTAAGGCAGTGTACGTCCGCCGATGTCTTCGCCACTGTCACGTGCACCGCCGTCGAACTCGGTGTCCTGCCAGCTTGCGGTGCTGAAAAGGCTGAGGCGATCACAGCAGCGGTAGTTCAGCGCGAGTTCGACTCCGTGAGACGAGGCATCGCCTGCATTGTCGAGGAAAAAGCTGCCCGCTCCGCTGGGCTGGACGAGCTGCATGTCAGTCCATTGCGTGCAAAATGCAGCGACGGTGTAATCGAGCCGATCCTTGAATGCCCGCCCCTTCACCCCGAGTTCGTAATTCCAGGTGCGCTCCTCCTCATACTCCGCCGGACCTTCGATATTGAAGCCGCCGGCTTTGTAGCCTCCGGAGAAACTGAAGTAGCCCATGAGGTCGGGTTTGAAGCGGTAGGACAAAGCGAACTGCGGCGAGAGCGCGGCGAAGCTGCGGCTGGCATCCACCCGACTCGTGACGCCTGGCACGACGATCTGGCTGCCACTGGCCTCCTTGTTTTCAAGATCGAGACGGAGCCCGGCCAGCAGGTCGAGCCTGCCCCACAGGGTGAGGATGCCCTGCCCGTAAAGTCCCAGGCCGATGTCGTCAAAATCGCCTTGGGTGAAGGACTCTGACACTGGCAGAAAGCCGAGGTCCTGCGAGTTGGTGATGTTTTGCTCGTGGCTGCTGTAAAAGAAGAACGCTCCCGCCTGCCATTGCAGGCTGGCCTGGCTGCAAAGCTCGACTGGCCTGCCCTCTGGGTTCTTGAAGCGGAACTCCTGCGTGAGGGTCAGCATCTCTTCTTCCTGCCGATGGATGAGCAGGGGCAGGTCGCTGTAATCGAAGTCGGTCAGATCCTCCGTCTGCCACCAAACAAGACCCGTGGTGGAGATGAGATCAAAGCCATCCGCATGATAGGTGATCTGAAGCGTGGGCTGGATGACATCGCGCTTCGTGTGACCGTAGAAATTGCTCGTCAGCTTGCGCTCGCGGCTGCGCAGGTTCGTGACGTCTTGGAGAGCGTAGTCGCCATCGTCAGCGGATTCGGCGGCGAGGTTGAAGAGGACCTCCAGCCTGTCATCGGGTTGCCAGAGGAACTGGGCCTTGCCGAACCATGAGCTGCGGTTGTCGATGTCACGCCCGGTGGCGTCATCTTCGGAGAAGCCATCCCGCTCGCGATGCCCGCCCGCGAGGCTGAATCCGAGCTGGTCTTGAATGAGCGGACCGGTGACACTGCCCCGGAAGTCGTAGAGGTTGTAGTTCCCAAAGGTGGACTCGGCACTGCCACCCCAGGTCGTCAGCGATGGGCGGCGGCTAGTGATGCCGATGAGTCCACCGGCGGTGTTGCGGCCAAAGAGCGCCCCTGCCGGTCCGCGCACGAAATCGATCTGCTCCACATCGAGGAGTTCGAGGCTGGATGAGTTGGCGCTGAACTGCGGGACGCCGTCGATGAAGGTCGTGACTCCTGGATTCATGGGCGAGCCGCCGATGCCGCGAAACACCGGCTGGCTGGCACGACGTGCGGTGAATTCATTGAAAAAAACTCCCGGTGCATGGATGGCAGCCTCTTTCACCGAGCGCACCATGGCGGAATCCAGAAAGGCGGCATCGCTCACCGTGGCGCTGAGAGGCAGGTTGAGCAGATCCCGTTCGAGCTTCGGCGTGGCAGGCTTCAGCATTTCCACCTCCCGCACCTGACGCGCCACCGGGATGGGTATGGCGCAGACGCCGGGTTTGCCTGTGTCAGTTTGGGCGCTCAGCATCTGTGGGATGAGAAGGCTGGAAAGGAAAAGGCACGAGAGGCGTGTTTCAGGCATTCGTCTGCTTTATGAAAACTGCGCAAGGCTGGCAATGTCTTTTGACACGATTCTCACCCATCTCTGCGGGAGGCATCATTCCGAAATGACCTGGGCTGCTTTTTCGATGCTCCATCTGCCTTGTTGGTAATCGGCAGATGCCGCACAACAAAGAATTATCAAATAAGTCAGAATCAACGCTTGGTCTTACCAGAAGCAGGGGTAAATTCCAAGCATGTGCCCCCCGGCCACGCACCATGAAGGTTGACTGGAAATTTGCCTGCCATCCGAAACTTCACTGCGACTCGCATCCCCACGCCTGAATCTGTGCCCCCTCACTCATACGCCCCCTCTTTTCCTCTCAAAGTGTTCGCTGACATGCGTCAGGCTGTTTTGCAGCCACCTCAGCAGGGAGTAGCTTCACTGCCACCGCCCTACTCGGAACGTGAGCGACAGCTCGTGCTGATCGTGGAGGATGAAACCGCCATGAGGGACATCCTGAGCATGCACCTCCAGGGCAGCTTCAATGTCATCACGGCCAGGAATGGACAAGAAGGCATGGAGATGGCTCTCGCCCATCTGCCAGACCTGATCTTGAGCGACATCAGAATGCCGGTGAAAACAGGATTCGAACTCTGCTGCGATCTACGGGCCACTTTGGAGACCCGGGAAATACCCATCGTGATGCTCACAGCCACCGATGATCGGGCCATGAAACTCGACTGCCTCAGGGCCGGCGCCACCGACTTCCTCTCAAAGCCTTGCACAGCGGCGGAACTGGTGCTGCGGGTGCGCAATCTGACACAGATGCACCGCCAGAAACAGGAACTGTCTGCCCAAAAACAACGTCTGGAACTGGCACTTTCGGAGCTTCAGAAAAAGGATGCCCTGCTTGTCCGGCAGGAAAGACTGGCGGCCCTGGGCCGAATGAGTGCAGGGCTCATCCATGAGATCAACAATCCCCTCAACTACGCCATCCAGGGTCTGCACCTGCTAAAGAGTCAGCTGCCGACGCTTCCGACAGCCTCGGCAGCGGAATTCTCCGAAGTGCTTCA
>CAYMHJ010000113.1:0-12143 GCA_964390165.1 uncultured Prosthecobacter sp. | reverse complement strand
GACCCGCATCGTCGCGGATTTGCGGGGCTTCGCCTCCAGCCCGAAAAGCAGGGCTTTCGAGCCGACCCCGCTTCTCGGCCTAGTGGATTCAGTACTCAAATACCTCTCCCATGCAGGCAAGCGCGGCTACGGGACCACTGTCGAAATATCTCCCGCCATCTTTATCTTGGCTGACAGGAATCAGATGATCCAGGTGCTGACCAATCTAATCAAGAACGCCATGGACGCCATGGAGGCAAAAACCTATGCGGACGAGGAAGTCCCACACCTGGTCATCCATGCCACATGGCAGGACAGACGTGTGCATTTGAAGCTGCGAGACAACGGCATCGGCATAGCCCACGACGTCCGGGAGCATATCTTCGAGCCCTTTTTCACCACTAAAGAGGTAGGCGAGGGTATGGGCCTAGGGCTCTCCATCTGTCACTCCATCTTATTGGAGCACGGAACCGTGATTGATGTACAAAGCGAACCAGGTGAGTTCACCGAGTTCTGCCTGACCTTCCCAGCCGACGATGATAGTTCCGATATTCAGTCCACAGAAGACTCCCTCCTCAAATGAAACCGCCGAGTCCCCCGTCTGAGCCTGCCCGCGCGGGCATCACCCTGAGGGACCAGGGAGATGAGGGGCTTCTCCGCCTCTTGGGGAACTGTCTTTCGCGCCTGAACGACATTGTGTTGATCACGGAAGCGGAGCCCATCGACGAACCCGGGCCCCGAATTTTATATGTGAATGACGCTTTTGTCCGCCGCACAGGCTACACCAGGGAGGAGATCCTGGGCCGGAGCCCACGTTTCCTTCAGGGGAAAAACACCCAGCGTGATGTCCTGGACCGAATCCGCTCCGCCTTGCGCGCCTTCCGCCCGGTGCGTGAGGAAATCATTAACTACACGAAGTCAGGTGAGGAGTTCTGGTTGGAAATCGACATCGTACCTGTGGCGGATGCCGATGGGAAATTCACTCATTCAGTCGCCATTGAGCGGGACATCACGGAACGCAAACGCGCTGAGGCGGCCCAGCGGCTTAGTGATCAGGGTTATCAGACACAAAATGCCGCACTGGTCACTCTGACCCACAGCGTGCTCCTGCTTTCAGGGGATGAGTCCGCCGCCTTGCAGCAAATCACCTCCACCGTGGCCCGCACTTTAGGTGCAGAGCGCGCCAGCCTCTGGTGTTATAACATGCAGCGCACCGCCATCGTATGCCAGAACCTGTTCGAGGCCACCCCGACGCGACACTCTCAGGGGATGCAGCTTCAAGCAGCCGCCTTTCCCGCCTACTTCCGTGCCCTCGCCGAGAGCGATGTCATCTCCGCCGGAGATGCCCGGCAGGATGAGCGCACCCGCGAATTCACTGAGTCCTACCTTGAGCCACTGGGCATCACCTCCATGCTGGACGCCCCCGTCCTCGTCTCGGGCAGTCTAGCAGGTGTCCTGTGCATTGAGCATGTCGGACCAGCGCGTCAGTGGACTCATGGTGAGCAGGGCTTCTCCATTTCTGCCGCCAATCTCGTCTCCCTCATGCTCTCCCAGCGCGCCCAGGCTCGCAGCGAGTTCCGCCTCCGCAGCATCCTCGAAAGCGAACCTGAATGCGTCAAGATCGTCTCCCCCGAAGGTCTCCTGCTCGACATGAACCCAGCCGGCCTACGGATGATCGAGGTGGATGACTTGCAGCAGGTGCAGGGACACCTCATCTGCGGTCTGGTTCATGCTGAAGACAAAGAAGCCTTCCAGGATCTCCACCAGCGTGTCTGCCGGGGGGAGACCGGCCAGCTCGAATTCCGCATCCGCGGCCAGCGCGGCACAGAGCGCTGGCTCGAGTCACACTCCACCCCACTTCGGGAAACTGACGGCACCATCTCCTCCGTCCTCAGCGTGACGCGTGACATCACCGCACGCAAGCTGGCAGAGCAGGAGCGGCTCCAGGTCGAAAATGCACTGCGCGCCAGCGAGGCCTCCATGGCCGTGGCCCAGCACATCACCCATTTCGGAAGCTGGGAACTGGACCTGACGAATGCAGGCGATGTGAACTCCAATTCCCTGCGCTGGTCGGACGAAATGTTCCGCATCGCAGGCTATCAGCCCGGTGAGGTCGAGGTCTCCAATCAACTCTTCTTCCACCTCGCCCACCCTGACGACCATAAGGCGATCAAGAGCGCTGTGGCAGATGCCATCCATATGCGTCGGGAATACTCCATTATTCACCGACTCATCAGAGCAGATGGCGTGGAGCGCATCGTCCATGAGACTGCGCGCATCTTCTTTGAGGAGCAGACCGGCCAGCCGCTGAAGATGGTCGGCACCATGCATGACATCACCGAGCAAAAGAAAGCTGAGGAACTGCTGCGGGAGCAGGCCGCACTGCTGGACAAAGCGCAGGATGCCATCCTCGTGCGCGACCTCGGGAACCACATCCGCTTCTGGAACCAGAGCGCCGAAAGGCTCTATGGCTGGACGGCGCAGGAGGTCATCGGGCTTTCCGTCGTAGATCTGCTTTACCGCGATCCGACAGCCATGCTCGCCGCCACCGAGGCTGTCACCACCCAGGGAGAATGGGTGGGCGAGATCGAGCAATGGACCAAGGACGGCAGACAGCTCATCGTCGAGGGCCGCTGGACACTCGTCCGCGATGACCAGGGAAGGCCAAAAACCATCCTTGCCATCAACACCGACATCACCCAGCGCAAGAAGCTCGAGCAGCAGTTCCTCCGCTCCCAGCGCATGGAAAGCGTGGGCACCCTCGCCGGCGGCATCGCCCATGATCTCAACAACGTCCTCACGCCGATCTTGATGTCCATCGAACTGCTGAAGATGGAGGAGACCCATCCAAAGCGGCTCAGTGTGCTTAACACCATCGAAACCAGCGCCAGGCGCGGTGCAGACATGGTCCGCCAGGTTCTTTCCTTTGCGCGTGGTGTGGACGGTCAGAAGCTCGAGGTTCACATCGGCCGCCTGATCCATGAGATCGAGAACATCATCCGCGAAACCTTCCTGAAGGACATCCAGATCATCACCCAGATTCCTCCGGGACTGCGGGTCGTCGATGGGGACTCCACCCAGCTTCATCAGGTGCTCCTGAATCTCTGCGTCAACGCCCGTGATGCGATGCCAGATGGTGGCACACTCACCCTCTCCGCCAGCAATCAGACGCTGGACTCCAGCTTCGTCAGCCTGAATCTCGATGCCAAAGTCGGCCCGTATGTCGTCATCCAGGTCGAGGACAGCGGCAACGGCATGACCCAGGAGGTGATGAACCGCATCTTCGAGCCATTCTACACCACCAAGGATCTCGGCAAAGGCACCGGCCTCGGCCTTTCCACCACCCAGGCCATCATCAAAAGTCACGGCGGCTTCATCCGTGTGTACAGTGAGAAAGGCCGCGGCTCCAAATTCTGGGTTTACCTGCCTGCGCGGGAGGAGGCCATGCCCCCCACCGACGACCTCGTGCAGACCGATCTGCCGCAGGGCAGAGGCGAGCTCATCCTCGTGGTCGATGATGAAGAAAACGTCCGCCAGATCACCCAGCATACGCTGGAGACCTTCGGCTACCGGGTGCTGCTGGCCTCTGACGGCGCAGAGGCCACCGCCCTCTATGCCACCCACCAGAAGGAGATCGCCGCCGTGCTCACTGATATGATGATGCCTGTCATGGACGGCGCAGCCACCATCAAAGCACTCATGCACATGAATCCTCAGGTGCGCATCATCGCCGCCAGCGGACTCAGTGCCAATGGCATGGTGGCCAGGGCCGCCGCAGCAGGCATCCGCGACTTCCTCCCCAAGCCCTACACCACCTCCGCACTGCTGAAAGCGCTTCAGGACATCCTGCGTGCTGACTCGGGAGACGGGCGTGACTGGTGACAGACACCAGCCATCAGTCCTCCCGGCTGGACATCCCGGCTGATTCGTCCTACCCCTCGTCTCGCGCCGCTCCCAGCCTCCGCCGAAGACATGCCCTCCGCCCCCGAAACGCAACGAGCCGACAAATGGCTCCACCACATCCGCATCTTCAAAAGCCGCAGCCTAGCCACCCAGGCATGCACGAAGGGCAATGTCACCCTCGGAGCTCAGTTCATCAAACCCAGCCGCGATCTGAAGCCCGGCGATGTCCTCGAAGTCGTGCGCGGCGACCTCAGGCTCCGCCTCCGTGTGCTCGCCTTCCCTGCCCAGCGGCTCAGCGCCCCGCGCGTCCCCGAGTTCTGTGAAAATCAGACCCCCGAGGAGTGGATCATCAAAGCAGGTGAACTCCGCCGCCAGCGTGAGCTAGAGACTCCCCACGCCCACGAAACCCTGGCCAAGCCGAACAAACAGCAGATGCGCCAGCTCCGCGAGTGGTGGAGCCAGGAGCAGCAGGACTGATCCCCGCCCCGCCCAGGGAGTGCCAAGATGAACAGGAGTAAAACCATCCTGCGAATCCTGTGGCTCAAGGCCTGAACCATGAACCGAGGCTCATTTCATGCGCAAGCCCCGCCGCCCCCCCCATCTGGGTTGACACACCCGCTGCGCGCCCTCCAGTGCGGCCCGCATGGTTCACATCTCCATTCAAAGCCTCACCAAACGCTTCGGCGCGCAGACCGTCCTTGATGACGTGAATCTGGAGATCGGCCAGGGGGAGCTGTTCTTCCTGCTCGGCCCCAGCGGATGTGGAAAGACGACGCTGCTGCGCCACATCGCCGGCTTTTACCAGCCGGACAGAGGTGCCATCTACTTTGATGAAGAGAATGTGACCCGGCTCCCCGCCCACAAGCGCGGCACGGGCATGATGTTTCAGAGTTACGCCCTCTGGCCGCATCTGAACGTGGCCCAGAACGTTTCCTTCGGGCTCGAAGAGCGCGGCAGGCCGAAGGACGAGATCGAAAAGCGCGTGGCCCAGGCTCTGGAGCTCGTTCAGCTCGGCGGCCTCGGCTCACGGCGGATCTCCCAGCTTTCCGGCGGTCAGCAGCAGCGCGTGGCGCTGGCTCGCGCGCTCGTCGTCCGCCCGCGCTGCCTGCTGCTGGATGAGCCGCTCTCCAATCTGGATGCCAAGCTCCGGCATGAGATGCGCTCCGAGATCCGCCGCATCTGCAAGGAATTCGGCCTGACGGGAATTTACGTGACCCATGATCGTGATGAGGCGCTCAGCATGGCGGACAGACTCGCAGTCATGGATGCCGGCAGGCTCGCCCAGGTCGGCACTCCAGAGGAGGTCTATCGTGATCCCGCCTCCCGCATGGTCGCCGAGTTCATCGGTGAGACGAACTTCATCTCGGCCCGCGTGCGCCTGCCCGGCAGCGAGCCTGGAATCTATGAGGTGGACACGGACTTCGGCCCCCTGCGTGCGCGGACGAATTTCCCCGACTGGCAGCCCATGCCGGGCACGGAGGTCACCCTCTCCATCCGTCCAGAGGCCCTGACCTTCGGCCACATTCTGGAGTCCACGAACCGCCTGCCCTGCCACATCGTGGACACCGTTTACCTCGGTGCCACAGTGCAGTATCAGCTCCAGATCACCGGCGGCCCCCAGCTCAAGCTCTGTGAGATGAACCCGCGCCAGATCCGCCCGCCCGCCGCTGATGAAATCCGCGTCATGGTCGCGGCAGCAGATGTGGTTATGCTGCCGCAGCACTGACGCGGCCGGGTGGCGGGACCGGCTTCAGTTGCCGGTGAGCGTCCATTGCTGCCACTCGCTCCAGTTGCCGAATTCCTCGCCTTTGTAGAGGAAGCGGAGGCGCACTTTAATGATGGCGCTCTGACCAGCGGCGGGCAGCCAGTGAAGGGTGTAGTTCGGGCGCAGGTCCATATCGTTCTGCATGCCGGCGGCTCCGAGGTCGAACTCCAGCTTCACGCCGTCGAAGTCCTTCTTCGTCCACACCACTTCCAGTTTGCCGCCGCTGGTGGCGCGCAGGGTGAAGGCGGGGGCCACGGTGGGCGCTGGCTCGGGGATTGCAGGGCCTTAGGTGCGGAGGTCTTCGCCGATGGCGGGGGTGTAGCTGTCGGAGCCTTTGATCTCTTCATTGATGTAGGTGAAGACGCGGTCCAGGCAGCCATTGGCCACGGCGGCGGGGGCGCCGGCAGGCGGGGTAAAGCCCACCCACATGACATTACCCGGCAAGTCATGGCCATACAGGGCGCAGGCTTCATTGGCCGGCTTCAGCGCGCCCTGGTAGGTCTCCAGGCCGTAGAGGGCGTTGGCCACGTTCAGCGCTGAGGGGCGGCGCTGGAGGCTTCTGGCACTGCCGGGTAGAGAGCGGCGGTGCGCCAACCACGATACACCGCCGCTCCACTACAACCCCAGACTCAACGTCATGGCTGAGCCTGACTACATCAAAGCTGCCCACCTCACTTGCCCGCACAGATACACCGGCACCGTGAATGCCAATCGTGAGCGAGGTTGAGATGTGCATACCCTTGGAATACCGGTTTTACCCCAATCCGTTACACCAAATCTGAAAAAAAAGTTTGCATCCCCCCTCGATTAGCCAGCCGCAGCAGTGACGCGGCGCTTTTTCTCCGCGCGGAGCTGCCCGCAGCCTGCGGCGACGTCGATGCCCCGGCGCTGGCGGATGGTGGAGGGGATGCCGCATCCCTGGACGATGGCGTTAAACACCTCCGCCGAGCTTTCCGTGCCTTCGCGGCCCTCGTAGCCTGCGGTTTCATTCAGCGGGATCAGGTTCACATGGGCATCCAGCCCCTGGAGCAAAGCAGCGACGCGGTGCGCATGCTCGGGCGTGTCATTGACTCCGGCGATGAGCGTCCAGGCGAAGAAGATGCGCCGCCCGGTTTTCTCATTGTAAGTTCGGCAGGCGGCGATGAGCTCGGCGAGCGGCCAGCGCTGGTTCGCGGGGATCAGCGCCGCGCGCTCTGCCTCCGTGCTGCCGTGCAGACTCACCGCCAGATTGTAGGGCCGGCCCTCCTCCGCCAGCCGGAGGATTCCGGGCACCACGCCGACGGTGCTGATGCTGATCTTGCTGGGGCCGATGTTCGCACCGCTGGTGTCGCTGATGATGTCCATGGCCTTCATGACGGAGTCGTAGTTATGCAGCGGCTCGCCCATGCCCATGAGCACCAGATTGCGCAGCCGCTCCCCGCTTTCCTGTAAAATGCGCCGCGCGTGCTGCACCTGGGCGACGATCTCCCCCGGCCGCAGATGGCGGACGAAACCCATCTGCCCGGTGGCACAAAAGACGCAGCCCATGGCGCAGCCGGCCTGGGTGCTGATGCAGGCGGTGTGCCGCCCTTTGTAGCCCATGATCACGGTCTCGATCTCCTGCCCGTCCTGGAGGCGGAGCAGGAATTTCTGCGTGAGCCCGTCCGCGCTCGGGACGTGGGAGGCCACGGGCAGGACATCCAGCGTGTGGCCGCCGGGGAGGGTGACATGGGCCTCCACCCAGCGACGCAGCGGCGGCAGGAAATGCGCGCAGTCGTCGAGCTTCGTCACCGCGCGATGCTGGAGGGCATTCCACAGCATGGTGCCATGAGCGGGGCGCAGGCCGGCCTGCACGAGCAGCGCCTTTATTTCAGCATGACTAAGATCGTGGAGGGAAGACGTCATGGCTTCACCGGCTCTCCATTCAGCCCCATCTTCAGGAATCTCGGCAGATAGACCTGGAGGGCGCTGACCAGGGCCACGGCGAAGCGCTGGCGGCCCTCCGGTGTGTCGCGCAGACGCACGCGGTTTGCCTCCACTTGCAGTCCGGTCACCGTCGAATCGTCCGGGATGTGGCGGAAGGTCGTGTATCCTCCGCGATAATAGGGCAGGCTCGGCACCGGCATCCTGGGGCTGGGCGTGGAGAGGAAGCCCCGCGCCTCCAGCAACGCGCCGAGACTCTCCGGCCCATGGAGGAGCGCGGTGTATTCCAGTCCCGGATTCAGCTTCATGAGGTAGGCCAGGCTGCCAGCCTTCACAAAAGCGGGCGAGTTTACCTCCGAAGCCAGTTTCGCATAGTCCAGTGGATCATGCAGGTAGCCCAGCTCCACCCGCACATCCGGGTGGCTCTGACCATGCAGGTCGATGAAAAAAGCCCGCCCGTGCCGCTGCACCGCTGCCTTGAGCGCCTCTTCAATGAAGGCGTGATACTCGCCCCAGACCGTCTCCGCCATCTTGTCGCCCTGCGCCGCTTCTTTGATCTCGCGGTTCGGGTCCAGCTTGCTGCGGTGCAGTTGGCTGATGACCAGGGGCATCTGCCGCCCCGTGACCTTTTTCACCTCCGCTGCGATCCGCCGCGCCAGATCCTGAGTGTTCGAGTCCTCGCTGCGCACGCCATAGGTGCGGTTCGCCATCGTTTCAGGCTTCAGCCTGCCGCCATGCGGAGCCGAGATGACCAGCGGCAGCTCGCCCGGCACATATTCGCAGAAGCGCTGCGTACCGAACACAGGCAGGCCCACCTCACGCCCGGCGGCAAACAGGGAGCCAAAGCAGAGAAACAGCGAAAAGAGGAGAGGGCCTTTCATGGAGGTCGGGCATGAAGTTCTAATCCCACCCGCAAAGGGAGCAACCCTTTCCCTGCACTCCCCTCATCGCCACGAGACGGCAATCAGGTTTTCAGTTTGCAGATGGCCGATACGGTTCAAGTGATCAAACCCACCCCTTCCGCAGCTCCCCGCCCACGC
Organism: uncultured Prosthecobacter sp.; assembly: GCA_964390165.1. Taxonomy (GTDB): domain Bacteria; phylum Verrucomicrobiota; class Verrucomicrobiia; order Verrucomicrobiales; family Verrucomicrobiaceae; genus Prosthecobacter. Next base: position 3,554 of record CAYMHJ010000113.1, on the reverse strand, counting down.
GCTCATGCGGCAGCCAGAGGATGCCGATGGCGTCGGCCTGGATGCGGGTTTTGGTGGGGGTGAGCTTGAAGGTCTCGAGCGCGATGGTGGTGGGGTCGTATTGGTCGCGGAGCTTCTGGGTTTGGTCCTCGACTGTCTTGTTCAGTTCTTCCATCTCCTGATGCAAAGCGACGAGCTCAGCTTCGGCGGCGGCGGCTTCCTGGCTTTCGCGCATGACGCGGGAGGCGGTGGTGACGGTGCTGCCTTTCACGATGCTGCCGAGTCCTCCTTTTCTTCCAAAGAACGCGCCGAGGATGCTGGAACCGATGCTCACGGCGGCGGAGAGTTTGGCGCTGCTGGCCTGCTGCTTCTGCGTGTCCACCTTGAGCTGGGCTTTGGTGGCTTTGGCTTCGAGGGACTTCACAGTCTTGGCAGCTCGCTCACGCAGTTCTTCGATGGCTTTATCACGCAGTTCGCGGGCGGTCTGGGTGATGCGGACTTTGAATTCGTCCACCTTTTCACCGGGGTTCGAGTAGGCTTCCAGCAGCGGGCTGTAGCTGACCTCGAGGAAGTGATTCGCATACACCCAGTCGGTGTAGTCTTTTTTGATGCTGGCGTAGGTGGTGGACTTCTGCGCAGCTCCGGGCAGCTCTGCGAACTCGGCTCCATCGGTCGCATCGCTGCTCCACTTGGCGAGATCGACATCGCGGGGGATGTCCACAAATTTGTCCCAGATCACACGCTGGCCGTTGGGGTCGAGAGGGTTCACCAGTGTGACACGGCTGGTGCCATCGATCTTGCGTTTGGCATCGTCGAAGTTCACCACGGCACTGCGCAGGATGGCGGGGAAGTAGCAGAGGCTGTCGGGCGAGATGTCGGAAGGAATGAAGAACTCGGCGGTGCCTTCGGGGAGCTTGGGTTTGATCGTGTTGCGGTCGGCGGCGGGTGCGGCGGTGGCTCCAGGCGGGAGAAAGCCGTCGTCCTCGGCGGCTGCCGCGCTCTTCTTGGCGGGGCGGATGGGGTCCATCAGACGCTTCACCTGATCTTTCGCCAGCGGCCCGCTGAGGTAGCTCATGATCCAGCGGACGTGGAAGATGCAGGGGCCGTCTTCGTGGACGTTGTTCATGAGGAAGACACGGTTGCCGAGGCCGGACATGGCGGTCTCCATCTCGCCGCGCTTAAAGTTACCGCCGCTGGTGCTGACCGCACCTTCGAGACCGTCGAGCAGGCGAGCTTTGTCGCGCTCGGTTTGCAGGCGGCCGATCCACCAGGTGCCGATGTTTGCCAGCGCCTTGTAGTCGAGATCGACCGGGTTTTGCGTGGCGAGCAACATGCCCAAACCAAAGGCGCGAGCCTGCTTCAAGAGGATCATCATCGGCTTCTTCGACGGCGGCATGGCGGAGGGCGGCAGGTAGCCGTAGATCTCGTCCATGTAAAAAAGGGCGCGGAGGGAAGTGGTGCCCTGCTGGGCACGCATCCAGCCGAGCAGTTGGTTCAGCAGGAGAGAGACGAAGAACATGCGTTCGCTGTCGCTCAAGTGCGCGATGTTGAAGATGGTGACGCGTGGCTTGCCGGACTCGGTGTAATACATGCGCTGGATGTTCAGCGGCTCGCCTTCCAGCCAGGACGCGAAGCCGGGGGAGGCGATGAGGTTGTTCAGCTTCATCGCCAGCGCGGTGCGTTTGGCCTCGGGCATGAAGCTGTCGATATCCACGACGCCCACCTTGCGGATCGGCGGCTGCTGGATGTGCCGGACGAGGTTCTCCAACGTCACGTTCTGGCCTTTTTTCCAGCAATGGGCGACGATGTTGCTCATCAGGATGTGCTCGGGCGACTGCACGGGATCGGCATCGATGTCCATGAGCCCGAGCATGGAGGAGACCGTGCTTTCGATGCGGTCCGCGAGAGTCTCCGCATCGTCCATGACGGCGGCGGAAGGGCAGTCGAGGGAGCTGAGAATGGACACGGGCAGGCCGGCGCTGCTGCCAGGCGTGTAGATGGCCATATCGACGGTCTCGCGCAGCTTCGCGATGCGGGCGGCACTTTGGCCCCAGTCGCCGAGGCCTTTTTGCCATAGAGCCGCCTGCTGCTGGGCGAAGTCATCCACACTCACGCCCTTGCGGCGGGCATCGTCGGCATTCACCCAGGGTTTGAATTCTTCGGCGCTGAGGTTTGGGAAGGTGAGAAGCGCATTACCGATGTCGCCCTTCGGGTCGATGGCGATGACGGGGATGCCATCCATGGCCGCCTCTTCCAGCAGGGCGAGGCAGAGGCCCGTTTTCCCGGAACCGGTCATGCCGAGGACGACGCCATGGGTGACGAGATCCTTCGAGTCATACATGATGAGGTCGTCCTGGAGCTGATTCGTTTCGAGGTCGTAGCCGCGTCCGAGGTAAAAGGCGCCGAGCTTTTCGTATTGGTCAGGGGAGATGGTCATTGCTGGAGCAGGATAAAGAGTCTGGCTTGGTTTTGGCAATCAAACATCTCGTGCGAAACACATTTCAGGATTTCGGATTCATCCTGCAATTCCACGTTGCAGAGACTGCAAACAGGCGCATCATCGCGGCCCGCTGGAGGCAAAACCTCCACTGGAGACCTGCCGGGATAGCTCAGTGGTAGAGCAGTTGATTTGTAATCATCAGGTCGTCGGTTCAAATCCGACTCTCGGCTCCATTCGCCATCAGGGGCGATTTTTGCAGTTCCGTCCGGCTTTCGGCGGAAATGAGGCGTCAAAGCCCGCGCGGTGACATGGAGTAGAGACCAAGCGTGGCTTCATAGGCATCGGTCGCGTCCATGCGCTTCACTTCATGCCCTGCCCCCCAGGAGTCAGTGAAGATGACCTGATTCTTCACCGAGTTGTAGCCGATGACCATTCGCATGTGCCCCCCGCTGACCTGACCACCCGCTGGCAGAGGTGGCTCTTCCTGATACTGGCCGATGCCCAGCGCCCAGAGCAGTGGCACGCCTTTGTCGGTATGCTCCTTGATGAGGCTGGCGAATTCCTTGAGCGAGACCCGGCGCTTGCGGTTGGCACTATAATAGAGTTCGGGATTGATCAGCGGACGGAAGGTGACGCCGAATTTCTGATCCACCTTTGCGAGGCTTTTCTGCATGGTAATAGCGTTGGCACCGCGTTCAGCATCGACGCTGAGAATCTGCGCCATTTCATGCTGATCGCAGGGGATGCGCATGTACTCGAAGAGCCGCTGGCAGCTCGCCGCCACGCAGTAACCCTTGGCTCCCTGATCGACCATCGGCAGGCATGAGATGAAGACATCTCCTCCGGGATTGCGCGTGACATTTTTCAGCAATGCCATGCGCTGCACGCCCATGCTCATCTTTCCCATCGTCCAGTTCGCCTGATCGAGGGCAGCGAGCTTCAGTCTCAGAAATTCGGGCTTCCCCTTAGTGCCTGCGCTTTGGAAATCATTATGCTCCAGCAAGGCGATCCCCTGTGGTGATGACCACACCCAGGCGACGTTTTTTACCGCACCACCACCAGCACTCATCTGCCGGCGCGGCGCAACTTTGAGCGCCTGCCCGAGGCTCTGGCCGACCTTTTTAAACAGAGCGTC